>PKUY01000354.1 GCA_003131705.1 Acidobacteriota bacterium | reverse complement strand
TCACTCGCGTGCGCCCCATCTCGATCAGAACGCTACCTTCGGCGCTGGAGATAAAATCGGGTGTCAATTTCACAGGCCGCAATTCATCCGGCGTACGTCCGTCTGCTCGCAAAATCAAATCTCCCTTCGGTACTGCCCTGCTTTGTTTGACAAAACAGTGTGCCGACTGCGGCAGGTAGTGTCAACTAACAGCCCTCGTGCAGGGTCGGGACGCCCATCCTAATGCGCCGGTTTCGCTGCAGTCGTTGCTGCGGGTGGCGTGAGTGCTGGCGTTGGAACGGGCGGATTCAAATCGAAGAAACCAGTGAGATCCACGTTGCCCGCCAGTGTGTCCACTTCCTGACCGTGAATCAGTATTTTGAGACGGTGGAGGATCGGCACATTGCTCTGAAGTGTCTGGGCGATGGAGTTGACAGCCAATTGCTCGCTGAGAATCCCCGATGGCATTTCGGATGTGAGCGCGTCGGAGAAATCCGCGACGGCGGTCCCATCCGGAAGTACGTAAAACCCCATCAGCACAGCATCGGCAGGAACCGTGCGCTCGCCAGGATCGGGAGGATTCGTGATCAGGGTATGTAGCAATTGCTTCGAACGCTCTACGGGATCGGCCGACAGCGGCAAATCCATTTCAACGGGAGCAAGTTTGTCCGGTCCAGCAGCCCAGAAGATTTTTGCCTTCACGGTCACGTCCGTGGGAGTGAAAATCGGCGGAGCGAGAACTTCGTGCCGGGCTTGCTCTTCGGAAAAGCGCATTTCGGCAAGGCGCCGGATGCGCTCGCGCAAAGTGCGCAGATTGATTATCCCGATCAGAACCGCGATAGCCAAAATCCCGAGGACAATCTTCACATTGCGCGGCACTATTTCGCCCCCGCAGAGACTTGCTGACGGAACGCCGCCACACTCCGCGCAATCGCAGTGGCGATCGGAACCGCTGAGGCTGTCAACCAATTCTGGTCCGCTCCGGACACGCTCGAAATCTCGATTGCTACGGCCGGCGCCGCAATCGAGCGCAGCCCGCGCACCGGCGCTGCTGAAGAGACAGCCGGCGAACCCAAAAAAAATTGAGCTAATTCGCGTTGCGCGAGATCCGCCAGACGACGGCTTGCATCCACGTAGGGGCGTTGCGCCTCGTCCCACAGGGTCAGGCTGCTCGCTGCGGGCGCAGAAGTTTTTGCGTTCGCATCAGCGGCAATCGACGCGCCGCTGGGAGAACTGCCAAACTGATTGTAGTAGGCCCGCACGGTGTTAGGCGTTCCAGTCGAGGAGGCATGGAGAGTGACGAAAATGTCGTCGTGATAGGTATTGGCGATGGCCGCGCGATCGTCGTAGGACGGATTTGAATCGTCGTTGCGCGTCATCATGACGCGATAGCCCTGGCGCTCGAGTTCGGCCCGCACGGACTGGGCGACCCGCAGCACGATATCTTTTTCGGTGCCGCCGCTTTCGCTGCGCGCGCCGGGGTCGGCGCCACCATGGGCCGGGTCTAGCACGATGAAAGGCCCACTGAGGGCCGGTGCAAGCGTTGGAACCGGCACGGAGGAAAGTTGCTGCGGCGCGGAATCTGATTGCGGCGTCGGTTGTTGCTGCGCCACTGCTTGCGGGGAAGGCTGCGCCGCGGCTCGAGGCTCGATGGCAGAGGAACTTACGGCCAAGAGAAATATTAGTAGGAAAGGGAAATTCGGCACGGCGAAAGGATAGCAGAAATATTGCGGTGCGCGCGGGCTAGAAGCGATGGAGCGGACCGATTCGGAATCAGCCGTGCGCCGTGGAATTCTTCAATTCGCGGGGGCATGGGTTCTTACACGGGAGAAATGTCAAACAGGTGGGCTTCAAGACCCTCGCGGCGGACAAAGAGGCCTGGATCGCGAAGCTCGTCGCTGCTGCGAACATAGCGAACGTCGTTCAGCATGTCGTAAAAAACATATTCCTTCGCAGGAAACCGATGATCGCCGAAGTGAATGCGTCCCTGCGACGCGTGCGAGGCCAGATTCACGGCAATCACTTTCCACGATTTCGCCGATCGCCATCCGTAAACGACCAGGCCATCGGGAGTCGCATCGCCTTCGGGCGTAACGGGCAACAAACTCCACGTTCCATTGTGAAACACGTCGTCTTGCGTGATCCGCAAGATTTTCGCGAAGAACGCGAGGGCTGCGGGATCGTGCGGTTCGTCCGCGGCAAGGCGCAGCGCGATCGGCAGATGAATCTTGGAACCGTCGAACTCGCCCTGATGGTAGAAACGCATTCCTGGCAGCGTAGCCATCAACGTTCCTACGGAGACGAGACGCTCTGTGCCGAAAATGGTGGCGCAGCGAGCTTCGTCGTGATTTTCAAGGAAGCGCGCGAGCTGGCTCTGGCGAGCGATGTCGGCGGCGACACGCTCGTGAACTTCCGGCATGTTGACGTCGCGAACGGCGTCGTAGAGACCTTTGTCGTATACAAATGAAAAACCGAGATCGAGGAGACGGGGTTCCGTTCCCCAGTAAGCTTCGGCGAGCAGGATGAGGTTCGGGACGGCTGCGCGCGCTTCGGTCCAAAACTCTTTTTCGGGCTGCTTGGCGCCGCGGAGATAATGGCTCCAGAGTTTTCCGAAAATGTCATTCTGTTGAAGCATGGCCATGTCGCAGCGGACACCGTCGCAATGCGCGGCGATCCTGCGAAGGTCCGCGAGTTGGGCGACGCGCATCTGCGGCGAAAAATGATTTAGCTGGGCAACATCATTCCACGGGGGAAAGTAAGGATCCTTTGCAAGCGCAAGGGAGAAAACGCCCGAGGATGTTTCGATCCGGTAAAAACTGGCGGGATCTTTCTGAAACTCCTCGGGCGCGCCTTGCACGTAAAAATCCGGGTGCTGGCGCGTCCACGGATGATCGAGAGCCGTGTGGTTTCCGACGAAGTCGAGAAACAACGCCATGCCCCGCGCGTGCAACTTCTCTCGCACGTGATCGAGAGAATCCCAGGTGCCAATCCGGGGATCGGGAACGTATTGCGCGACCGCGTAGGGCGAGCCGGCTACATCGGCCGGCTTCCATCCAGGCAGCGCGAGATCGAACTGGCGAATGTTTCCATGATCGACGAGGGTGATGCGGCGCGATTCAGGGCTGCGTTGCCAGATTCCCATGAGCCAGACGATGTCGAAGCCGATGCGAGCAAGACCGTCCCACTCAGCGTCGGGAACGTCGGCGAGAGTGATGACGCGGCCAAGGCGCGCGGAAAGTTTTTCAAGCCACGCCCAGGTGTTGATCTCGTAGAGATGCGGGTGCGGACGCAGAGGAAATTTCTTCACGGATTGGATCCCGGCGGGCGTCATGGCCGAACTTGTTCTTGCGCGATCCGACGGACCGTAGGCTCCCCAGTTCCGCTCTCAGATGTCAGAGCTCCAATCATCACGCCGATAGGCTAGCAGTTTACGAGGAGGGCGCAAGGAAAAGGAATATGTCTGTAGACTTTTCGGAGCGAGGCTGACGGCGAAAACTCACCGTCAAAACGAAACAGAGCATCTGCATGGCCCGCGCAAAGAGCAAGCTCCGCTGGAACCTTTTTAGTTTATTGCGGTGCCTCGCTGCACGACGGGACGGGAAATGTGAGGGTGATTGCCTTCGCAGAGTCGTCGGAGCCCGAAACTGCGGCGGGGTCGGAGTCTATGCGCGCAGGGATCGCGCAATCAGTATTCGCGTGGGTAGCTGCGCGCTGCGGAGTGAGGTCCTCCCAGGCGGAAATGGTGTAGTTCGCGGATTCGAGCAGGGTGAATTGGTAGATTCCGTCTACGATTTTTTGCGCGGCGGGATTCTCGCCAGTATCCGCTCTGGCCATCACGGTGACGCTACCCGGCGGCCTTTTGCCCTCCCACTTCAATTGCACGCGAAGCGGGCGGGTGGGATAGCCGTCCTTCACTTGAATATTTACTTTCAAGAGCTGCTGGCCGTCTTTAACTTTGATTGGCTCGGCATCGCTTGCGTCCCTCAGGCCGGGATAAAACGTGCGCGGGAAGGGCGAATTCGGGTCCATGCGGTTCTGCCGGTTAAAAACGATGACATATTCGCCGGGGCCGATGTGATCGAAATCGAAAACGCCCAGCGCGCCTTGAAATCCCCATAATCCCGGCTTCGATTCATCGTAGGCGCCGGCACGATAGATCTCGACCGATGCGAGCGCCAGCGGCTTGCCGTTCGCACCGACAACGCTGCCGCGAATGTGGCCCGTGGGAAGCGCGACAACGTCGTACTCATAGCACGCACCATTGGGAATTTTGAAGGGAGGCAGTCCGCCGGTGAGCGATTTCTGGGTCAGCTCGGTGCGCGGCGGCAGGTGCGCCGTAAAGCTGTATTGCCCGGCATGAACGTCGTAGAAGGAGTATATGCCGTTGGCGTCGGTGCTGGTTTCGAAACGATCGTCGCGCGAACGCAGTTTCAGGGAGACGTTCGCGATGGGATCATCGGGATCGTCCGGCAGAGAGAGAAATGGCGGGTCGGCGCGACGAAGCACGCCGAACACGGAGGCGACTCGCTGGCCGTTCCGCATCGCGCGCAACTGCGGCAAGAGCGCACGGGCCTCGCTGACGGGACGAGTACCGCTGCAGATAGTGGCGAACAGGCGGCCTTCGGTGCCTTGGTGCGTGAATACTACGTATTGCTCGTTCGCTTTGAAGCGATAGCCGCAGTCCCCATCATCGCCGCCGGAAAAGATGTCTATCTCGGGAGTGTCTTCCGGCGCGCCAGGACCGGCGAAGCGCTCGTTGACCCGAAAATGGTAGCGGGTGAGACGCGCGGCAATGATGTCGACCGGCGGGGCCGGAGCGGCGGAATCGGCTGCGGAATCGGAGGACTTCGGCGCGGCATAGGCGATGTCTTCGACCGCCGTCACCGTTCCCAGAAATACGACATCGCTGGCTTGCAGACCCGGACACCGTCCTGGCGATTCCTGCGAGCAGGTGCACGCCCGCACCGTCGCGGGCACGGCGAGAATTAACAGCACCAGAATTAGAATTGCGCGTGAAATCACCGCAGATATCCTACATGCTTTCCAGTGCGATGCGAAATCGCAGTCTTCTCATAGATTTTCAACATTGCTACACTCACTCGGCTACACTCGCTCCCCTGCAATCGCTTTTTTTGACGACGAGAATTTTGCTGTGCCCGAGGCGATGTCCAGCCGGCTAAGGCCATAGAAAATGCGCGCATGCGTAACAGGAGGCACTGGGTTTCTCGGCGAGGCTCTGGCACGGCGCCTGCTGAGCGAAGGTCTGTCCGTGCGAGTGCTGGCGAGGCCTTCGCCGCGCGCAGATGAGTTGACGAAGCTTGGCGCAGAGATTGTTCTCGGCGATCTGGCCGATAAGGAAGCGATTGCGCAGGCGATTGCCGGCGCGGAGTTCGTCTATCACCTTGCGGCGAATGTGACCGAAGGCGGTGACAAGCGCGCGGTTTTCGAAACGAATATTCATGGCACGGAGCGCGTACTGAGCGCGTGCGTCCAGAACCGCGTGCGGAGAGCGATCTACATCAGCTCGATTGCGGTGTACGGGCTGGTGGCGGAGGGCAAGCCGATCAATGAAGACACGCCTTTCGACGCCGAGCCGGAAAAACGCGATCTCTATGCGCGGTCGAAGATTGAGGCGGACCGGTTGGCCATGGAGTGCGCGGCGAGGACGGGACTTCGGCTCACGATCTTGCGGCCGGGGCTGATATACGGTCCCGGGAGGCCGCTGCCGATAGCGGTGTTGGGATTCCGGCTGGGGAAAACCAACGTGGTGTTCGGGCGGCGCGAACTGCGGGTTCCACTGAACTACGTCGAGAATTTAGTCGATGCCATGGTGTTGAGCGCGCAAGCGACCGGCGAGGCGCTGCAACAATACATCGTGGTCGACGACGAGAATTTGACGCTGAGGCAATATCACGCGGCGCGAACGGAGATCGAGAAAGGCCGGACGCTATTTTCGTCAGGCTGGCCGGTGTTGGTGGCGGCATCTTTGGCGAAAGGTGTTGGATTGGGAGAGAGCTTGCCGAAACAGCAGGTGAAACGGGCGTTGCAGGATCGCTGGTACGACACACGCCGGATCCGCGAACACACAGGATGGGCGCCGCGAGTGCGCCTCAACGAGGCGATCGAGCAAACCCTGCGGGGCCGTTCCTCGGCTGTGCGACGCGGCAATTGATTGCTTTCATGCTAAACTTTTGCGTGATTGGTGACGATTGCGTCCCGCGTTTTCGCGATCTGAACCCACTTTCATCAGCACTCTTCAGTTTCCCGCGAAATCGGATCGGGCGAGATGGGTGTTCGTCCGCCAGTTCCCACGCGGAGTCGCTGAACCTTTTATTTCCGAGGTGCGGACATATTTTCGATTGTGCAATACCTCATCCTGGGCGTTGCTGCAATTCCGTTCATCTACTACCTTCTCGCCCTTTTTAGCACCGCACAATTTTTCCGGGCCGCCCGTAGACACACGGCCCCGAATACCGATTATCTGCCGCCGGTCAGCTGCCTGAAGCCGATCAAGGGACTCGACCTAGACGCGTACGAAAACTACGCGAGTTTCTGCCGCCAGGATTACCCCGAGTATGAAATTGTGTTTTGCGTCGACAGGGACGACCCGGCGGTGCCGGTGCTCCAAAAGCTGATCGCGGATTTCCCGGATCGCCAGATTCGTTTGCTGTTTGGTTCCGGGCGCAATGCGATCAACGACAAAGTGGGGCGGCTAGTGCGGCTGACGACGGAAGCGCGGCACGATCTGTTCGTCATCACCGACGGCGACGTGCGCGTGCGCCCGGATTACCTGCGCACGGTGGTTTCGCCCTTCCGGGATCCGCACGTCGGGGCGGCTACCTGCCTGTATGTATCGACCAAGGAAGAAAATCTGGTGCAAGAGTTGCAGTCCATCGGAATGATTTCGGATTTTTTCGCGCCGGTGATGGTGGCGTGGCAACTGGACGACCTCAAAGTAACTTTCGGGCAGACGATCGTTACCACACGGCAGGCGGTTGCAAGCTACGGCGGCTATCCGGTGCTCGAGGACCGGCCTGCCGACGACGTGTACGCGGGACGCCTGGTCGCCGAGCAGGGATACGAAGTGGAGTTACTGCCGTACATTGTGCAATCGGTTGCGGATTTTCAGTCGATGGGTGAACTTCTGCATAAGCGCACGCGCTGGATGACGGTGCAGCGCCTGATGCGGCCGTGGGGCCATCTCGGATTAATTTTCACGTGGGGGTTGCCGTGGGCGCTGGTCGCTGTTCTAACTCATCCCTCGGTTGGAGTCGCGATTGCATATCTGGGAGGATACGCGGTGTGCCGCATTGGGATTACGTGGATGATCGGCGTATGGGGAATGCAGCAGAAGGGCGTGTGGAAGAAAATGCCGCTGATTCCTTTGTGGGACGCCATGGCATTCGTGATGTGGATCGCGAGCTTCGGCCGTAGAACGATTCGCTGGCGAGGCGTGGATTATTTTCTGCGCGAAGGAAGGCTCGTGGACGCCACACCGGCGGCCGCGCGGAATTCGTCAAGATGAGAGTGAAAATCGCCGTCGCCGGTGCGGGAATTTACGGAGCGACGATCGCGATCCGCTTGGCCGAACAGGGCCACGATGTGCGTTTGTTCGACCCGCTTGGTATTTTGCATGCCGCTTCCGTCATCAACCAGTTCCGCATCCATTCGGGCTACCACTATCCCCGCAGCCCGGAAACGATCGTCGAGACGCTCGAAGCTCGCGCCGAATTCACAGCAGCCTTCGAGCCGGCGATCGTGCGAAACAGCCACCACTATTACGCCATACCTCACGAGGAATCGCAGACGCCGCCAGAACTTTTCGAGCGCGTGATGGCGCAATACCATCTGGTCTGCAACCCGTGCCGTCCCGAGTGGATGAATTTCGGCTTCATCGACAAGTGCTATGAAGTCGACGAACAGATTTATGACCCGGATATCTTGAGAAATCTGGTCGCAGGGCGGATCGATGCGCTGGGCATACCTTTCGAGCAGCGCGCGTTTACCCCGGAGATGCGCTCCGATTACGATTTTGTGGTGTGGGCCACCTATGGAATGGGGCATAGCCGCGGACTCTTCAAGATTGCGAAATACCAGGTCGCCGAGAAAATTCTGATCGAGCTCCCGCAAGAGTTGCGAGGGATTTCGCTTGTGGTGGTGGATGGCCCATTCACGGCATTCGACCCGTACGGAAGCTCGCAGCGGTCTCTTTTTGGCTCCGCGAAAAACACGAACCACTGGACGACCACCGATCCCTGGGAGCCGGTTCCCGAGCCCTACGCTGGCCTTTTGAATGGGCCGGGCTTCGAGCCAATCACGTTCAGTCGCTTCGAGGCGATGCGAAAGGATTCGGCGCTGGCCGTTCCGGCATCGAAGGACGCGGTTTATCTAGGTTCACGGTTCACCATCCGTGTGGTCGAAAATAATCCGGCGCAGGACCGGAGAACGCTCTACATGCAAGAGCCGGCGCCGGGCGAGTTGCACATATTTTCGGGCAAGGTAGTCAGCGCGGTGAAGGCGGCGCGGCTGGTCTGCGAGAGAGTCGCGGGCGGCTAACAACGATAGATCTGTCGTTGCCTGTGAGAAAACCCATCTACTCCACTTCGATTTAACGCTGCGGCTCGGGTATGGCTGGACGGGTCGAACCCAGCTGGTGCCGGCGATCGTTTGTAGAGTTCCGCCAATTGACCTGAGGCATGAAGAGCGATGAATCGATGCGGTCGCGATATTCAATCGCAATATTCAGCAGCGAATCGATCAGCGATTCGGACAACAAATGTGGCTGCAGCCCGAGATCGATCAGCTTGGAGTTCTTTGCGTTGTAGTAGTGTGCTTCCGCTTCAACGCGGGGATCGGGAATGTGGTCCACTTCAACTTTCAGACCCAACTTCTTGCCTGCTATCTGCACCATCCGTGCAAGCTCAAGAACTGAAAACTGCTCGGTAAACTGGTTGTAGACTCGACATTCGCCCGGAGCGGCAGGGTGCATACGGGCGATCTCGACGCAACGGACCGTGTCGCGAATGTCTAGGAAGCCGCGGGTCTGGCCGCCCTTGCCATAAACGGTGAGCGGATGCCCCACTGCAGCCTGCGCGCAGAAGCGGTTCAAAACGGTACCGAAAACTTCATCGTAATCGAAACGGTTGATGAGCGCTTCGTCGAGCGCGGTTTCGTCCGTCACGGTCCCGTAAACAACGCCCTGATTCAGATCGGTGGCGCGAAGCTTCCACGCGCGGCAGGCGAATAGGATGTTGTGGCTGTCGTGCACTTTCGAGAGGTGGTAGAAAGAGCCGGGCTGCTTGGGATACGGGAGGATGTCTTTGCGACCGTTGTGCTCGATTTCGATGTAGCCTTCTTCGATGTCGATGTTTGGCGTGCCGTATTCACCCATCGTGCCGAGCTTGATCAAATGACATTCGGGAAGAAACTNNTTCAGCGTCCCTACCACGTTGTTCACTTGAGTGAAGGACGCGTGGCGCCGGTCGATCATGGAATAAGGCGCGGAGCGCTGTTCAGCAAAATGGATGACGGCGTCGGGCGAAATGTCTTTCATGGTCGCCGCCAGAAACTCGTAGTCGGTCACGTCGCCGATGAAAAGCTCGATGCTCTTGCCGGTATGCTCGTGCCAGGCCCGCAGACGGTCGGGCAGGGGGCTGATGGGAGTCAAAGTTTGAACGCCGAGTTCAAAATCCCATTGGCGGCGTGCGAAGCTATCCACGATGGCAACGTCATGCCCCTTCTTCGACATGTACAGCGCTGTTGCCCAACCGCAGTAGCCATCTCCGCCTAGCACGGCAATCTTCATGTACCCTCCCTGAAACGACTTTCTGGTAATTCCCGCGCTAATTCGCGCGCTCTAAAGTTTGCTTCAGTGATGGACGCAACGCAAGACCTTCTTGACCGACCGCGCCGCAACACGAAACCTCAGAGTGTTCAAATACAATCCGCAAAGCGATGTCGTCAAGAAGGCGGTTCGGTGCGTCCGCGCCTTATCGCCCCGCTGCGCCGGCGGTTCGCGGAGGCTCGGTGCGACCTGCACTGGCGCTTCGGCGTCCTCGCAACTCGCGGACGGTGTAGACGGGCTTATTTTGTGTTTCGTAGTAGGTGCGCGCCAGCAGTTCACCGATCAGGCCTATGGCGATGAACTGGATACCACCCATCACGAGCGCCATGCCCAGCAGCAACAGCGGACCATGATTGGCCATCAGGCCTTCATCGAGAATGGCTTTGCGAATGAAAACCCAGAGACCTATGCCGAATCCGCCGGTAAGGCACGCGAGTCCGGCAACTCCGAATAGTTGCAGTGGCTTGGTCGAATAATCGAGCAGAAACTTTACGCTGACCAGATCGAGCAGCACGCGAATTGTGCGCGAAATGCCGTAATTGGACTTGCCGTTCTTGCGCGGAATATTCGTTATGGGCACTTCGGCCACCGAGGCCCCCGCCCAGCTAGCCAGCGCAGGAATAAATCGATGGAGTTCCCCGTAGAGATGAATTTCCGAAAGGATTTCACGACGATAGGCTTTGAACGTGGTGCCGAAGTCGTGGAGGTCCACGCGCGAGAGTTTGGCCATAATGCGGTTGGCAACACGGCTGGGAAATTGGCGCATGAGCCAGTGGTCGGTGCGTTCAACGCGCCATCCGCTGACGATGTCGTACCCTTCTTTCATCTTTTCGATGAACAGAGGAATTTCCGCCGGATCGTGCTGCAGATCNNCATTCGAAATTTCCGAGAGCACGCGGAAAGTGCCGTCGCGGCTGCCATCGTCAACAAACACGATTTCGTACGGCTCGCCGATCGCGTCCATTACGTCGATGATCTTCACGTAAAGGGGAGTGACGCTCTCCTGTTCGTTGAACAGCGGCACAACGATAGAGTACGCTAGCAGATTTTCTTCAGCATCCATAAGGTCTATCTTTTGAGTATATCAACCGGGCGCAAGGATGCGCGATAGGTTTCTCGATGGGTACCCGCATCCGTAGGAAAGCAGGGGATGGAACCGTGCGACCTATCTGCTCACCTGAGCAGGTGACAAAGGTTTTTGTTCGAGCGGCTCGTTGGTCACAAGGACTTTGCCCCCACTTTCGGCAACTTCGTGAAGCTGCGCCGATCCGATCAGGTCTTCATAATGGGGCAAGGCAGACGTGAACGTAAGCAGGTAGTAGCGCCGGTCAAGCTGCGTCCACAAATTCTTGAATTGAAAATCGTCGATAAAAACCTGGGGCGCGTCCGGGGCGTCCGAGCCATATTCCAAGTTAGCCCGCCGGCCGCTGACGAGCAGAGCTTGGCGGTCGGTGTAAAAAAATACGGAGGAGAATTGATAGAAAAAACCCTGAGTGATTAGCTGCCCTTTGGGAGCTTGCATCAGAGCGTTCGCTAGCGGCCGCGAAGAAAGATAAGGGTCGAACACGACCATGGCCAATCGCGCCGCTTGAAAGAACAGAACCATCATCAGAGCCGCAGCCAGGAAGGCCCGCTGTCCGGTGGCTCGCAGGGTGCCCAACGCGCCGATGAGGAAAGCAATTCCCGCTAGTAGGAGCGGCAGACGAAGATAGGCGAAGGAGTCAAAAGTAAGGTCCTGCATGTGGCCAAGCGAAAGCGTGTAGGCCTTCGGATGGTGGCTGAGCGCCGAGGAAATATCCCCCGGCGTGGGCAGACCATGCACGTGAAAGAGGATGGCGAAAATCGCGACGGCTGCGCACGCAGAAATGGCAGCCAGCACGCGCGTTCCCCGCCGAACCCAATCGCCTCCCATCGCCATCGCCGAACCGAGCAAGAGCGCAAGCGCCGGATAACACGGCATCGAATAATATTCCTGCGTAGTCGAAAACGTGAAAAAGACGAGCATGAAACCTGTCCAGCAGAGCGCGAGCAAACGAGTTTGCCCGGGGCGATCGACCGGCTTAAAGGAAAGCTTGGCGATGGCCGGAAAATACACGCTCCAGGGGAACAGCCATATGAGATGGAACAGCCAAAAGTACAGGCGAGGCACGGTATCGTAATCCCGCGGATAGCGCAGATTCAGAAAGCGGAGAAGCTGCTCGTTGATGAAAAAGAACCAGAGGAAGCCGTGGTATTGGCCCGGTCCGCTGTGAAGAGTCCATGCGAAATATGGTGGATTCTGCAGCGTGGCCAGAATGTGCCAGGGCGCTGCGATCAGGAGCACGACCAAAACGCCCGTAAAGAGATGGAGCCGCTTCCAAGTATGCGTGGAAAAGAGCTGACGAGTCAGGAATAGATAGATCAGACCAGCGGCGACCGGGAAAAGCACGGCGATCAGGCTTTTCAGCAGCAGGCCAACGCCGAAGCTCGCAGCCAGCAGGAGAGCCCACAAGCGGGGATGAGTCTCCTCCTCATCAAGCGCTCGGAGGAGAGCCCACATTGCCAAGGCCACGGTAAAAGTCAGCATGACGTCGGGAATCAAAATTCTGGTAAAGAGAAACAGTCCGACGCAGGTGGACATGCATAAACCAGCGTACAGCCCGGCGCGTTTTCCAAATGCCCAAGCGCCGAAGGCGGCCGTCAGCAAGCAAAGCGCGACTGTGGAGAGGGCCACCGGAAGCCGCGCCGTCCAATCATGAACGCCAAAAAACTTGAACGAAACGGCGTCCATCCAATAGATGAGGGGAGCTTTTTCCAGGTAGATAAGGCCGTCCAGACGGGCCGTTACCCAGTCGCCAGACTCCAGCATCGTGCGCGCGATCTGCGCCTGCACGGCGTCCACGTCGTCCATGAGGGACGGCGGCGAAATCATGCAGCCAAGATACACGACGCTGGCGAAAAGCAAGACTACCAGGTAGACGTAAGGACTCTTTCCGTTGCGTTCCGGCTCCGCGCGGAGATCGGAGCCGTTTGGATCCGCCATTTTTTCATCCACAGAAACAGAATCATCAAACCCCAAAGGTGATAACCAAGGTTGGCCCGCCTTTCAAGATGGTCCCGCACGCACGCGTTAATCGCGTCTTTTTGGAACAGCCCGGCATGCTCGGAAACACCATTCCCAATCGCGTCCAGCATCAGCGACCGCAATGGCCCGCGCATCCACTCGTGAGACGGGATGTCGAGGCCGATCTTCTTACGGCGCAAAACCGACGGCGGAAGCTTGTCCTTCATCAACTCTTTTAGCAAAACCTTCAGACGCGAACCGCGAATCTTGAACGAAGCCGGTAGCGAAGCCATGAACTCGACAATGCGATGATCGAGAAGCGGCGGCCTCGCCTCGACTGCGTGCGCCATGCTCATGCGATCGACCTTCATAAGGATATCGTCCGGGAGAAAGTATTTCTGGTCGAACCAGAGATACGAAGAGACATCGTTTCCGCCCACCAATTTCGTGCGCAACTCGCCAAGAATGCGATCCAGCGCGCCCGGAAGCGGAGTGCTCACTAAGTTTGCCTTGGAGTCGTCGGAAAACGTCCCGTTCCAGTAGACATGGGCCCGCTCCGGCGACAACAGACTGCCTTTCAAGAAGCGCTTGGCCATGTACTCGAGGCTGATCTTATCGTCCGACACGGGCCAGAAGCGCGTGGCAGCGAGGCCGAGGCGTACGGCCGCTGACGGGAACTGCCGAACGTGACCGGCGAGGCGGTTCGCGCGATACGTGAGGTAGCCGCCAAACAGTTCATCGCCACCCTCGCCGCTGAGCACAACAGTGACTTTGGTTTTCGTCATTTTCGAGAGAAACCAGAGAGGGAGCGTCCCAGCGTCCGCAGTCGGTTCATCGGCGTAGTAGGCGAATTGTTCGATCGCGCCTGCAAGATCCTCGTCGGGATTGAGATCGAATTGCTCATGATCGGTGCCGTATTTCGCCGCGACCTGCTGGATGTAAGGGGTTTCGTCGAAACTGCGTCCGCGAAAAGAAATCGAGAGTGTCTTCAAGCGAGAACTCGATGCCTGCGCGGCGTAGTGCAAAATCGTGGAGGAATCCATGCCTCCACTGAGCCAAATGCCCAACGGAACATCGGACAAAAGGTGCTCACGGACGGCCTGCTGCAGAAGCTGATCGAGTTCTTCTTTCGCGGAGTCCATGGTCCGATGCACGGGCGCGACGAAGGGCAAACGCCAGTACGCGTCCGACCGAACTTCGCCATTGCGCCATTCGAGCCAATGGCCGGGAGGAAGCTTTTCGATTCCTTCAACCAGCGTCCACGGGCACGGAACGTAGTTCAGGGACAAGTAACAATCGAGCCCTTCCAAGCTTAGGTAGCGATCGATTTCCGGATGGATCAGGATGGCTTTCAGCTCGGAGCCGAAGAAAAGATCCTGTCCGCGGCGCGAAACATAGAGGGGCTTGATGCCCATCCGATCGCGGGCAAGGATGAGACGCTGCGTGGATTCGGTCCAGAGCGCGACGGCAAACATTCCGCGTAGCCGCGAGAAACAGGCGGTGTCCCATTCGAGGAAAGCATGTAGAACGGTCTCGGTGTCGGAGCGCGAGTGGAATCGGTGACCGAGTTTTTCGAGTTCCGCGCGCAATTCCAAGTGATTGTAGATTTCGCCGTTGAAGACGATGACCGCGTCGCCGCTATCGGACTTGATGGGTTGATTGCCGGTCGCGAGGTCGATAATCTTCAGGCGGGTGGCGCCGAGCGAGACGGTGTTCGACTCGAACACGCCCTGCTGATCGGGGCCCCGGTGAAACAGCGTAGCAACAGCGTCCTGAATCCGTTCGGGTCCGGGCGACCAGTTTTTACGTGTGAAGCCGACGATTCCGCACAAGTCCGAAGCTCCTCAACTCAGGTGACACGATGCACGCGACACGCGGTCGCTACACCCGTCCCCGGCGGTGTCTATTCATAGCGCAGAGATTCCACAGGCTGAAGCTGAGCGGCCGTCTTGGCCGGAAGGTACCCGAAGAGCACGCCCGTCGCGCAGGATACTACAAAGGCCATCACGACCGAAAGCCAGGAAACCGGAAGGATCATTCCATCAGGGCCACCCGGCACGGGCAAAAATCGCAGGAGCGCTTCGATCACGAAAGGGATTGCAACCGCGATGGTGATGCCGATCAACGCTCCCACACCGCTGATGAGGACAGCTTCCAGCAAAAATTGGTAAAGGATTTCCCGACGCCGCGCACCAATCGCTTTTCGGATTCCGATTTCGCGAGTCCGCTCCGTCACGCTGACAAGCATGATATTCATGATGCCGAT
>PKUY01000227.1 GCA_003131705.1 Acidobacteriota bacterium | reverse complement strand
CCCCGCCCGTGCCACCAGGAGGACACCATCGCAAACATCGGCCAGAATTGTCGCATCTGCAACGGGCAGGCAGGGCGGGGAGTCGAGGATCACCCAGTCGAAAACTGGCGCAAGCCGCTCAATGAGCTTCTTCAGGCGTCCGTTCAGTAGCAACTCGCTTGGGTTAGTTACCTCGTTTCCACCGGGAATGAAGCAAAGATTCCCTTCATGCCCGTGCTGTATAACCGCCATTTCATCTACCTCGCCTTGTAAATATTCGGTGAGACCAGGTGAAGGAGGCGCGCCAAGGAGCGTGTGTACTCGCGCGCGGCGAAGATCAGCATCGATAATTAGTACGCGCCGATCCGGCTGGCGGATGATGGCTTGCGCCAGATTCGTGATCACAAATGTTTTCCCTTCGCCTGGCACCGAGCTCGTGATGAGCAGGATTCGAAGCGATTGCGTGCCCCGGAGCTGATAGAGACGCGAGCGCAGAGTCCGAAACTGTTCTGCTCCGTGTGCGCTCAATTGCGGATTGAAGAAAACATTCACGTTGGGGTCCATATGCCATTCCGGATGAGTGCAGTGCTTCCGGAGATCCTCGAACCGTAGGAAGTCGGCCCTCGCGGTGGCGACCGAAATCGGCTCAGGTTCGACTCTTGGCTGGGTGGTTCCCCGTTCGGCTGCGACGGGTATCGGCTCCGGCGGCACAGCGGTGACTTCAGTCACCGGACCGATGCACCTCTCCTGTTCAGCCTTCTTCAATGCTTCGTGGATGCGACTCATGATTTCCTTTCGCGCGACGGCACGACATTCAACTGACGCAAACGTCCGAGCAAATCGTCCAGATTTTCCAATAGGGCCTGTGTGTTTGCTGACTGTTGGGCTCCTCCAGAGGGAGATCCAGCCGACAACACGGGCGCAACCTCGTCCAGCTGAAATTCTCGAGCCACTTCCTCCACCAAATGAGCCGGCACTGGACGCAAGCTATCGACGTAGGCGTTGATCATCGAATGCTCGCAAAGCAAATTAACGACGCGAGGGATGCCGCGAGAATACATGTGCACTGTCTGAATGGCTTCCTTCGAGAAAATCGGTTCCCCGCTTGCACCGGCAATGCGCAACCGTTCCCCAATGTAGCCGAAGGTCTCTTCCAATGAGAGCGGAGTCGTGCGGCAACGCAGGGTGATGCGCTGGCGCAGCTGGCGCAATTGCGGCAGTTTGAGCTTCTCTTCTAGCTCCGGTTGCCCTGTGAGCACAATTTGCAAAAGCTTTTCCGTCGATGTCTCCAGATTCGTCAAGAGTCGGATCTCTTCAAGCACATCCAGAGAAAGGTTCTGGGCTTCGTCAACGATCAGCACCGCTGTCTCTCCGGCCCTGTATCGCTCCAGCAACCACTGGTTGAGTCGCAAGAGCACCTGGCTTTTCTCATGCGACTCGCAGGGAATCTCAAAATCCGCCATCATGAAATCAAAGAGATGGTTGACCTCCAACTTTGAATTGAAAATGTACGCCGTTGCCACTCGTTGCCCACGCAACCAGTCAAGCAGGCGGTTCAGAAGCGTGGTCTTGCCTGTGCCCACCTCGCCCGTCAGCAGAATAAAACCCTTCCTATTCTGAATGCCGTACGTGAGTCCGGCCAACGATTCCTGGATCTGCTTCGTCATGAAAAGATAGCGAGGATCCGGGTTGACGTTGAAGGGGCTTTCTCGTAAACCAAAGAATCTCTGATACATGTTTTCCTCAGGCCCCCGCGCTCAAGCCGAGGTTCGAATCGGCTGGCGACCTAACCACAGTCTTATTTAACTTCTTGGTCGAAACGGGTTCGACCAACGGGATCATGGCCAGCACCGGCAATCGGAGAGCAAACTCCACGTCTCTCTCTGACCGCAGCGATGTGTTCTGCATTTCCAACAGGAGGCAAAGGCCTAGTCCAAGGCCTAAGCCGGCGCCCAGCCCACCCAATGCAAATAGGGGACGATTCGGATACGAAGGCCGGTCTGGCAAGTTGGCGGGATCGAGTACCCTAAACTGCTCGCCCTGTTGCTGCCGGTTAAGCGCTCCCGACATCTCGGCCTGATCTCGCTTCTTCAACAGGTCGTTATAAGAATCAAGTGCCGTTTGATAGCCGCGAGTTAGCTCCTTGTATTGTTGCTCGACCAAAGGGCTCGCTTGCACGCGGCTCTGGTAGAGCGCGATCTGCTTTTTGATCTGTTCCTGTTCCCTCGTCTTCTCCGAAATCACTTGCTCGGCCGTGTGCACCTGCGCTCGCCACTGCGTAATTTGCGCGGGTTCGCCTGCCGCCTTCTGGGCCTTGTTGAGATCAGTGTCGCCTTTCGGGTCTGGAGCCTCTGCTATTCTCTTCTCCAGTGCGGCAACACCGGCCTTCGCTTTGATCACATCCGGGTAATCGTCCGTGTACCTGGCCTGGAGGTTCGCGAGTTGGGCCCGGAGAACTGCGAGTTGCTGTTGCAGCGTGTCCGGATCATGGCCACCCTGACTCGCTTGCCAGGTCGAGAGCTGCTGCGTGAGCATTGATTCTGCAAAACTCTTGTCCTGCTGCGCTCGGGCCAGGGCCTGGCTCGCAGCATCGAGTTGCGACGTCAAGCCGGTGAGTAGGTTCAGGTTGGTCTGTTCGTCTTCGGGGAGCACACCGCTGTCTCGGCCCTTGAAGGCGGCCAGTTTACCGTCTTGTGCGTCAAGATCGGTCTTCGCCTCAGCTAGCTGCTGAGATAGGAACTGGGTTGTTTGATCCGAATGCTGCTCCTGCCTTCCGAGGTCCTCTTCGATGAACATGGAAGTCACGGCCGTGCATACCGCCTGTGCGGTCCGCGGATTGTCCAGCGTTACGCTTACGAAAAATCCGGGAAGATCCCTGGCGCCCGTCTCGGCCATCGGCTGCACGGGAGTCACGTCGATCGCTTTTTGCAGTCGCCCAACCAATTCTTCCATCGGTACCTGATTGACGTCCTTCGAGTACAATCCGAATTGGCGAACGATCGGCTCCAGCCGCGTGCGGCTTAGGATTTGTTGCTGCATGGTGGAAAGCCGCTGACTGATACTCGTCAAGTCAACTTGCGGCACGATAGTCGTTGGCACGGTCGGTGGCTCAACGAGTACCAGCGTCTGCGACTTATAGCGGGTCTCCAGGAAACGTGAGACACCGTAGGCGAGCACCGGCCCGACTACAGTGAGTATGGCAATCAGAACCCATCGCCGTCGAAACATGGCGAGGTAGTCTGCCGGACCCAATTCGCGCTGACTTTTTTCTTCCGTATGCATCTTTTCTCCCGTCGCCCTTCGCTATCCCATTCCCGCTAAAACAATAGAGGCCGGTCGTGCCAGCCCAATCCCACCGAGATCAAATTCCTTGTAAAGCTGGTCCCGCATGTCAGTCCGATACAGAACGCGGCATTCGAATTTTGATATTGCAACTGGTACGATAAACTTAATCCCAGCGATCGACCGATCGGATGACTGAGATTCCCGCCGACAAACCAATAGTCGTAGGTTTGATTCGAAGACGTTGTAGCGCCTATTGCCGTCCCCTGGTTTCGGTCATATCCCGTGGAGATGCCGCTCGAAAACGTTCGCGAAACCTGTCGTGTGACCGAGCCCGTGAACCTATCGGCGACTGAGCCTGGCAACACTCCGGCCCCTCCGCCTACTCCGTGGTTGTAGCTAAAGCCCAGCAGGTTCCGACCGGCTTGCCATTGCAACGCCGTGGACAAGGACCAATACACTTGGGATATGGAGCCTGGAGTCGTCCCGCCTCCACTGACGGAGATTGGACTCTGGGCAAAGACGAATTGCGGACCCGCTGCTATCTGAAAACTCAAACGTCCGGTCACGCGACGGGCATACGAAACCTGCATCGTATGATCGTCAATGGACTGATGTACGTTTCCATAGCGATATCCGCTAAACGTGTATGACACGGCGATCGTGTCTTTCCGGGTCATCTGATAATTGTAACCGCCGCGAAAAATCATATCGCCGTAGTCCAGGAGATGGCTGTCGAAGTAATGCTCCAAAGAATAACCGCCAATAAAGGTCAGCGATGTACGAGGTGTCAGATACGTATCTACGTCAGTTGTAAAGGTGTTACCTAGGTTCTGGCCCCGGCCCAATAGAACTGATTGGCCTGGGTCGAAGACAGATCCTCCGCCTCCCAACGTCCCTCCCCCTGAAAGCCCAACTCCCCCTGCTCCGCCCAGTCCGAAGGCGGATGAGGGCAGGTACTCGAGCTGATCAAAAAACGTAATCGATGCACGATGAAACGCCAACGTGTCTGCGACACTCAACCCTTCCATGAAACCTCCCGACGAGCCGCCGTTGTCCCCGAGCGTTCCGCCGGAAACATCGCTCAGCATCAGGCTGGAGTTGCCCGAGATGCGGTGCACGTCTACTCCACCGGAAACCGAAAACCACGTGCCCCAACCACTCCCATTCCCGCTTCCACTCCCACTTCCGGTTCCAGTCCCCGTTTCATTTGGGTTGGAGTCGGCCGACACGAATATATCGAGACGCGGCTGCCAGTAGCTGCGAGTCGTCGGCACTCCCAGAGAAAGATACTGCGCGCCAGTCAACGAACGATTATCCGGTGCGATTGTTTGAGATTCGGTAACGTCGCCGTTGCCGGCTTCTGACGCCAGGGGCGAATGATAGGCCGGGATCGGCGCGCTGGATTGATCCGGCGGCGGTGGCTGTTGTTGCCCTTGGTCCGGCTGCTGAGCCATGGCGGAAGAAACTCCCGCCATGGCCAAAAGCAAAGCAGCCCAAAAAGTTTTGTTCAGCGTGCGCATCAAGTCTCCCTACGGCACAACAATCGTATCGCCGGCTTTTACTGCCACGTTCTCTTCGGTTCCCTTCCCGCTCAGGACGGCTTTGTAATTGAACGGGTACTTAACCTGTTTTCCATTCTCCATCCGAAACATGTAGATCTTTTTCAAGTTGGCGAATTGAGTAAAACCACCCGCGCTCGAGAGCGCCTGCAGGATGGTCATATTCGGCAACAGCGGATAGGCGCCCGCACGACTCACTTCACCGAGAATATAAATCCGCTGACTGTTAATCTGCGTGACGATGATTGTGACTTGCGGATCGCTTACGAATTTCTTCAGGCTCGTCGTAATCTGCGCCGCTAATTGCGTGGGCGTTAGCCCAGCTGCCTGCACGTCGTTCAGCAGCGGCATCGAAATTTTACCGTCCGGCCGGACCGGAACCACACGAGTCAACTCGGCCTCCTTCCAAACACTGACATCAAGCACATCTTGCGGGCCGATGATGTAGTTCGCGTCCTGGGTGGCGGGCGGGGCCGCGCTCTTTGCCGGCGCTGCGGTGTCCGTCTGCGCAGTGCTTGCAGAGCCACTGTGAGCCAAAGACAGGAATGCGGTAACCAGTGCGATCACCGCCCAAAATTGCGACCGTTTAGACATCTTTCTCCCCCATCTCATCCTCGAGTCACTTCCGAATCCTCGAATCCGATCTGCTTCAATTTGTATAAGAGCGACTTGTAGCTAATTTGAAGTTCCTGCGCAGCACGCTTGCGATTCCACCGCGTCCGTGCCAGAGCCTGCATGATGAGTTCCCGTTCGGCTTCGCGGGACGCCGCACGCGCAGCAGCCTTCAGCGAATAGCTTCGTATCTCTGCTGCCGGAATTCTCTTTTCGTCGGAATTCGGCACACCCAGCTCTGCAATGGCGAGCCGTTCGTCGCCCAGTACCACGATTTTTTTCACCACATTTTCGAGTTCTCGAATATTCCCCGGCCAGGAATGCTCCAGGACAATCTCCATCGTGCGCGAACCAAGGGACGGGCGCGATCGGCCCAGTTGAACAGAATGCTTGGTAAGAAAAAACTCAACTAGCGACGGAATATCTTCCTTGCGGTCACGCAGTGCTGGCAGGCGCAAACAAACACCATTGATGCGGTAGTACAACTCGCTGCGAAAGCGCCCCGCGCGCATCTCGTCATCCAAATTCCGGTTCGTTGTCGAAACCACACGCGCCTTCAGCAAACCTTTGCGTGCCCCTCCATCCCCGTCCGGCAACGCGTAAAGCAGACTGCGCTGGCAGGCCGGATCGAGCTCGCTGATCTCGTCGAAGAACACTGTTCCAACGGCGCTTCCCGTGGAATCTGTCTTATCGTCAGGATTCAGTCCCAACTCCGCCAAAAAAGACGCCGGGGTCATCGCGGCGCAAGAAATCCTCACGAGCGGTTCGTCGGAATGTCGCGACAAGCGGTGCACTCGATTTGCGAACATTTCTTTCCCTGTCCCGCTTTCTCCAACCAGCAGGACCGGAATGTTCGTTGGCGCGATTTCGCTGACCACGCTCTCCAGGGTCTGGATGGCCGGGCTTATTCCTGCAACCCAGCTCGCATCCTCCTGGATCATCACTCCATCCGCTCTTTCAGCCGTCATAATTCCTCGTCGGGTCCAGACCTATCCCTCTTTATGGATTGCAAGGCGGTTGCCACGACGCTCGCAGCCACTACCTAGAACCAAATATTTATATAACTCTTTTGTTTACTTATTTTTATGGAATATTCTGATGCTGCACTGGGGGTATCCAAAAATGCCCTTGAACCCGCAGACCTGCCACAAAAGGGCAAATATATGACCTTCTGTGCCCCCTAAACGTCAATTCGTGGACCTAAACTCCACATCGATCAGCAAATAAGACGCCGCAAACCCTTAAAGATCGATAACTTGGCATTGCCGCCTCATGAGGTGGCACTTTGTGGAAAATAGATTCCATTCTTTAGCTTAGATCCACCCCGGTAGCCCTATTCTGGCTGGGCGGATGTCTATGGACTGATTCGACCCCTCTAAGCCATCTATTTTCAGTATTCAGTATCAAACGAGGTATTCTTAGTGGAAGGTGACCAGGCAGAAGCCGGATTGCATGGGCGTGGCTGGGGTTGTCAGTGCCCATGGTGGAGGTCGGTAATGCGGCGAAGGACGGATATGATTCTTGGAGGAAAGCGTTCGCTTTGGATCGTGTTGGCGATCGGTCTTTGCTTCATCGCAGGTTGTTCCCGCAACCCCGAGGCGCGCAAGCAGAAATACTTCCAAAAAGCTCATTCATACTTTCAGCAGGCAAAATACAACGAAGCAATAATCGAATACGAAAACGCGATCCAAATCGATCCAAAATTTGGTGACGCCCACTACGGCTTGGCGCAGTGTTTCTTGAAACAGGGAGACTGGACTCACGCCTATCAAGAGTTGATGCGAACCGCCGAGTTCGAACCGACGAATTGGAAAGCGCAGCTGGATCTTGGGAATTTGCTTCTTGCAGGGCGTCAGACGGCCGAGGCGCGCGACCGCGCTCAAACCATCTTGAAAGGCGATCCGCAAAACGCGGAAGCTCAGGTGCTCCTGTCAAGCGCCGACGCAGCGCAGGGCAATCTGCCCCAAGCAATCGCCGAAGTACAGCAAGCTCTGCAGATGGATCCGAACCGGTTCGCATCGTACTTGCTGCTCGCAGAATTTCAGGAGCGAAACAAAGATATCGCTCCCGCGGAGCAGAATTATCAAAAGGCTCTTTCCGTCAATCCGAAGTCGGTATTGGCGACCATCGCCTACGGCAAGTTCTGCGCGCGCCAAAATCGTTCGGTCGACGCTCAAAAACAGTTCCAAGCCGCCATCACCCTGGATCCGAAAGACCCAACACCCCGCGCGCTCCTCGCCCAGCTCTACTTAGCAGAAGGTCAGAAAGACATGGCGGAGCAGGTCTTGCTAGATGCCAAAACCTCGATCAAAGACAGTGCCGCCGCGTACCGCATGCTTGGCGAGTTCTATTTAGGCCAAGGGCAAACTGACAAAGCCCTCGCGGAGTTCGCTTCGCTGCACGCGGACCACCCGAAGGATCTCGCCGTTACGAAAACCTACATCGAGCTGCTGATTCTCCAAAACCGCATGGACGATGCCTCGAAGCTCGATGACGCTATCCTCAAGGATTTTCCGTCCGATACTGATGCGCTTGTCCTTCGCGGCGAACTGCTGACGCGAGAAGGCAAGTCAAGCGATGCCGTTACTGTCCTCGAGTCCGTAGTAAAGAATGCTCCCGATAATCCGGTCGCTCATTATTACCTCGGCGTCGCCTATGCTGCGATGTCAAATCTCGGCCAGGCCCAGGCCGAGTGGCAGCGCGCCGCGTTGTTGCGCCCCGGCCTGGCGGAGCCGCAGCGCGCGCTATCGGCATACGCCCTGCGCAAGGGTGACGTCGCTCTGCTCAGTCAAAGCAGCCAGAACCTGATCAGAATTGAACCTCGCTCACCAGAAGGCTACATCCTCCATTCCAGGGCGCTTCTGATGAAGGGCGACAAAGCAGGGGCGGAGTCTGATCTAAAAAGGGCCATTGAGATTGCGCCCAAGGATGCCTCCGCCTACGCGCGCATGGGCGACTTGAGGATGGCGGCGACCAAGCCCGACGAAGCTGCCAAATTCTATGCTCAAGCGCTGGCTCTAAATCCTTCCGCTACGGACGCGCTTACGGGCCTCGTCGACATTGATCTCGCGCGCAAGCAGCCCGCTGAGGCGCTCCGCCGCGTGCAAGATCAAATCACCCGAGTGCCCAACAACAGCGGCTTCTATCTTCTGTTAGGACAGGTCGAACTCCGCAATCAAGACTCAGCCAAAGCGGAACAGGCGTTTCAGAAGTCCATCGATCTCGACAAAAATAACGTATCCGCGTTTCTATTCCTCGCGAACGCTCAGGTTGCGCGAGGGTCGGTCGATCAAGCCATCGGGAACNNTCTTCATATACTGCTTGGCGGCCTGCTCGAGACTCGAGGCCAGTGGCAACAAGCCGAAGATCTCTACCAGAAGGCGCTGCAAGTCCAACCCGATTATCCCTTGGCGGCAAACAATCTTGCCTACTTGATGCTCGAGCACGATGGCAACGTCAACGTCGCGTTTACGCTAGCGCAAACTGCCCGAAGAGGCCTCCCGGATGTTCCCAACACCGCTGATACGCTCGGCTGGGCTTACTATCATCAAGGCGCCTACAGTTCCGCGGTTGATACTTTGCAGGAAGCGGTGACCGCGAAGCCGGATAACCCCACGTTCCACTATCACCTCGGCATGGCATATGAGAAGTCCAACAATCATGAGATGGCGAAAAAGCAGCTCGAGTACACGCTCAAGATCAGTCCCCATTACGCCCAGGCCGATGAAATTCGCAAAGTGCTGTCTGAATCGCCCACGCACGACTGAGCCGATTTGATCAATCAATTGGCCTTCGCCGCTGCTTCACTGCGACTTGCCTTGATTTTTGAGCCCCGCTGGAATCTAATTGAGACGCCTGCCAAATCTCTTCTATAATTGGCTGATTTTCTCGTTGCGAAAGGCCGTGCATACATATGTTGAAAAGCATTCAGCAGCGCGATAAGCCTCGAAACCGCTGGGTTAAAATCGCCATTACAGTTTTCCTTGGCCTGATCTGCGCGAGCATGTTGACCTATCTCATCCCCGGTTTGATGAACGGGACTACCGGTGCGGACGCCAGCCCTGACGCGGTTGCCACCGTCGCCGGACAGAAAATAAGTGCCGTCGACTTCCAGCAGGAATTTGACCGAATTACGCGCAGCCAGACTGTCCCTCCGATGTTGAAGGCCGCCTACTCGAAGCAGATTCTCGATCAGATGATTTTTCAGCACGCCCTCAAATACGAGGCCGACCGCATGGGCATTCGAGTGACCCCGGATGAGGAAACCCAGCGCATCAAGGAACTGCTGCCCACCGCATGGTCCGGGAACACTTGGCTCAAAGATCGTTACCCCACCGAGGTCATGAATAGCTACCAAATGACCGTTCAGGAGTTCGAGAGTATCCTCCGCGACGAACTGCTAACGGAAAAATTCCGCCAGCTCATCACGGACGGGGTCACCGTGACTCCGCAGGAAATCGAGCAGCAATTTCGCTGGCAAAATGAAAAAGTGAAAGTTGAGTACGCCCTGATTAAGCCGGCCGATGTGGCCGCCTCCATTCACCCCACTGATCCCGATCTGGCTGTCTGGTTCGCGAAAAATTCTGCGCGTTATCAAATACCGGAAAAACGCTCCGCGCGTTATGCGCTGCTTGATCTCGCCAAGCTGCGCGCGAGCAATCTGGTCAGCGACGATACCTTGCGCGCCTACTACAGTGCGCATCTGAGTGACTACAAAGTCGAAAACCGCGCCCATGTTGAGCACATATTATTCAAGACGATCGGCAAGACCGACGCCGAAGTGGCAGAAATTCACCAAAAAGCCGCCGACGTCCTGAAACAGGCCAAGCACGGCGCCAATTTCGAGGACCTCGCCAAGAAATATTCCGAGGACGACGGTACGAAACCCAAAGGCGGAGACTTGGGCTGGATCGTCGAAGGGCAAACCGTTCCGGAATTTCAGCAAGCCGCGTTCAGCCTGCCGAAGAGCGCCATTTCAGATCTCGTAAAAACGCAGTACGGCTTCCACATCATAAAAGTCCTCGATCGCGAAACGGCCCACACCAAGAGTTTCGAGGAAGTGCGCGATTCCATCCTGCAACCGGTTCTGGACCAGAAGGTAAGCAACCAGGCGAATGACGTCTCGAATCAGATGGCTGCTGCGATTCGGCAATCCGATCGTCAATCTCTCGATGATCTCGCGAAAAAATTTAATCTCGAGGTAGGCGAGACGCCTGCCGTAGCCGCCACGGACCCGATCATGCCGCTCGGTAACTCGCCCGAATTGCATCAGGTCCTCTCCGCCCTCCATCCAGGAGAGCTGAGCCAGCCGATACAGGTCGACAGCGGCTTCGTCATCGCCACTGTGAAAGATGTCCTGCCGGCGCATCAAGCCACTCTTGCAGAGGTGCACGACCAGGTCCTCGCAGACTATCAGCGCGAAAAGTCCATCGATCTCGCACGCGAACGCTCCGAAGAACTGGCGAAGAGCGCTCAGGGCGGCGAGGCCCTCGATCAGGCAGCCAAAGCGCTCGGCCTCACCGTGAAAACTTCTGATGCATTCTCAAGGACCGGCTCAATCCCCGACGTCGGTACCGGCAAGCAGATTGGCGCGGCCTTCAATATGGCCGTCGGCAAGGTGAGCGGCCCGACACAAGTCGGAGACAACTGGATCGTCTATCGCCCGGCAGACCACCAAGCTCCCAGCCCGGACGAGCTTGCAAAACAAAAGGATGGAATCGCGCAACAGCTGTTACAGACCAAGCAAAACGCCGCATTCGACGCGTTCCATACCGCTCTTCTCGACAGATTGAAGAAGGAAGGCAAGCTCACCATCAATTCTGACGTTGCTGACCGCCTCATGCGCTCAAGCTAATCGGCGAATGGGCTTATAATTCATCGCTGGTGTTCGACTTCCAGAGTGAGCTCACATTCGCGTAATCCACAGACTTGAGAAAGAGTGAGTTCTCCTTTAAGTGCATGATAATAAATTACTTATTTTAGGATAGATCCCTCTTGTCCCGCGTCTCCCGCTTCGATTAGAATAGAAGCATCCGCAGAGCCTGCCCCGAAGCCAGCGGGGCCCGATGCGCAGGTGAGTGCCTCCCCGGCCTGAGCGGTCTTGGCAGCACCTGAAATCGACCCACCTGAGGAGAATTTCTATGCCGACGAAGATATCCAAGGCGAACAGGCTCGAAGTCATTCACTCGAATCGGCGAAATGTCCGGCGAGCGTCCCATCGGACCACATCCGGCGCTATTTCAGGCAACGGCGAACGGAGGAGTATCATGCGCGTCAAGAACGGGTCGAATGCCAACCAGTATGCCTGCGCAATCGAACGGAATCAGAACGGCAAATATAACGTCCGCGTTCGGGCGGTTTTCGGTCCGGCTGTGCGCGACGCCGAAGACCGCCAGCCTGCCCAAAACGGCCCATCTGGATGGACCTTGCCAGTCTATTTCCTCGCGTCATCCTTCAACGGCGCTATGAAGAAGCTGGAAGCATCGCTCCAGTTGCTTCAAAAAAACGAAGACCGCCTTCGCTTTTGGGGAGTGGAGCGCACGGACGATCCCAACGTTGCCGGTGATCTCTTGCAGGAGTTCGGTCTGAGGCTTGACCGCCGCCGAGAATTCCCTCGCAAGGTTGCCGAGATGGGCGTTCCGCGCGAGCGTCCCGTGCCTGCTTCGATGCTCGCACCGGTAAGGCGCATCCTTGCGGATTCTGTCGCGCAGGAGCGCCCGGTTGACCGCTCCCTCGCCGGCGACTAAGCAAATCCCCTACTTCCGGATAATAGGTCATCAGTTCCCGATTATCGCTCATCGGGAGTTGACCCACCGTTGAGGTTCAGGCCGGTCGAAAGATAGCTCGGTGATTCCCATTCCCTCGATTGTCGCGGTCTGGAACGGTCGGCGGTTTTTTTACTCCGTTGCGTGGACAGGCGAGAATCACGCGTGAGTGGCTGACGCGCACCCTGCTCAAGGTGCATGCACTTATTGAGAGGGAGGCGTCGTGGCGGGAGGGACCCTGAGCTTGGCCAGTTCACTGGCAAAAAGCGGGTTTTGGGGGAATTCCGCGACGAGTTCGATCAGCTGAGCACGCGCTACTTCTGTCTTTTCCTCGCGCAGAGCCGCGAGCGCCAGCAGGATCTTCGCAAACGGTCGCAGGTAGTGGCCACGGTCGGCGGCGATCTCGATCTGCTGGATGCCTGCTTTCTTGTCGCCGTGGATTCCAACGAGGCTGAGGAAAAACTTCTTTGGTCCTGGCAGACTCCCGATGAAGTAATTCGCCGTGCCCAAGCCCAGGTACGCATCAGCGGCGTCCGGGGCGACCACCAACAATTTCTTGGAATACTTGTCAGCCTCGCGGATCTTTTTCAGGCTGTCGAGGTGACGCTTGTCGATGAGGCTGGCATAGTCGGCCTGCATACCCACGCTGAGAGTCATGGCGAACAGGGCGTTCGGGTCATCCGGGTTCGTCTTCAACCGGAGCGCCTGTTTGTCCGCGGCGAAGAAGGCCGCGCGTAGTTCCGGGTCGGGTTTGAGAGGGATCTTGCCAAGAAAACGCCTATCGTCCAGGAAAAACTGGGAGGTCAGGACGCCCTGCCGATAACACTCCTCAAACAGATAAGCTGCCGCTTCCGAAGCGCTCCCAAGAGGGTCTTCCGGGTGGGACTTCTGCTAGTCCTCAAACTGATTGTGAGCTTCCTCAGGCTTCAGTTGGTAGAGAAGGTGAAAGCCGGTGTCGAGTTCCGGCACGTGCAAGGCCTCAGTCGAAGTCTGCCCAGAGACCAGGAGCGACGATTGAACGTCAAGGACACCTGCCATCAGCGCGGTGCATAGAAGCGAACAAATAAGTGAAAGGGCCGGCAAAAACCGCTTGGTGCTACTGGCAGATTGACACGTCGGTTTCATTGGAAGGGAGCAAACGACAACATGATACAACCCGCGCCTAATTCGCTTTGTTTGCGCAGGCTCCACTGAAGGCGAAACAAGTCGCTAAAAAGTGCGGCTACTGCCTGACTAATGTGCTAACCCGGAACGGACTCTCACTACTTCGCGCGGATAATTACTTCGCCCTGAGCGACAATCACTTCATTTAACGATAGGCGATACTTGTAGGAACCTGGGTTGATGCCGGCACGGGCCGCTCCACTCGAAAGGCGCACGCCCGGCGGCGCCTGAAAAACGTTCGACCCGAACGGCGAGCGTTGCGCGTCGAATTCGATCTTGATGTTCCCCGCGTTCGAAAACCACACAACCTGCTCGCTGGCATCAATCACAATCGCTTCCGGTAACACGCCCACCATCACCATCTTTTCAGACACTCGTTTGTCCTTCCAACTGCTGGAATCTATGCAATCTCGCGAACCGCAGCGGCGATATGCCGCGCGGAAATCCCAAACGCATCCACCAACTCGTCCGGCTTGCCCGAATGCGGCATATCTCTTACCGCGAGCATCCGGAACTTTGTCGGCGCCACGCCTGCCTGCGCGAGTGCTCCCAGAACTGCTTCACCGATGCCGCCTTCGGGCCAGTGATCTTCCACTGTCACCAGCCGCCCGCCCGTCGCGTTGATCTGCTCGGCAAGCGCCTTGCCGTCGATCGGTTTTACGCAATAAAGATCGACCACGCGAATCGNNGCGAATCGCGGTGCCTTGCGACTTCAGCTCATCGGCCGCCTTCAGCGCTTCGTGCACGGTGATGCCCGCGCCGATCACCGTGACGCGGTCCTGCCCGCTCTGGCGCGGGATTTTGAAACCGGGAAGCGGGAACTTATCATCCTTCGAATAGAGGATGGCCGTTTTCGGCCGCGACGTACGCAGGTAGTTGATCCCGCTGCGGCGCGCCATCGTTTCGGTCAAACGCTCCGTCGAGATCGCGTCGCTGGGATATAAGACCGCGGAACCGTGAATCGCGCGAAACATCGCGATATCTTCCAGCGCCATCTGCGACGGGCCGTCCTCGCCGATCGATACGCCGCAGTGCGAGCCGCACAAATTGATATTGCTCCGGCTGATCGCCGCCATCCGGACATTGTCGTAAGCGCGCGAAAGGAAACATGCGAACGTATCGAGAAAGGGAACCTTGCCGCGAGCCGCGAGTCCCACACCGACGCTGACCAGATTCTGCTCCGCGATATACCCCTGAAAGAAATGATCGGGGTAAGCGTTGCCGAACATATCCGAGAACGTGGAATTTTTCACGTCTCCGGAAACCGCCACTACGCTCGGATTCACAGCCCCTAGGCGCTTCAGCGCGAAGCCGTAGGCCTCGCGGGTCGCGACCGGCTTGCCAACTTCGTAATCCGGCGCTGCGGGAGCGGGAAAATCGGGCGGCTTCGGCAGCGAGGTGCGCGCGTAGGATTTTCCAGGATCGGGTGGCACTACCACCGGCGTTCCGCCGATCTCCTTCTCGGCCTGTGCCAGCTGTTCTTTTGAAAATGGTTTTCCGTGCCACTGTTGTTTGCCCGCGGTGAGGCTGAATCCGTGCCCTTTCACCGTGCGCGCGACGATTGCTTGCGGGCGTCCCTTAGTGGCCTTCGCACGGTCTAGCGCGCCGAGAACCGCGCTCACATCGTGGCCGTCGATCACTTCCGTCGCAAAACCTTCGGCCTCGAACTTGCGCCGGTATACTTCCATGTCGTGCTGATACATGGTGGGCTCGCTCTGGCCCAGGGCGTTCACGTCCGCGATAACCGTCAAGTTATCGAGCTTGTAGTGGCCGGCAAATTCCGCCGCTTCCCAGATCTGGCCTTCAGCCATTTCGCCGTCGCCCAGCAGCACGTAAACCCGCGTCGAACTCTTGTCCATCCGCGCACCGATAGCCAGTCCCGCTGCCACCGACAGTCCCTGCCCGAGCGAACCGGTTGCCGCGTCCACGCCGGGAATGCGCGGCGTCGGGTGTCCCTCGAGTTCGCTCGAAAATTCCCGCAGCGTCATCACGCGCGACGCCGGAAAAACACCGGCTTCCGCGAAAGCCGCATAGAGGATGGGAGCGGCGTGACCCTTCGACATCACGAAACGATCGGAATCCGGAGAGTTCGGATTCTTCGCGTCGAATTTCATCGCGTAAAAGAAAATCCCAGCCATCAGCTCGGCCGCCGACATGCACGAAGTCGGATGGCCCGATCCGGCCGCCGTTGTAGCCATCATCGAAAGGATGCTGAGCCTGCGCGCCTTCTCTTTGACGGCTTCTACCGTCGAAGCGGATGGTCCTGCTTGCGAGGTCACGCTCATGGGGATGGCTCCTTTGCCGACCGAATCCGAAGGGCACGATTCTACCTCGTTCGGGCGATGTCCGCGAGAGCCGCTTTCGGAATGTCCCGGCACTTCCGCGCTCGCTCGGTCTCGTCCGGCATTCGCAGCGCTAAACGGTAGGGGCCGAACCGCTCGTCGTCTTCGTCAGTTCCTTCGTGAGATAAATGATCTGCCCGGTATGGTGGTAGGCGTGCGCCGCCATCCGCATCAATACGGTGAATCGGTCGTTGGCGGCGGGTTCAAGTTTCGCCGAGTAGGGCGCGCACCAATCTTGCGGCGATTGCCTGCGGATCGTCGCGACCACCATCGCAATCGCCTGGTCGAAATTAGCCAGCATCCGTTCTTTCGCAATCTTTTCGGTTTCATTGAATTCGCGGTCGCGGTCGCGTACGTAGCCTGTGCCCGCGATTTGCGCGCCGATGTAATAACTTAAATTTCCGGTGATATGAAGCAGCAGATGCCCGATGCTGTTTCCGTACGGGTACGGCCGCGCCCAGAGCTGTTCCGTCGAAATTGGCGCGATCAGCTTGTGCACTGTTTCGCGAACTTCTTCATAATATTCGGCGAGCGTGGAACTCACGACTGACGCAAGCTCGGGCATGTGCGTGCCTCCTCCGTCTGTTGAGTTCAGCAAGTATACCAGCGGCGCTCAGGACCACTCGCGCGAAGCCGCTCCCGTCCTGCAGCCGAGACAGTCCTCTGGAAATGGTGGTATTCTCGCGGCCTGAATTGATCTCGGAGGTAAACCGTGGCGAAACCGAAAATCCTAATCCTAACCGGCGACGCGGCAGAATCGCTAGAGGTGATGTACCCCTATCAGCGTTTGCTCGAAGAAGGCTACGACGTGCACATTGCCGCGCCCACAAAAAAGAAACTGCGCTTCGTCGTGCACGATTTCGAGCCCGGTTACGACACCTACACGGAAAAGCCCGGCTACAGTTGGGACGCTGATTTGGCTTTCGCCGACGTCAATCCCGCCGACTATGTCGCGATTGTGATTCCGGGAGGCAGGGCGCCGGAACATATACGGAATCATGCCGAGTGCGGCAAAATTATCCAGCATTTTTTCGCCGCGAATAAGCCGGTCGCGCAGATTTGTCACGCGCCCCTGGCGCTCCTGGCCGCGGGAGTTTTGAAAGGCAAGCGGACGGCCGNNAAGTCGTAATCGACGGGAACATGATTTCCGCGCGCGCATGGCCCGATCACCCAGCCTGGATGCGCGAGTTCATCAAACTGCTGAAACAGAAAGCGCCGATTCAGTAGCAACGAACTACACGGAGGGAAAAACAGCAATGAACGTGACGGTGAATGCGGCAATGGTGACGACAGCGTTCGAGCTGCAGGGCTATCGCGTCGTAAAAAGCCTGGGACTCGTACGCGGCGTAACCGTTCGGTCTCGAAGTATTTTGGGCACCTTGGGAGCCTCCTTGCAGACCGTTGTGGGCGGAAACATCACCTTATACGAAGAGATGTGCGAAAAGACGCGCGAACAAGCGCTCGATTTGATGATGGAGCATGCTGTCGAGCGCGGTGCCAACGCCGTGATCGGAACGCGATACGACGCGACGGAAGTGATGCAAGGTGTCACCGAAGTGATCGCGTATNNTGGGTCGTGGCTTTAGCCACGATATAAGCTCTGCAAAATCAGAGCAGCTTCAGCCGCTGAAGCTCCGCTTTTGCAGTCCTGACGCAGACTTTTTCGGGGCCGAAAGTGGAGAGGGAGAATATCGATGAAACGCTTTCTCATAACAGTCATGGCGATCGCGGTGGTTGGACTGCTGAC
>PKUY01000144.1 GCA_003131705.1 Acidobacteriota bacterium | reverse complement strand
GAATTTTGGCGAAGGACAGGTAAGAACAGAACAGCAACGCAAGCACACACCTAGACACGGATATTCACCTCCGTTAAAAATTCGTCGAATCCTCTGAGACCCGTACCCCTAATTTCGGCGCGGACAAAATATCACACGGTAGAACTCTTTGGTTGCGGCCGATAATTGGATTCGCCTCGCTAATTCCGTCCCGGTGTGGTTTCCCAGCCCGTTTTTGCTCCGAAGGGCAGGGCGATGGAGATCCCTTCGATCTGTCGGATTTTGCCGCTTTCGAGCTTGAAAAATTCGCCCATCAGCACGCTCGATGGCCGTTGCGTGACCGGTGGCATCGGCACCTGCCCTACTCCCGGTACGTCCGCCCATTTCACGTTGCCCGGATGATTGAACATGAACGTGCCGACCACGATTCCGATTTTTTCGTCGATCACCACGATATGGCGCGGATCGATCGAATGGATGTACGTCCAGATGTGCGTGTTCATATTCTCGCGGATTCCCATGGCGTCGGGCCGGAATGAATCCTTGTCGAACCAGCCCTTGGCGGTCGGATTGTTGGTGTCCTGGTAGCCGTCGAGGATGCGGTTGCATTTCGGATCGAACGGCACCGAATCGCCCGACGAATGGAGGATGCCGTCGAAATAGGAATTTGCGATCTTCATCATTTCCTGCCGCGGGACGCGTTGCGCAGTCTCAAGCGATTGAGTCCAGACCTGATTCGGCTGCCCGAATCTTTCAAGAGCCGCGGCGTCGTCCGCGTTGCGGTGCACGAGCGTTTCGATCTCACTGATTTTGTGGTTCGCGACTTTCAGGCGCAGCAACAGGATCGCGGGTGTGCCGTTCTCGCGAATCGACGCTTCAATTCCCGCTGCGCCGCCTACCGGGTCAGCAAAGTACAGCTTGTACGTTCCGAGTCCGCTCATCGTTCCCCACAGCGCATCGCCGAGTTTCAGCGGAATCGTGTTCTCGGTGAATTTGACATGATCTGTGACAGGAATTTGGCTGGGATCGTGCGCGACGAGGGCCTTCAGGTACTGATCCACGAAACCTGTCAGGCAAGTGTAATCGCACGAATCTTCGACGCTACGGGGCGCTTCCCTTGCAGCAACCGTCGCCGGATTGACGTGCATCGCGAAGACGAACAGCAGCAATGCCGTCACGCTCGTGACCACTTCAAGCCCTCTTCGCATGTTCGCGCTCCCTTCTCTCGGCCTTCGGGTGGATGTTGAAGTCATTCCTTGCCGGAAAAAGGCGACGACCGAACCCGCGTCGACATCGAATCCTGCCAGCTGCTCCAGCCCGAGCCCATGCCATAGGGACATCGTTGATAAACAGCTTCGATCCGGCGAATCTTTCCGTGCTCAACCCGAAACACTTCCGACATTTCCCAAGTCCACGGCGTAAGGGGCCCAATCGTCACCGTGCGACCGTCAGGAATCTGGAACGTGCGCGTCTTCCCCGCTGCGTGATCGAAGAAACCGAACGCGAACGCCACTCCGCGTTCCGGATCGACAACGACGAAGCGGCGATCTCGAATCCGCGTCACAAAATGGAGTAACCCTGACTGAAACTGCTCCTTGCATCCCCACTCCGGCGAATAGCTCAGATCAGCCCGGCGCTGTGCGTTGTCGATCGAGTTCCCCTGTGCTGCAACCGCGTTGGCCGTATCCGCTGCGCGGTTGTTCGTTGCTTCCATGCCATTTTCAACGCGATCGCAGTCGTCGGTGAACGGATAGTCTCCCTTTCCGTCGTTGAGCTGCATCCCTGAAAAGTACATGTTCGCAGTCTTTACAAGCTCCGCGCGAGAAACACGGTCGGCGGCAGGAATGGTTTTCGTAAAGAGAGGATCGGGATGGCCGCGCTTTTCGAGATTCTCGGCTTCGCCCTTATTGCGAACGACGATCGTCTCGATCTCGGCGATCTTATGATTCTCGATTTTCAAACGAAGCGAAATAATGATCGGTTCGTCAGCCTCCCGCATCGTGCCGAAGAAGCCGACTTGCCCCGCCTGTACGTCCTCCATATGGAACTTGTAGGTTCCCTTCCCGGTAGCGGTATTCCACAGCCCGTCACCGAGATTAAGCCGCTGACCGTCTTCGGTGAATTTGACCGTCGCAGTCACGGGCAAGCGGGCGGGATCATTCGCCGCAAGAGCATCGAGATACTGATCGACCAATCCGTCCAAACATGCGCGATCGCAACTGCTTTCGCTCCCGTTCAACCGGTCAGCCAACGAACGGTCCGCCCATGACGTACCCAACATGGCTGCGAGGGTGAATGCCCCAATGGCACGGATGAACAGAAGTCTTCTATGCATGCTCTTCCCCCGTTGGATCTAGGACCCAGCAACGACTTGACTGTGGCCAAGGGTACATCCGAACGGCCGCTATCCTAACATGTGGGTCAACCTTCGAATGAGAGGATGATCGTGAACATGGCATCGGCAACCTATAGCGGGCGCAGTTCAAATTCACTTGGTTCAATGAAAATGCAATTCTGGGTAAAGACAGGAGGAAAACACTCACTTCCTCCGTTCCGCTACACAGGACGCCAGTTCGAGAGCGAGACCGTAGTACTTACGCGGGATCGAATCAGTCGCCGGGTTCCGGTACTTCAAACGGCCAATAGAGTTACGGCGCAACTTCGTGGGCGATCTTTTCATGAACCAGAGCGTTTTCCTCTTCGAGCGATGGATTCCCCAGAGGCGTGGGCCAGGCGCTGGTTTGCACGATCACGACACGTCTTGTCGGGTTCACGTAAATAGACTGCCCGTAAATGCCTTCTGCGTTGAACGCACCTTCGTGACCGTACGGAATCCACCATTGATAGGCATATCCTTGCCTGGGGGGACTGTGGGGGTCGGGTGGTTTGGGTTCAAGATACTCGGCGCCTGGGGTCGTGGAATCATGTACCCAGGACGGAGCCAAGACACGTTTGTTTCCCAGCGTCCCGCCGCGCATCATCATCAGGCCGACGCGAGCATAATCGCGAACCGTGGCATTGAAACATGCGAACGCACAGGTATCCGGCTGCTTTTGCGCCCGATAGAAGAAGGCATTGCTTTGCGCTCCGATCTTCTTCCATAACTTCTCTTCTGCGTATTGGTTTAGGTGCTCACCGGTGACCTGCTCCAGAAGCAGTCCCAACACTTGAGTATTGACGCTTTGATAGTTGAATTGCGTGCCGGGTTTAGTTGCGGTTGATTTGATCGAGGCAGCAAAATCCTTGAATGTGGGGTTCCCGGTGAGTAAAGCTGCGCCGATGAGAGCGGCCCCGGACTTCGGGTCTGTGTAGTCTTCGCTGTAGTCGACTCCCGAGGACATTTCCAGCAGGTTCTTGACGGTGACGTCACGGTCTCCGCTGGTCGAAAGATATGGCAGATACTTCACGACGGGATCGTCAACGCTCTTGATCGCAACGTCGCTTACGGCCGCGCCGACTAAAATCGAGATGATCGATTTTCCAACGGATTGAGACACGAATCTTGAATTCTGGTCCGCTCCGTGGAAGTACTTTTCAAGCACGATCTGATCGTCGTGGAGAACGAGAAACCCCGTGACAAAGTTTCTCCGAAAATAGTCATCGAGCGAATAGTTGCCGCCGCGCAAGGTATATCTCAGGGAAAACTGTTTGGTAGGCTCCTTCAATGGGTATGTATCGCTCCCCTTTCTTACCCAATCGGTTCGGAAGGCGAGCCGGTCCATATGATGAAAGTAGTAAAAGCTTTAAGGCTGGGCCATGTAGCTGTATTTATCCACCAAAAGTCCAGCCGGGTTCATTTTGCTGACATCGATAACGCAATTCGCTGGCGGCGCGCCGACGACCTCGGCGCAATCTGCGGACCGCGCCATGAATGTCGGTGCGGTCGACTGTGCGCTGACATTCGCGAGGGATACACCGATCGCCGCAGCAAAGAT
>PKUY01000385.1 GCA_003131705.1 Acidobacteriota bacterium | reverse complement strand
TGAAAATCAAGATTTTAGTGCGGGGCGAGTTGCGCAAAATCTGGCGCACCGCCGCGAGGCCACTCAACACGGGTAAGTTCATGTCCAATATGATGAGGTCCGGGTTCAGCTCAGCCGCTTTTTCGACGGCTTCCTGACCATCCACTGCCTCGCCGCATATTTCGAATTCCACGTCGGTTTGAAGCAAAGTCCGCACACCTTGACGCAGCATTTCGTGGTCGTCGGCAATGAGAATGCGCTTGCGCGAGCCCGGCGCATCGCTCGCTGAGTCTCCGGAGCGGATGACGGCGTTATCCTCTAGTGTGCCGGGATCTGAAGTTGCGGATGGCACATCGGATCTCAGTAGAGTCGCAGTGACGAGCGTTCCGCCGGTCGGGCGACGCGAGATCTCCAAATGTCCCGAGAGTTGCCGCATGCGCTCCTTCATGCCTTGTATGCCTACGCCCACGGGGGCCACAGCACCCGGCAAGGATTTCAGTATTTCCGGGCGAATGCCTTTTCCCGAATCGCCAATCTGCACCGCTATTTCTTTTTGCGTCATCTCGACGCGAACGAATGCGCTGGGGCTTCCCGAATAGCGATGAACGTTCGTCAGGCTCTCCTGAACGATGCGGAAAAGCGTGACCTCGACCTCAGGAAGCAGCCGCGCGAACTCGCTGGGTATCTCGACTTCAACTTTGATGCCTGTCCGGCTCTCAAATCCCTGCGTGTACCACTTCACGGCGGATGCAAGACCGAGTTCGTCCAGAAGGGGAGGGTGCAGGAGATAGGAGAGCGTGCGAATTTCCTCTCCAATCTGGTGGGTCAGCGTGGCGCACTCGGAGAGAACGCGGCGAGCGTCGTCGTCCAAGCCCGAAGACCTGTTATTCAAAACCTGCGAAAGTGAAATCGACTGCACGGCGAGCTTCTGGCCCGTAATGTCATGTAAATCGCGAGCGATGCGTCGTCGCTCCTCATCCTGAAGCTGAAGCAACCGGCTGGAAAGTTGGCGTAAAGCCTCTTCGTTGGACTTGAGTGCCTGGTTGGCTTCAACCAGCTGAGTTAGTTCGGTCGCCACCACGCAGAGCATCTGGAGATTAGAGTCCCGAATCGGGCTGAACGAAAGTTGAATCAGACGCCTCCGGCCGTCGACGGTCTCAAGACCAATCTGTCCTAGGGTGCCGCCGTGGAGGCCTTCTTCGATCAGCGCTTCAATTTTCTTGCCTTGGTCCGGGGCGACATGCGTCTGGACAGCAGTCCCAATAAACTTGTGCAAGGGAGCGCCAAGGATTTCCGCGAAACGGGTGTTGGAATAGAGAACCGTTCCATTTCGATCAAGCGTCGCTGCACCTTCGTTGATGGACTCGACCAGGACTCGATAGGTGTGTTCGGCTCCTTGCGGAGTGAAAATCTGATCGCCTTCGGGCGCGTCTGCGCGGCCGTTCCGGAGGGCGATCAAGGTCTCCTCGGGCTGTTCCACTCGAGCACGCAGCTTCGCGCCCTGCAATCGTGTATGTCCGGTTTTCGCTACGCGCTTGGCCTTATGAGTGCGCGACTTCGTACGGTTCGCCATCCCCTGACGATTCTCCGGGTAAACAGGCACGGGACTGCCGGTCTGCGTGCTAGTCCAAACGACCTGAAGAGAGTTTCGATGGTAAATGAACGGGCCATTCCGCACAAGCGGCGGAGGGCGGAGCCTAAGATAATCACAGCGGCGGCCGGCGCATACCCAAGCTGGATCTCACTTTGCGTATGCCGCCCGCTGCGCCTCCATGCGTCAGTTAGACGAGCTGGCCTTCTGATCTTTGACCTGCAGCTCGTTCACGACTTGCTGCACGTTCGGCACCCCGGTGGCAACGGTTTGGGCTCGGCCACGCGTAGCCTCCGAGCGGACATCCCCGGTGAGCGTGACGACGCCATTCTTCACTTCGTACTTCACGTGCCTGTTGAGCTTGTTTTCGATAAGCGCGGCGTCCAGATTTTTTTCGATGGCTTTATCGAGGTCCGCATTAACCGCTTTGGCGTCGCTTTCGTTCCCGGGAGGTATTACGGCGATCTGGTCCGCAACGACCTGCGGGCCGGCGATGGATTTCGCGATGGTTTCGGCCTGGGCCTTGTCGGTCTCGTCAGCGACATGGCCACGGAGTGTTACGACGCCTTTGTCGCGATCTTGGTCGACGGAGACATTTTTGTATCCGGCTTGATCGAGCGATTTTCGCAAGCTGTCGGTAACGTCGGGCGATTTCGCCGGCGTGCTCGAGCAGCCGGCGATCGTGCCAACAGTGGACAGGACCAACAGGGCGGCGAATGTCTTGAACGTGTTCATATTTCTCCTTTAGCTAGCGGGCAGTAATTTCAACTTGCGAGTACCGAGTGCAGGAAACTAGTGAGCTTTTCCCTTGCAACCGGCATGACCGCAGCGGCAATCCACGTCGGGCGTCTTCTCCATCGCTTCACACGCCGCGCTGCAGTACCTGTCTATGGTGGTGCACGAACAAACCGGATGGGCACATTTCTGACCTTTTGAACTCATCTTGTTTCTCCTTGTAATTTAAGCCGAACCATTCTTCTGTAGATATCAGGCCTTGCGAACGAGCCCGCTAATCAGCGAAACCGCGAACAGGATCAAGAACAGATAGAACAAGATCTTGGCGATTCCCGCTGCCGCAACCATGATCCCGGCGAAACCGAAAACGCCAGCGATGATCGCAATTANNGGCAATAACCAAGAAAATTACCGCCCAACGCAGCATAAGTCCTCCCCAGTGGAACGAATTGTGAGCCTCATCGATTGCAACAGCGACTACCGCCCAGATTTGGATCGGGCCTTTCTTGCTGCACGAGTCATTTTACTTTCCACTGATCGCGCCTCGGAGCGAGCCTTCTTTATAGCGCCGGTGACCGATTTCTTGACGGACGCTGCCTTGGATTCGAGCTTTCGGCGGGACACGGCCGCATTGGTTTTGTGCATGGTCGCGGCGACAGTGCCGAGGGCCGATCCAATCGTGCGCGCCACGTCGATCAGCATTTCCTTTTCCTTCTTCACGAATGCAGGGGCCGACTTGGATTTCATTCTTTCCTCCGTTGGATTATGTGTTTTTGGTGCTGCGGGGTGCCTTGATCACCGGCACGTCTTCACCCAACGCGGTTGCCAGGGCAATCAGGTGATCCTGCTCGTCCATCAGAATCTCTCGAATGTGCTCGGCCATCGCGTACTCGCCCAACGCATCGCACTGGCGAACTCGTTCCCGGTAATTTCGGATCGTTTCCTGCTCGTTCTCGAGGTCAAACTGGAGCATCTGTTTGGCTTTCTCGGAGGTGCGAACTTGCTTTGGCGTGACCGCGGGCATACCGCCGAGGTAGTCGATTTGATTCGAGATGATGAGCGCGTGGCTGAGCTCTTCGGCGGCATGTTTTTCGAGTTCTCCGGCGATGTTCATGTATTCGGCGCCCTTGAGTACCTGCGAATACACGACGTAGGAAATGATCGCCTGAGGCTCGCGCTCAAGATCCTGGTTAAGCAAGTCCACCAGCTCTTCACGAGTGGTTGCTTTTTCGGGATGCGACTGCGAAGGGTTTTCTTCTTTCGTGGGCAAGTAGTTCTCCTTTTCGGTTCTAGTGCCTCTTTGAGATGTTTTGCNNTTATGCTGCTAGGCCGATTTTGCCTTCGTGTAAGCACGTTCGCCGGCATCGGTTACGTCTCTGACGTGATCGGTGACGTCGCCCACGACTTGATCTACCGCCTGCTTTGCGCGACGGGTGAACTTCCGGCCGGTTGCAACCGCGTCATCGACTGCGTCTCGTGCACCGTCCAAAAGATATTCGCGGGTGTCCTCACCCGACTTGGGTGCGAAAAGCATGCCGATAGCGGCGCCTACGCCCAGCCCCACTGCAAAACCAAGAACAGTTTGCGGCAACTTATTTGCTCTCATGGATTCCTCCTTCGACTCGGATCACTCATTGTGCTTCTGAAATGCATGCATCGGCGGTAAACGCGATACGTTCAGTTTAAATCGCCTTCCGCACCTGAAGAACTAGGCGCGTCCACGTCCAGTGGTCGCGACGCATTCACGGTACTTCGGTACGAATTCCCGCGCCATACCCGGAAGCACTGAGATTCTGTGGAGGAATCCGTCACGAGATGCATGACCTGAGGCTGGCGACACAGGTCACGAGCGCAACTAGGCAATTGAATACGGATGTGCCGTAAGACCTAGAGGCCAGCGGGTTTCCCGAACTGGGAGCGTAACGTAGAGGAACGAATACCAGAAACTACATGGTTCGAGGTATGTAATCCCCCACCCAAGCGGGGTATCGTCGGGCTTGAGAAATCCTGTCCTGCTGTGATTGTGATATCGGCCGTCACCGATGAAAACATCCCAGCCAATCGATTAAATTTCGAAGTTAGAGGAGCGAACCGTATGTCGAGAAATCTGCTTGTTGTTTCAGCCCTCGTTTTGTTTTTGGGCTGGCCCGCTGTTGCATCCGCTTCGGACCGCGAAGATGACGTGAAACGGATCCAACATGCCACCACGGTTTTCAAAGAGATTATGGACACGCCCGACAAGGGCATACCCCAGGAGCTGTTGGAAACGGCCAAATGCATCGCGATCATTCCGGGAGAACTGAAATTCGCGTTTATTTTGGGCGCTAACCATGGTCGGGGACTCGCAACGTGCCATACGGCACACGGATGGTCCGCACCCATGTTCGTCGCAATCGATGGAGGCAGCGTTGGATACCAGATTGGCGGCTCTTCCACAGATATCGTGATGCTCTTTATGAACGATCGCGCCCTCCAAAACCTGCTTAGCGATAAGTTCAAGCTAGGCGCGGATGCCTCGGTCGCCGCAGGACCGGTTGGACGCGATGCCGCCGCCAGCACCGACGTGAAACTTCGAGCCGAAATTCTGACTTACTCGCGCGCAAAGGGCGTTTTTGCGGGTGTAAGTCTTGACGGAGCTGTGGTGCAATCGGACAAGAGCGGAGACCAGGCCATGTACGGAGAGAATGTCGACCGTCACGATATCTACCGGGGAAAGGTTGCGGTCCCGGAGTCGGCCCGACCCTTGTTGCATGAGATCCGGTCGTACGCGGCGCAAGCAAAAGCCTCCTAATAACGACGGAGAAACCTTCAAGCGTCCGTCGCAGCGAAACGGAGGCGGTCCCAGGGGACCGCCTCCTAATTCCAGACAAGCACCACTCAAGTCTTATACCCGTATATCCGCGCCAAGATTCTCTCCAAGGCCTACTAGATAGAAATTGCTGACCGCAAGAAAAAAAGCGTGTGCAGCCCCAAGGGTCCTAGGCGTAAGTGTAGCTAGCGGTGAGAGTTGCGGAGATCTCAGCCTGGCAGTCCGCGTGCTAGTACCTAGTTTGTAGCTTAAATTTTTGGATAAGCTTGTTCTCGACGACGAGAGGATGGACACTTGGCCCGATGAAAGACGAGATCCCAGAATGCCAGCCAACGCCTTCACCGAAGTGGGGAGAACGACTTGGTGCACTCCGTAAGGTTCCGCCGGTTTTCAAGATGGTGTGGACCTCAGCGCCAGGCGTTGTAATTGGCAGCCTGCTTGTGCGCCTGATCGTTTCCGTAATCCCGGTAGCCGTCCTGTGGGTGACCAGGGTCATTATCGATTCGATTTTTCATCACATCTCCTATCGCGCGGCGCTTCCCAAATTTTTCTGGTGGCTTGTAGTGCTCGAATTCGTGCTGGTGGCCATGGCGACGAGTCTGGGCCGCGTGATCGAATTTTGCGACACAGTCCTCGCGGATAAATTCACCCGCAGCATCAGCACGCAGACGATGGAGCACGCATCGCGTCTCGATCTGACTCGTTACGAAGATCCGCTCTTCTACGACAAGATGGAGCGTGCCAGGGCGCAGGGAACCGACCGAGTCATGATGATCCAGATGACCGGGCGGCTGATCCAGGAATTCATCACCACGGTCAGCTTTGCGGCTGCAATTATCTTCTTCTCTCCCTTGCTCCTCGCTTTCCTAATCGTATGCGTGGTGCCTGCCTTCCTTGGCGAGACCCACTTTGCCTTTCTGGGCTATTCATTAAACTTTGCGCAGACACCGGCGCGGCGACAGATGGAGTACCTGCGAGTTCTCGGCGGCAGCCGGGAGAGTGCCAAGGAACTAAAACTGTTCGGACTCGGCCCGTTTTTGATCGGGCGCTACAAGAAACTCTCGGACACACTTCATCTTCAGAACGTGGGTTTGGCTAAGCGTAAACTGATCTTTGGCACGCTTCTCACTTTTCTCGGCACGCTGGGCTACTACGGTGCGTATGGCTTCGTGATCCATCAAACAGTGATTGGCTTGCTGACCATGGGCCAATTGATCTTGTTGACCGGGGCGATCGCCGGCGCGAGCGCGAATATCCAGGGGCTTTTCACCACATTCTCTGGCATTGCCGACCAGTCGCTGTTCTTGACGGACCTGGTGGAGTTCTTCTCCGTTCAGCCCCAAATTCTCTCGAAGCCCGGCGCGTTGCTGGCTCCTCGGCCGATCCGGCAGGGAATCGAATTCAAGAACGTGTCCTTTGCGTATCCCGGAAGCCGTCGCAAAGTTCTTAACGGAATCAATCTGAAGATGGAGCCGGGTGAGCGGCTCGCACTGGTGGGCGCGAACGGCCAGGGCAAGACGACTATAGTGAAACTTCTCACGCGTTTATACGACCCCACCGAGGGGCAAATCCTGCTCGACGGCGTGGATCTGCGAGAATATAACCTCGACGATCTGTGGAAAGAAATCGGCGTCATCTTTCAAGATTTCATGCACTACGAGATGACGGCTTCTGAAAACATCGCTGTTGGCCGAATCGAGGACGCGAACAATCAGTTCAGGATTCGCGGCGCGGCAATCAAGAGTTTCGCCGAAAGCGTGATTCAGAAACTGCCCAAGGGTTACGACCAGCTTCTCGGCTGCCGTTTTGAAGGTGGCATGGATCTGTCCGGCGGGGAATGGCAGAAAATCGCCTTGGCCCGTGCGCATCTGCGCGACGCGCAATTGCTGGTTCTTGACGAGCCCACGGCCGCGCTTGACGCGCGATCCGAGCACGACGTCTTTCAGCGCTTTGCCGAACTGACACACGGCAAAATGGCGATGCTGATTTCTCACCGTATGTCCACCGTCAGAATGGTGGATCGCATCCTGGTTCTCGAAAATGGCGGGATTGCCGAACAGGGCCATCACGATCAGCTTGTGAAAGACGGCGGCCTCTACGCGGAAATGTTCGAACTGCAAGCCGCCAGCTACCGGTAAACGTTACCGATAAAAGACCGGGCGCACGCGCGGCCGTGCTATGTTCAGCTTTCAGCCCGACCGATGCGTTCAGCCAAGCCCGATTTCGTGAAGCGGACCATTCAGCGTGTTTGTCTCCGCCTGCTTGCTACATGCTTTTGCATCACTACTCTCTGCACTTCATTAACCGCTCAACAATCCGATTCAGATAATCAGGTCCAAGCGCAGCGAGCACCACGAACGGAAACGATCGAGGTCGATCCGTCCGCGCCCAGCCATCCGTTTCCGCACTACTGGGAGCGTATGTTTGGATCGGGCCGCGCGATTTTGAGCCTGCGCGAAAGCTATCGCCGCGATCTGCGCGAGGTAAAGCAAGCTACCGATTTCGAGTACATTCGTTTTCACGCGATCCTCGACGATGAAGTTGGCCTCTACAGCGAAAATGCCGGCGGAAATCCCATCTACAATTTCTCTTATGTGGACCAGATTTACGACGGATTGCTCCAGAACGGCGTTCGCCCGTTCGTCGAATTGAGTTTCATGCCAAGAAAACTTGCCGCGCAACAAGCCGTGCATCCGTTTTGGTATGCGCCGATTGTCTCGCCGCCCAAGGATTGGAACCGGTGGGGTGATCTGGTCTCCCATTTCGCGCAGCACCTTGTAGATCGCTATGGGATCGGCGAAGTCTCGCAGTGGTATTTCGAGGTTTGGAATGAGCCCAACCTCGATTTCTGGGCCGGTGATCCCAAGGAACAGACGTATTACGAGCTTTACGATGTTACGGCGCAGGCGCTGAAAACCGTAAATCCACGGCTGCGAGTTGGAGGACCGGCGACGGCGCAGGCCGCGTGGGTCGATCGGTTTGTGCGTCACGCCGCGGAAAAGCATATTCCCCTCGATTTTGTTTCCACCCACGTGTACGGGAACGATTCGGCGAAAGATGTGTTTGGCACGAGCGAAGATATCCCGCGCGCGCAAATGGTTTGCCGCGCCGTGCGCAAAGTCAGCGACCAGGTGAAGGCTTCCGCGATGCCCGGCCTGCCGATTATTTGGAGCGAGTACAACGCGAGCTATAAGAACGAGCCCGATGTCACCGACTCGACTTTCATGGGCCCCTGGCTTGCCGACACGATCCGCCAGTGCGACGGCCTGGTCGACATGCTCTCCTACTGGACTTTTTCCGACGTATTTGAAGAGCAAGGCGTGGTGAAGCAGCCGTTCTACGGAGGTTACGGGCTCATTGCCGCCGATGGTTTGCCGAAGCCGGCGTTCAACGCCTTCAAGCTGCTGCATCGGCTGGGCGACCAGCGCATCGCGCAAGAATCGAATTCCGCCCTCGTCACGCGCCGCTCCGATGGAGCCCTGGTGATCGCTGTTTGGAATGAGTATTTGCCGGGCGAGCGTGGCGAATCGAAGTTGGTCACGATCAAGATCAAGGGATTCGCGGGGCATGACCGTGCGCTGATCTCACGCGTCGACGTGAAGAACGGATCGCTTCTAGAGGCCTACGACGCGATGGGCAGACCTACTTATCCGACGTCGAAACAGATCGAAGAGCTTCGCCGAGCCGCGGAATTACCGCCTCCGGAAATTATAGGGGTGCAGGACGGGCAATTGACGCTGGGGTTGCCGGCGCAGGGCTTAGCGCTGATCGAATTACAGTAAGGTAAGCGGGTTCCGCTGGTGGGTAGCAGGCGTTCCTGGCCTTCCGATCAGGTTTGAGAAGTTTTCCCCGACTGTGGCATGTATCCCGTGGGATATTTTTTGAATCCCGCGCGTTCCATGCCTCTTTGCGCCTCCGGATTCTTCATGAATGTCTCCCACACAAACCCGGTGCGCGCATTTTCCGCCATGAGCATGCTGATTCCCGTGTCGATGCCGACCGCGTCGGTGTCATACCAGTTCGTCAGCGGATTGAACGCATCGACGAATCCGTATCGCGTCCACGCGCGCTTGCCATAGCGGTTCTTGATCGTTTGCAAGACGCGCACGGTCGCCTGCGGAAGAAACGGCAGCGATCCCGCGGTGGCGCAGGGAACAACCGTTCCGTCGATCGGCCCTGTCGCCGGAGGACCGCCCCAAACCACGTATCCTCTCGGTGAATCCGAAGCCGTGATGCCCCACAGATTGTCGCTGTAATCGGGAAACCGACTTGCGAGGTCAACGCAAAAACGGCGGTGCACTTCCGTCGCGGTGATGGAATTCTGAAAATAGTCCGCGTACTGGTCGCGCTTGCCGCGAAAATCAAACCACGCCTGCGAATACTGATGCACGAAGAGCGGCGCAAACGATCCAATGTAGCGGATACCGTCATATTCGAACTTCACGCGCTTCCACGCGCTCCAGGTTTCGGCCGGCAGCGGATGCGACGTAGAGCCCAGCCCGAGCAGATACATCATCATCATCTCGCTGTAATTGTCCCAGCGATATTGCAGGAAGCCGGATTCCGGCGTCCAGCCATGCGGCAGGATGCGCGTGTCTTCCGAAAGCCACGTCCAATCGACACGATTGAAAATCAGCGACGCCAGCTCGGAAATTTCGGAGTGCTGAAAATATTGGCGGCACGTGAGAATTCCGCAGAGCAATATCGCCGTGTCGACGGACGAGACTTCCGAATCCCAGAGCCGTTCGCCCGTGCCCAAATTCGCCCAGTGATAGAAAAAGCCGCGATGATTCGGCAGCCTCTTCCACAAAAAGCGCATTGTGTTCAGGGCGCGCGCTCGCGCTTCCACATGTGAGACGTATCCGCGCTTTTCACCGATGCAAAGCGCTGTCAGCCCGAAACCTGTTGCCGCAATGCTGCCGAGATCGCTTTTGTCGGGTTTGATCGCATTGCAACGATCGCGAACGATGCCCGTGTCCGGGTTGGCCTGCTNNCTCCCAGAAATATCGGAAATTAGCGTTCCCGAGCTCTTCCAGGAATGCCTCATCGACTTGATAGAAGGGAGAAGGCTCGCTGGGAGCCGGAGCCGGTTTCGCGGTGTGCCTTTGCGGGCGCCGCAAGAAAGGAAAAGCGCCAAAACCCAGCAACGGAACGCCCGCGGCCAGCTTCACAAGTTCCCGTCGCGTGAGTATCTTCGAGCTGCCGTTGTTCGAGTTCATCTGGGCACCATGATTATAGCCATTCTTGCGAGGCCGGTGCAGATTCCCCCGGTGAAGATGAAGCATAGCTAATACCGATATTTTGCTAACATCAGTGCCGGATGATTCCATGAGCGCGGAGCCAAAATCCAATTTCCGGGTTGCGACGCTGGTAATACTCGGCGCAATCGCAGCCGTCGCGCTCGCCGTCGTTGCGCTGCACTACATAGGGAAGCCGCTCTCCGTGAAAGGCGCCGTCATCAAGCAGGACGCGGACCCGCGAAAGCGATCGCCGATCACGGATGTCGAGATCAGCGTGGCCGATAATTTATCGTCGGCCGATGCCAAGTCCGATTTTTCCGGTTACTTCAAGCTGACTCTGCGTCCGGGAGTCAAGCGAGGGCAGTCGATCACGCTGCGACTCCGCCATCCCGATTACCAGCCGGTCGATGTGAAAGCGATTGTGAGCGACGAGCTTCAAATCGTCAGCATGGCGTCCGTCCCGCAGGACGCATCCTCGCGATCCAACCCTCCCGAGATTCCCGTTGCGAATGTTTTCGTGCGCTATTCGATTGAATCGACCACGTCCGTGAATATCGGCACAGGAGTGAAGACGTTCCAGGTGACTCGCAAGGGCAACGTTCGCTGCGACGGCCATCCACCGTGCTCGCCTGACGGCAAATGGAAAGCGGCCACGGCGACGGCGTCGCTCGATGCGGGTGATGGAAACGTCTACGACAATGCGCGGCTTTCCTGCATCGCCGGGCCGTGCCCGTTCACCAAAGTTGGGACAGACCACTTTTCGCAGGGCGGCCGCACCATCGGCGTAACTGTGCTCAACTGGTCGGACACCACCACTTTTCTGCTCCAGGCCGAGGTTTCGCGGACCGAGGTCAACGACCTCGCGCGCGAATCCTATCCTGTGATTTTCGGCGACTCGATGAATTTCACGCTGCCGTCCGCGGCCGAAGGACCGAGCTTGGAGGCGGAGCTAAGCGGCGAAAATATTGTTTTCCCGCTTGGCCCGGCGCCCGTTTTGAGTTGGGCGGTTTGCAATGTGCGAGTGGAAAAGGACCAGTCGAAGTTATATCGGTGCGAGCTCAAGCCGGGATATCAGTTTCGCTGATTCTGCCGCAGCATGCGTAAATCTCGGCAAAATCAACGCGGGGATGGCGCTACGTCGAGCCGCACGGCAATTCCTTCCAGCTCTTTCGTCGCCGCCGGGTAGTGCTTCATCACCAGCGGATCGTGGCCGGGCACGATGTGCTCCGGCGAATCGGCGAGCTTGTAAATCAAATTGAACCCCTCGAGCATTTCCGCGACGTTGTACACGACGGGGAACGGCCGCCGCTGCTGGAAATTCGCGTACAGATGCGCCGCATCGGCCGCGACGACAACCCACCCGCGTTTTGTCCAAACGCGCGCGATCTGCAGCCCGGCGGAGTGACCGCCCACGCGATGCAGGGTCAGCCCTGGCGCGAGCTCCGCATCGCCGTCATGGAAAACCACTTTGTCGGAATAGACGTGCCGCACCATTTGCAGCATGTTTTCGAGATCGAACGGATGCCGTAGCGTCGCGTGGCACATGCACCGGCCGGTCGCGTAGGCCATGTCGCGGTCCTGCAGATGGAACCGCGCGCGCGGAAAGCGATCGAGATTGCCCGCATGGTCGTAGTGCAGATGCGTCACGATGACGTCGGTCACCTCATCGGGATTTATGCCGAGCAGCCGCAGGGATTCCACGGGGCAACGCAGCCAGTGTCGCCGACGCCGGGCCGCGGCCTCTTTCCCGAATCCGGTATCAATTACGAAACTGCAGTCGCCCCGCCGCAGCACCCAGACGTAATAATCCAGGTCGGACGCAAACTCATGCGGATCGCCCAGCAAAAAATTCTCACCCGCGTGCCGGTTGCCTAGATGCGCGTACCGCATGGCAAAAACTTCAAATGGTTCGATCTGCAATGTGGATCCCTCGAGCGTCCGTCGCAAACGCGCGCGGCTAACATACTAAAGACCGGTAGATTTTGTCGAGGATGGTGGGAATCGGTTAGCGCGCTAACAGAGCAACGCCGCGAGGGAAGAGCAGAGGCAGGAGTGCCTGTACCACAAAGGCGAATCGGCATCCGAGGCGGTTTCGTAGCGGCTTCAGGCCGGCGCTTTCTCGAATGCTGACGCGGCAAAAGGCGCTCGCCGTGGCCGCTACGCAGGCAATTCTCTCCGGTGAAAGACCTTCGACCCATCCGCAATGTTATACTCCCGCGCATACCAAATCGCACGAGGAGCATCAATGGCGAAGCAAGGTATCGGCTTTGTAGGTGTGGGCAGAATGGGCGCGCGGATGGCTCGCCGCCTGCTAAATGACGGCTACCAACTCACCGTGTATGACACGAGTGAAGCCGCCGTCTCGCCGCTGGTTGCATTCGGTGCGAAGCTCGCGGACTCGCCCGCGGCCGTAGCATCGGCTGCCGAAATCGTTTTTGCGAGCGTGCCGACGCCGCCGATCGTCGAGGCCGTCGCGCTCGGTCCCAAGGGCATTATCGAGGGCAGCCGCGTCAAGATTTTCATCGATACATCGACCACCGGCGCGACCGTCGCAAAAAAAGTTGCGCAAGGCCTCGCAGCGAAAGGCATCACCGCGGTTGACGCGCCCGTCAGCGGCGGCATCAACGGCGCGGAGAAAGGGACGCTCGCGGTGATGGTTTCCTGCCCGGAAGCAACCTTCGCGACGATCAAACCCATACTCGAAGTTCTCGGCAAACTTTTTTTCGTCGGCACGCAGCCCGGCCAGGGCCAGACCATGAAGCTGCTGAACAATCTTCTATCCGCCTCGGCCCTCGCGATCACGTCCGAAGCCGTGGCGATGGGCGTGAAGGCGGGGCTCGATCCGGCGCTCGTCGTGGACGTGTTCAATGCCGGCACCGCGCGCAATAGCGCCACGCAGGACAAAATCAAGCAGCACGTCATCTCGAGAAAATTCAGCTACGGCTTCGGAATCGGCCTGCTGAACAAGGACATCCGCCTGTGCATGGCCGAAGCCGACGCCCTCGGCGTCCCCATGATCGTAGGCAGCGCCGTCCGCCAGCTCCTCTCGATTTCGACAGCCACAGAAGGCCTCGACGCCGACATGACCGCCATGGCCAAAACCGTCGAGTCCTGGGCCGGCGTCCAAATCGGCGCCAAGTAAGATCGCTTGATTTTTGAATATGATCAGCCTCGTCTCACCATTCAGGCACTGAAAGTTTTGGCCGCTTTAATGTCGAGCCCCCGACAGGACAGTTCGAGCGCTGACATAGCCCGCAATGACTTACGTGCACTCCACAATGGCAAAGGTTGCGGACACAATTCAGAATGACGAAGCTTTAGCATCTCTGGAAGGTATGAAGCCAGTTGTCCGCCGCCTAAGATCGGCTTTAAGTGAAAACCAAGAAAATGACAATCAACTAGCGAGTCGTATCGCTACTCTCCCTACGAATCCACAGACTTTAGTGCCGACCCTAGAACGAGTAACAAAAAGCGCGAGGCTTAGAGGGTCACTGAGTGACCGAATCGTCGAGCGGCTAGGAGAGAGGGCGGAAAAGTCAGCTCGTTAGACGGGGGTCGCAGGCTCATCGAACGAGAAAGGCGTGGCGGGTGCCCCATCCTTTCGCGTCGTTCGAAAGGGTGGGGCTTTTGAATTTAATTCACCTCAGCAGTAGCGATGCGGCGAAACTTGCGCGACGGTAAGCAAACTCCCCCCAAAAAAGTCCACACCAACCACATCCTTGCACTCCCACCATTCCGTACTAAGATGCTCCCGTGAAGATGAAGACTGCGGTCGAAAACGGGACGCGACGCTGGCCCTCCCCACAGGCCAGACAGGACACCCCCGCCTCGGCCCTTCTCCCGCGCACCTTCGACCGCGCCCCCTGTCGCGTTGTCATTCCGAGGCGCAGCCGAGGAATCGCTCTTCGCGTGCACGCATTGCCGCAACGCCACGCCGGGACGCGGCTCATTATTCGCTCGTCGCTTGTCACTGCCCCCTCCCTTCTAATCGACAATGAGAGCCGATTAGAATGTGATCCAACTCATTCAAAACAAAGGACCGGGTTCACGTTTAATCGACAACGCCGTGAGGCGTCTCGCACTTTTCCACAGACCACTTGGCCTAACTATCCAAATCAAAGAGAGGATCACCCGAATGGATAAGAAAACTTTCGATCGCGGACGCGAAATTCGCAGCTCGGTGCTAGGTAAGGACTTCGTCGACAAGGCTTTCGAGACGGCCGACGACTTCAATCGCCCGCTGCAGGAGCTGGTCACCGAATATTGCTGGGGCGCGGTTTGGGGACGCGAGGAACTTCCGAAAAAAACGCGCAGCATGTTGAATCTTGCGATGATCAGCGCGCTGAATCGCCCCCACGAGCTCAAAGCGCACATCAAGGGAGCGCTGGTCAACGGCGTGTCGCTCGTTGAGATTCGCGAAGTCCTGCTGCAGGTTGCGATCTACTGCGGCGTGCCGGCGGCCGTGGATTCCTTCCGAATCGCGCGCGAAGTGCTCGCCGAACTGAAGGAGCAAGGTAACGCGCCCAAGATTTAGCGAAGACGTGGCGACGAAATAGCATTGCGGCCCGTGCGAAATCGCCCAGCGCGCCACATGAAAAGAGTGAGCGAATGAAGAAGCATCTGATGCTGATCGGCGGCAAGTGGGTCGAACCGGCGTCCGGAGCGTGGTTTGAATCCGTGAATCCGTTCACGGCCACTCCGTGGGCGCTCGTACCTCGCGGCGGAAAAGAAGATGTGGACCGCGCGGTCGCTGCAGCCAAGTCCGCATTTTACGATGGCGAGTGGCGCAAACTCACGGCCACGGCGCGCGGCGTTCTTCTCCGTCGCCTCGCCGACATCATTGCCTCCGAAGCCGATGCTCTCGCGAAGATTGAGACCACTGACAACGGCAAGCTCATCGCCGAAATGGGCGGCCAGCTAAAATACATTCCGCAGTGGTTTCATTACTTCGGCGGCCTGGCGGACAAAATCGAAGGCCGCGTGATCCCCATCGATAAGCCTGGCGTGTTCAACTTCACGCGCGAAGAACCTCTCGGCGTCGTCGCCGCGATCACTCCGTGGAACTCTCCGCTGCTGCTCGCCGCATGGAAACTCGCACCCGCGCTCGCGGCAGGGAACACCATCGTCTGGAAGCCTTCGGAATTTTCTTCGGTTTCGGCTCTCGTTTTCGGCGAACTGTTCGAGCGCGCCGGATTCCCGCCGGGAGTGGTGAATATCGTCACCGGATACGGCAATGAAGTTGGCGAGCCACTCATCACGCATCGCGACGTGTCCATGGTTGCCTTCACCGGCGGCGACAAAACCGGCGAGCACGTTTATCAACTGGCCGCAAAAGGCATCAAGCGCATCACTCTGGAACTTGGAGGGAAGTCCGCGAACATTGTTTTCGACGACGCCGATTTGGACGACGCGGTGTAGGGCGTCGTCTCCGGAATTTTTGCCGCCACTGGCCAGACGTGCATCGCAGGTTCGCGTGCCCTCGTTCATCGGACGATCCACGACCAATTTGTGGAACAACTTCTCGCGCTCGCAAAAACTGCGCGCATGGGCAACCCGCTCGAAATGACGACACAGGTCGGTCCGATCACCACTCGCCCGCAATACGAAAAAGTTCTCGACTACATTCGCATCGCGAAAGAGGAAGGCGCGGTCTGCCGCCTCGGTGGCGCGCCTGCCGAGCGTCCCGAGTGCGGCTCGGGCTGGTTCGTCGAGCCGACGATTTTCACTGGTGTTGACCCGAAGATGCGCATCGCGCAGGAAGAAGTCTTCGGCCCCGTGCTTTCCATTATTCCGTTCGACACGGAGGAAGATGCCATTCGCATCGCGAACGGCACGGTCTACGGTCTTGCCGCAGGAGTGTGGACGACGAGCATTCGGCGCGCGCTGATGATGTCAGAAAAATTGGAAGCGGGCACGGTGTGGGTGAATACCTACCGCGCCGTGAGTTACATGTCTCCCTTCGGCGGCTACAAGCGTTCGGGAATTGGACGCGAGAGCGGACAGGAGGCGATTCACGAATATTTGCAAACGAAAAGCGTGTGGATCGACATCGCCGGCAACGCTCCCAATCCTTTCGTGATGCGATAGCGCCCGACGCTCGACGCCGCCAACGCCAAAATGCCGACCACTCTTCCCGTAAAGGCGAACCCAGCAATTGATACTGCGAATCTCTTCGCCACGGGCTGGCGCATGTGGGTGCCCGTCACGGTGATGATGACGTGTTCGTGGCTTTCGTATATCGATCGCCAGGCGCTCGCGGTGATCTCTCCGATGATTCTGAAGGACACAGGCTTAAGCGCCGCGTCCTACGCAGACGCCGTCTCGGCATTTTCCTTCGCGTACATGTTCGCGAACTTCTTTTGGGGCTCGCTGCTCGATTACGTGGGGCTGCGCGTCGGAATGCTCGCAGCAGTCGGAATCTGGACGCTCGCGAGCGCGTCACACGCGTGGGTTGTGGGATTTCTCGGCTTCGCGGCGGCGCGTGCGCTGCTCGGTTTTGGAGAAGGCGCCACGTTTCCCGGCGGCCTGCGCACCGCTGCGGACTCTTTGCCCGTCAACCGGCAGTCGCGAGGCATGGGAATTTCGTACAGCGGCGCGTCGCTCGGCGCCATTGTCGCGCCGCTTCTGATCACGCCGATCGCGTTGAAGTTCGGATGGCGCGCGGCGTTTCTCGCGACCGGCGCGCTGGGAGTGGCGTGGCTCGCGATTTGGTGGTGGGNNCGCTGATTCGCGCGGCCCAGAGAACCAAGCACAAAATCGCGTGGCCCAAAATGCGAGAGCGTCGTTTCTGGCTGCTCGTCGTGAACATGGGATTGGGCGGCGCTGCGCTCGGCCCAATTCTCTACTTGTGTCCGCTGTATCTGAATCGCGTCCTGGGTCTGACGCAAAGCCAACTGGGAAAAATCCTTTGGATCCCCGCCGTGTTTTGGGAGCTCGGCTACTATTTTTGGGGCTGGGTCGCGGATCGCTACGTGCGCGAGGAATCGCGTCCCGTGCGGCTGTACCTGCTGCTTACCACTTTCGCTTTGGTGCCTTCGTTGGTGACGAAAACTCAGTCCTGGATCGCGGCACTGGCTTTCTTTTCGTGGGGCATGTTCATCGCAGTCGCCTTCATCGTGATGTCGTTGCATCTGGGCGCACGCGCCTATCCTCGCGATGAAACGGGCATGGTCGCTGGAATCGGTTCGGGCGCGTGGTCCGCAGTAGTGGCCATTCTGCTGCCGATTTACGGGCGCTGGTTCGACCTGCAATGGTACGCGGCGACATTCGTTTCGCTGAGCTTGATCCCAATTCTTGGTACGGCGCTGTGGTGGTGGATCGGCCGCGCCGAAACGGGACGAATGCAACCGGCGCAAAACGGCGGGTAGCGCTCCGCGTGCCGCGTTAGCGCCGACCTGAAATGAATCGAGCGATTAGAACAAGCAAGAGCACGAAAGTATGGCCAGGAGATCGCGGGAGTGGATATCGCTGAACTGCAGAAATGGGTCGGAAAAACCGAGNNACAGACGGATCAGATCACGGCGACGCCGCTCGCCGCAATGTCCGCCACGCTTGACATCGACGCTCCGCCGCCTCAGCCGGGCGACGCCGTGCCGCCGCTGTGGCACTGGCTGTGGTTTTTATCGATTCACCGGCAATCCGAATTGGCCGAGGATGGTCATGTGGCGCGCGGAGGATTCTTGCCGCCTGTTCCGTTGCCGCGACGCATGTGGGCGGGTGGCCGCTTTGAATTTCATCGGCAGCTGCGCGTGGGAGAAACTTTCACGC
>PKUY01000174.1:11192-13827 GCA_003131705.1 Acidobacteriota bacterium | reverse complement strand
GTAGATCTTGGTCGAGCCGTTCGTCGTCGAGCGCGAGACCTCCGAGTGTTTCGTCCCGCCAACGAGAAGCCGGCGCCGCCGCTGATTGCCTGGGGGCCTTACGGCAAACACGGACACACGAACTACCACGAGGTTTTCCCCAACTGCGGCGTCAAGCCGGAGACGCAATCTCGATATGCGGCCTTTGAGGCGCCTGATCCCGGATACTGGGTGCCACAAGGCTATGCCGTCATCAATGTGGATATCCGCGGCACCTGGTACTCTCAGGGTGACGCCACGTATCTCTCTCCGGAAGAGGCGCAAGATTACTACGATCTGATCGAGTGGGCCGGCACGCAACCCTGGAGCAACGGCAAGGTCGGTTTGTCCGGCGTTTCTTATCTAACCAGTTCTCAGTGGCGGGTCGCAGCTCTCAACCCGCCGCATCTGGCGGCGATTAATCCATACGAAGGCTGGACCGACACGTATCGCGAAGTTGTGCGTCACGGCGGCATCCCGGAGACTTACTTTTGGCCCTACCTTCCGGGCCGTTGGGGCAGAAGCACCACGCGTGTGGAGGATCTGCTTACCGAAGTTAAGGAACATCCCTTTTTCGACGCGTTCTGGGCTTCGAAGGCCGCCGACTTTTCGACAATCAATGTCCCTGCCTACGTGGTTGCGAGTTGGACGGACCAAGGATTGCATACGCGGGGAACACTCGAGGGCTTCAAGAAAATCGCCTCTACGGAGAAGTGGCTCGAAGTACATGGACGAAAAAAATGGGCCTACTTCTACGAAACAGAAAATGTGCGCCGGCAGCAGGAGTTCTTTGACTCCTTTTTGAAGGGCATTCCCACATCGGTCATGCAGTGGCCGAAGGTGCGACTCGAGGCGCGGGAAAGGTTCTATGTGGGATCAATGAAGCCGGAGAACGAGTGGCCGATCTCTCGCACCCAATATACGAAGCTTTATCTCGACGTCCAAACGGGGTCGCTCAAGCGCCACGACGTTCCGGAGGAGCAATCGTTCTCATACGATGCCCGGTCCGAAGGGCCGGGTCCTCATTGCGCGCAATTCGATCTGGTGTTCGAAAAGTCGACGGAGTTGATCGGCCACATGAAACTGAAACTGTGGATGGCGCCGGACGGGGCGGACGACATGGATATCTTCGTCGCGATTCAGAAGCTCGACTTAGCAGGGAACCTAGTGCCGTTTGCTTTCTGGACCCACTTTGACAACGGACCCGTCGCACTGGGCTGGTTGCGAGCTTCACATCGCGAACTCGATGAGAGGAAATCAACGGAGTACCAGCCGATACTTGCCCATCGCCGGGAGCTCAAGATCGAAAACGGCGCCATTGTGCCGCTCGAGATCGAAATCTGGCCCTCAGGCACCCGTTTTGAGGCTGGCGAACAATTGAGGCTTATCATCCAGGGCGTCGACGTATATCAATACCCCAAACCGACGATGCAGGATCGCCACGAAGACACGGTAAACCGTGGGCGCCACGTGATCTACGCCGGCGGAAAGCATGATTCGCATCTGCTTGTCCCAGTGATTCCAGAGAAGAAACGATAGCGAGATCTCGGAGCATGGGTCGTTCGGAAGATCCTCGATACGATCAAGCCAGAATCGCGACGGCTCGATCACTGACCTGTTCGGCAATCGAGGGAGCGGAGGTCATACCGGGCCTGCGTACCCGATGAGTCGCCGCGCGTTCTACGGCAGCCCCAAACTTCCAAACGACCTGGGGTACGTAATGATTCCCCAAGGCAGTTTGAATCCTTCGATTGTCTGTATCACTTTATACGAACTAGCATCGATCACTACCACGTTGTTGGACCGCCCGCAGGCCAACAATATCTTCGAATCATCCGGCGTAAACGTAAAATGCCAGCACCGCTGTCCCGTTGGCGTCTCCGCGATTAGTTGCAGGGAACCTGCGGCGAACACCTGCATTTTTCTCGCCGTGGCCGCCGAAACAAAAATTCTCTTTCCCTCCCGATCAAACGCCAGCCCATAGGGCATCGCCGCAGTTCGCACCGTGTTCGTCACGTTAAAGTTTGAATCCATCTTAACCAGCGTCCCGGAGAATTCCATCGTCACGGCGTAACCCGATCCGTCCGGCGACACCTTCACTCCCCGCGGCCTCTGCCCGTAGGGCTTCAAATCGATCGTGCGGACCAGCGTGCCCGCCTGCGCGTCGTAGATGCTGATCGTACTCTGGGCCTCGTTCGCCACCATCAGGTACTTCCCGTCGCGCGAAAACTCCAATCCCTCCGTTTCCGTGCCAGCCTCGAAGTCTAGCTCTTGCGTCCAGTCCGGCACATGGTACTTCGCCACATGAGAATGCGGCTCACCCAGTTTGCTGTCGTCGCCTCCGGATGTTGGGAGTCCGCCAGTTGACCGCGCCTCGTACGATGTGAAGAGTTCGTCTCCCCTGGGGTTCAGCTTCACGAACTCCGGATTGTCGCCGATGTGAAATCGCTTCACCAAACGCATTACCCGTGTGTCAAACACGCTCGCATCGGCCGTGTCTTTGTCCGCCACAACGACGTACTTTCCGTCGTGAGTGATATCGATCCCGCGCGGCGCCACGTTATTCGGATGAACTCTCCGAATCACCTTCATCGTGCGAAGATCGATCACGCTGATT
>PKUY01000174.1:0-11100 GCA_003131705.1 Acidobacteriota bacterium | reverse complement strand
ACAGAACACAGAACACAGAACATAGAACACCTCGCCAAATCTTGAGGCAGTCAAACGGCCCTGTTCGCGAACACGCCGCATTTACGCGACAGCCCCTCAGTCATTCGGCGGCTTCCTTCTTTTGCTCCCTTCCGCAGCCGAAATGGGTGATATGGATCACATTCAAAGGTGACAGGCAGCACTGAGCGGTCGCGACTCCGCGGTATCCAATGTTGGCGTAGTTCCATCAAGGAGGTGCCGTTCAATGGCATCGTCCGTTCTCTACGCCGAACCCAACCGGCCGACCCCAGGGCGGCCGATCATTTTCAACCCCAGCATATGTAACGCCTGTAATACGTGCGTAACCGTTTGCCCCGAGGACGTGTTTATCCCCAATCCCCTAAAGGGTGAATCTCCGATCACCCTCTATCCGGAGGAGTGCTGGTACTGCGGTGTGTGCGTGGACGACTGCAACCGCCCGGGCGCAATCCGGCTGAGTCATCCGCTGCAACAGCGCGTGCGTTGGAAGCGCAAGGGCACGGGCGAGCAATTTCGGTTGAGATGATCGATGAGCGGCCACGGTATTCTTGTCTGGCCATACCCCATCCGCTACGAACAAGAGGATCGCCACGAGACCGACGTGCTGATACTGGGCGGCGGCATCGCAGGGGTGTGGGCGGCCATCGCGNNTGCCGCCGATAATCCCTGCTCGAAGATTACACCCGCGGAGATGACCTGCGCGCTGGTTGAAAATCATTTTGGTTATCGCAACGGCATTTCCACGTATATCCACACCTCGTCGGCGTACGAAACCCTACTCGAGATGGAGGCCATGGGCGGTAAGGTGCGCGACACCGAGGACGAGTTCAAGGACGCGCCGTTCCGTGACGACTTGACCAAGCTGTTGTTCGCCTATGATTACGATAATCGTTATTGCATCCGTGTCTGGGGCGCGAACTTTAAGCCGCTGCTGCGCAGGCGATGCAGGCGCCTGGGCGTCGAAATCCTCGATCGCACGAGCGCCACGGCACTGCTCACGGATGATGGGGCATATGGATCTCGCGTCGTTGGGGCTTCAGGAATCAACTGCCACACGGGGGCGTTTGTCGTGGTACGGGCCAAAGCGGTGATTCTGGCCACGAACCGGCCGCAGCGCATTTTCACGTTTTCATCGGAGCACCGCGGCACGGCCGCACACCGCGGGGGATCGAACGTGGGCAATGGCTACGCCATGGCGTGGCGCATCGGGGCGGAATTCACGCTAATGGAGAAAACCATCCGGTCGCCTTTCGCCAGCCCATACTCCTACCCATCTTATGGCACAGGCAACGCCATCAATACCTGGTATCCCTGCACAATTGTGGATGCGAGGAATAAGGAAGTGCCGTGGGTAGACTGCAACGGCCGGGTGCTTGCCACGGTTGACGAGCGGTGCCGCCCGGCGGCAGGGCAGAAGTTTTTCCTTATGGGAGGTGGCAACGCCTCACAACCCCATCCTGGACTGAACAAGTACGCTGGACCCAAACTGATCCCGGACCTCGAGCCGCGCATGATGAAGGGCGAGTTCACGCCGCCGTTCTATGCGGATCTAACCGGCATGCCATGGTATGAACGAAAAGCGATCTGGGGCCTGATGGTCGGCCAGGAAGGCAAGACCCGCGTTCCTATCCTCCAGACGTACGAGGCATCGGGATTTGACCCGGCGAAAGACATGCTGCAAACGTACGATTTTCTTCGCGGGCAGGGCATGAGGGAATTCGTCGCGCCGCAGGAACGGACATTTGGCGAGATCGGAGTAGCCGGGGGCCTGCTGACTGACTGGGATCTGATGTCGAACATTCCGGGGCTGTTTGGAGCCGGCGACCTTCTGTTCGCCAGTCAGGATCACGTTAACGCGGCAACAACGGGACGATACGTGGGCGCACGGGCCGCCCTGTATGCCCGCGGTACGGACTACGGCAAGCTCGGCCCCGGCCAAATCGAACGAGAGAAGAAACGGGTACTGGCACCGCTTGCCGAGGCATCCGACAGCATCGACTGGAAGGAGCTGAATATCGGCATCGCTCGCGTGATGCAGAACTACTGCGCCGAATTGAAGAACGAAGAGCTGCTCAATCTAGCTGAGACCTGGCTGGCCGACATCGAACGGAATGAAGTACGCCGGGTTTTCGCGGGCAATCCGCACCAGTTGATGCGGATGCTGGACGTGGTCGACATTCTGACATGCGCGCAGATGATCGTGCAGGCTTCAAAGGCAAGGAACGCCAGCAGCGAGGTGCTGAGCTTCAGCCGCATCGATTATCCGGAGAACGATCCTCCCGAGTGGCACAAATACATTGTGATTCGACAAGACGAAAACGGTGGTGTGCAAGTGACTAGCCGCCCGCTCGGCTTCTGGGGCGATTATGAAATGAATTATGGCCCGCGTCACGCGGAGAACATTGCAGCGATGCAAGGCAACCGAGCCAGCGCAGGAACCTAAATACGCACATAATCGACACGAGGGGCCTGTCCGTAACCCGCCCTTGATGCTCACAGCGCAGGGGGAAAACCACTTTCCGTCGATCTGGCTGCCTTCGAAGGAGCTACTGGATCCGCCGACCTTGTGCTGCACGCCATCAGTGGGTGCGGATGCGGCCGCGAATACCGAATGCGCTGCAGGCAATTGTTAGAGCTGTCCGGTTACCTAACTTCTTAGGCACTTACGCGACACTAGTTTAAGGCCTCTACGCTTGAGTCGAAGGAATGCTCGGCGTTTTCGAAGTCAAAGAGGAAATCTGTGCTGGTATGATGACATCGGCCAAGCGGCAGCTAAGCTAAGTGGAAGCCAACCTGAAGGAATTCTTATGTCCGAGGCGCCCGAAGAACTGCTTCTCGCCAGACGCAAGCGATTGATGGATGCCTATGAGCTGAGAAAGCCGGATCGCATCCCGATCCGGCTGAACTTTGGATACATGCTGGCCAAGTTGGGCGGAATTACCTATCGGGAGCTGGACAATAACCCTGAGGTGGCGCAACAACTGCTGGAGAAGTGGGCTCTCTATTTTGCGCCGGACATGGCGACGGGCTTGGGTTCTTTCGTCTCCGCCATCAGTGTCATGTTAGGCGACCGGCAAACGCGATGGCCGGGCTACGGCTTGGCGGACGACAAACCCATGCAATACATCGAGGGCGAGTATATGAGGGCCGAGGACTACGACGATTTCCTCGACGACCCGACCAATTTTGCTTTGCGGACTCTCTTGCCGCGAACGTATGAAAAGCTCCAGGGGCTAGCCAACCTGCCTCGACTTTCCATGCTGGTGACCGGCTATCCGACATTCGGGAGACTCGCGATGGCGCTCAGCCATCCCGACCTGGCCGCATCCCTGCAGGTTCTTGCACGCATGGCGAAATTTCAATCCGAGAGAATTCTGGAGATGCGGAAACAGGCGGAACGGATGGTTGCGCTCGGTTTTCCGTTGGGAATCGGGTATGGGGTGGGAGCCTTCGCCCTGGCACCGTTTGACTTCATGAGTGACACCCTGCGAGGCATGCGTGGCATCTTTTTGGACATGCACCGGCGTCCAGATAAGCTGCTGGCTGCGGAAGAGAAAGCGCGGCGCATCTGCGTCGAGGCAGCCATCGAGTCCTGCCGGCAAACGGGCGGCAAATTTGTGTTCATCCCTCTGCACCGGGGGTCGGATGGATTCATGTCGCTGCGGCAGTTTGAGAGGTTTTACTGGCCGCAACTGAAAGGGCTGGTGCACGATTTGGTGGATGCGGGTCTCATGCCAGCGCTGTTCTATGAGGGCGTATGGAATGAGCGCCTCCACTACCTCCGCGAATTGCCCAAGGGGAAGACTACCGGCCATTTCCAAAGCACGAACATTTCCAAGCTGAAGGAAATTGCCGGTGATGTGTTGTCGATCTCCGGCTGTTTTCCCGTTTCGCTACTGCAAGTGGGGCCGGCGGAAACGGTTCGCGAGCAGACCAAGAGGCATTGCGAAATCCTTGGGCAGGGCGGCGGTTTCATCATGGCCGCCAATTCCTCGATGGACGAATGCGACCCACGTCTCGTGAAAGTATGGGTGGACGCCACCCGGGAGTACGGGGTCTATTAGCCGTCTCGGTGGCAAGGTAGGCGTGTGGCGGCGATCTTCTGGGATACGCGGGTCGCGCCGTACGGAATTTTAGGGAGGGCAATGGAAACGTCGGCATCATTCGAAGCCCGCTACGCGCCATTGCTCTACCCGACACATCAACCGGACATCTCTAACAACGTCGGCTCTGTCAAATTATTTTTGCGCACATCTCTCCGTTCACTCCTGAGAGTGTTTTCGTTTGTCGTGTTCTTTGGCCCCAGTGTCGACGACCACGGCTCGCCTGTAATCTTTCGGTCGGTTGCAGTCCGACCCAAACATCTCTCCGATCCTAACTTCAGACCATGATTACTACTTCAAACTCCCTCTTGCGAGGGAGCGGGATGCCCAATCGCATGTCCAGGAGAAGGCTGATGTGTTCAGTGGGAGTAGGCCCAGCAGGGTAAGAATCAGCCCCCCGTAGCCGGGATCGCATGCGCGGAGGAAACGAAGCGCATGGAGTCGATCGACAAAGCCATCGATGGGATGGTGAGCAAGTCATCGGGCTATAACGAAAGTGGTGTGTCTTGAAGTCTGTGTCAACTAACCGGTGAAAGTCCGGTCGCGGTAATCGCCAGAGAGCCGCGTAGCAAGCTCCTCATGCCCCGGGCGACTGGCGGTGTGAAAGCGGAGCATGCCTCTGAGGAAGAGGTGCAAGATGGCAGTCCGTACCATAAAGGGAATCCTGCAGTGTCGACATACGGAACAGGGAGAGCCGAGCCACTCACTTTCTGGCGAAGGCCACGGAAGAGGGGAAGAATCTGGAATGCACCCTCGAAGAACTCCACGGCGTATGGGGAGCGGAATGTCACCAAAGCAGATGCAGAAAACAAGAGAGATCTCCGGCGGGCGGTAGCCCACATCTATCGTAAGGTCTGCTATAAGCCGCAAGGCGAAGTGCAGATCGACACCGTCGGAGAAGTCGGAGGAGGCCATATATCCGTAGAGGGCTGGGACAACATAACTCAGCCGGAGGAAAGGGCCTCTACTTTTATCGAGCACAGCGGGGAGGTAAGTGACGATGCATGCCGGAAACGGCCAACTCCATCAGAATGAAAAATCACGACAACTCCAGCGCAGGCTATACCTGGCGGCCAAGAAGTGTCGGAATCGAAGATTCCATGCACTTTTTGACCGCATATTCCGGCCCGATGTACTGTGGCGGGCTTGGGAAGAAGTGAAAGCCAATGGAGGCAGTGCCGGCGTCGATGGCGTGAGTCTGGAAGAAGTCGAGCGTCAAGGCGTAGCACTGTTTCTGGAGGCAATCGCTGGGGACCTAAAGGCGGGGCGATATAAACCGCAGCCGGTTCTGCGCGTATATATACCCAAGCCGGATGGTCGCCAGCGCCCCCTGGGGATTCCGACGGTACGAGATCGGGTCGTCCAGCAGGCATGTCGGATAGTAATCGAACCAATCTTCGAAGCTAACTTCCAAGATCACTCGTTTGGGTTTCGGCCAAAGCGCAGCGCTGCGCAAGCAGTCCGCGCAGTTGACAAAGTGCTATTGCGGGGTTGGTGGGTAGTAGACGCTGACATCCAAGGCTACTTTGATGCGATCGATCACGATCTCCTGCTTACATTAGTGAAGCGGCGGGTGAGCGATCGTCGCGTGCTGAAGCTGCTCGATCAGTGGCTGAAGGCCGGAGTGATGGAGGAAGGGCAATGGAGAGCAACGGACCTGGGGTCTCCGCAAGGAGGAGTCATCAGTCCGCTGATGGCGAATATTTATCTGCATGTTCTGGATATGTATTGGACGAAACAGTACTCGGAACTAGGAACTCTTTGCCGTTACGCCGATGACTTTGTGGTCGTCTGCCGCAGCAAGCCGGATGCAGAACGAGCCTTGGAGTCGATTCGGCAGATCATGGAGAAGCTGAAACTGACGCTGCACCCCACCAAGACTCGCTTGGTGGATTTGGGCAGGGAAGGTTTCGAGTTTTTGGGATTCCACTTTCATAAGCGGACCGACCGAAGAACGGGCAAATTGTTGCCGTACTTCTGGCCCGGGCAGAAAGCGATGAAAACGGTTCGGAGCAAGATCCGTCAGCTCACAGGGTACAGCCGCAAGCGGGTTCCCATGGCGAAGATCGTCAACGACCTGAACCTGGTAATCAGGGGATGGCGTAATTACTTCTCCGTGGGCAACTCAACCAAACAGCTGAAAGCCCTGGATCACTACGCCTGGCTCCGGATACACAGATCGTTTCTGGCGCGCCAAGGAAATCGGGGAGATACACTGAGAGCCCGGTTCCCGGCATGGCACGTGTGCTGTGGGGTGGAGCACTTCTACCAACCAGGAATATGCGGCAAGGGCTTCGAACGCTCCAGGAGGACAGATAATCGGTAAGCCGTATGAGGGAGAACCTCACGTACGGTTTGACGTGGCGGGGGATGGAAACCAGCTAACGGCTCGGTTAGTGAGGCACTCCCAGAGGAAACGGGGAGCACCCGATAGACCGGACCTACGGAGTATGGCGCCATTCCTCGACCCTACAACCCAGAAGTGGCCTCGAAACAAAATTAAGAGCCGGAGGCCGAGCCCCCTCCATCGGGGCGAAGGCAGCACGGCATGGCGCGGGCTGACCGAGGCGACATGACACTCCGGCGGGGTGGTAGGGACAGCACGGTGACAAGGACATGTCGAGCAACTGGAGAAGCCCTCCTCGTCCCGTCATGAAAATGGCGGAAGCAAGGAAGCCGTATAACTGGCCAACCCAGGAAAACGGTGGAAGGCGAGAGGGTGGCGGAGGGGCCCTGCTGTTGGCAACGACTCCAACAAGAAGGAAGGCAAGGGTGATATGACAAAGACACCCATCAGTTTGCAGGACCTGAGGAGGAGTCTATACATCAAGGCGAAGGCTGAACCAGCCTGGCGCTTCTGGGGATTATACGTCCACATCTGCAAAATGGAGACGCTTCAGGAAGCCTATCGGATGGCCAAGCAAAACGACGGGGCGCCGGGAATAGACGGGGTTACGTTCGAGGCCATCGAAGAAAGCGGAGTGGAGAGTTTTCTACAGCAGATCCGAGACGAACTGGTCTCCAACACGTATCGGCCCATGCGAGCAGGGAAGAAGGAGATTCCGAAGGANNGATCTTCGAAGCTGATTTCCAACCGGGGTCGTATGGATACCGAATAAAACGGACAGCACATGAAGCGGTATACCGAGTGGCTAAAGCGATTGATCAGAGAAAAACCCAAATCATCGATCTTGACCTGCGAGCCTACTTCGATAATGTGCGGCATAACCTGCTGCTAGAGAAGGTGGCTCGACGTGTCCAAGATGATGAGGTGATGCGGTTGCTCAAGATGATCCTGAAGGCGACTGGGAAGCAGGAAGTTCCCCAAGGTGGGGTGGTTTCGCCGTTGCTCAGTAACCTCTATCTCAATGAGGTAGATGGGATGCTGGAGAAGGCGATTCAGACCACCCGACGGGAGCCATATAGCCATGTTCAATACGCACGTTTTGCGGATGACATGGTGATATTGATCGACTCCCATCCGCAACATGACTGGCTGGCAAGGGCGGTGGAAAAGCGACTGCGCGAGGAATTGGTCAAACTCAAAGTGGAGATAAACGAAGAGAAGAGCAAAATCGTCGATCTGGCAAACGGAGGAAGTTTCACTTTTCTGGGCTTTGAATATCGCCGCATTCTGGGGCGTAACCGGAAGTGGCGACCCTACTACGCGCCGAAGCTGAAGAAACGCACGGCGCTGTTGGCAAAGCTGAAGGAAATCTTCCGACAAAACATCAGCCAACCGGTGGGGCGGGTGATCGAGCAGATCAATCCGATCCTTCGCGGTTGGGTGAACTACTTTGCCGTCGGCGATTCGAGTGAATGTTTTTCGTTTGTCAAAGACTGGGTAGCGAAGAAGATTCGGGGCCACTTGATGCGTGCCCGGGAGCGATCCGGACTTGGTTGGAAGAGATGGAGTACGAAGTGGCTCTANNTGAGGCACTCCCAGAGGAAACGGGGAGAAATAGATAGGCCGAACCTACGGAGTATGGCGCTTGCCCTCGACCCAACCAGGCGCAGGTTGAGTAGGGGGTGTGTGTGAATGCAGTCAGGTGCTTCCGGCTTGTCGCTTTGGTTTTCATGGCGTGGACTCTGACTTTGAATGCCTTTCACGTTTCGCAGGCCACAGGCCAGGAATCTCAGACTGCGCAGGCCTCTCCGGCCGATCCTGAACAAGGCAAGCGTCTATTTGAGCAGAACTGCTCTGCGTGTCATGGAGCGGATGCTGGCGGTGGAGACGGTCCCGATCTTCACGGCGTTCCAGCTAGCTTAGGCGATCCCACGGTGCAAAACATCATCAGGAGAGGAATCCCGGGCACCGCAATGCCAGGATCTTCCACCGTCTCGGAAAAAGAAGCAGCAAACATCGTCGCTTATCTCCGAACGATGGACAGCACCATAGCCTCCGGCGTAGCAACGGGCGATCCCCAAAAGGGCAAAGCCCTCTACAACTCCAGCGGCTGCTTGGCTTGCCATATGATCGCCGGCCAAGGCGGCAGCATCGGACCCGACCTGACCCGGATTGGCGCTATGCGGGGAGCCACGAACTTGAAGGCGAGACTGCAAGATCCCGGCGCGAATTTGCCCCGCGTGGGAGACGGCCCCTTTGGTAGCAAATGGACCCAGTATTTGATGTACCGCGCGATTGAACAGGACGGACGCGTCGTCGAAGGCGTGCGCGTTGGTGAAGACTCGTTCACGATTGTCCTGAAGGATGCCAGCGGAAAATTTCACGGATTCTGGAAGCCTGAACTGCGCTCCTTGGAAAAGGAGCCCGGGAAGAGTTTCATGCCGAGGTTCAAGGCCACATTGTCTGCGGCGCAGCTAGATGACCTGGTGGCCTATCTTATGAGTTTGAAAAGCGCACAATGAAAACCATCCTATATTCTCTTGTGTTTGTTGTTTCACTCTTGTCGGCTCCAGCGCGATTACTCCCGCAAGATGTGTCCTACGAACAGTTGCTGCACGCCGACAGCACACCTCAAGACTGGCTGATGTACGGCGGTGATTATCAGTCGCAGCGCTTTTCNNTTACGCAGATAAACCGCGAAAATGTTCAGAGCCTCAAACCTGCCTGGATGTACCAGCCCAACCATCCTCTTCAACCGTTTGAAACATCTCCCGTTGTGGTGTCTGGAATCATGTACGTCACCGAACCGCTGAGCACGGTTACTGCTCTGGATGCGCGTCTAGGTACAAGGATCTGGAGCTGGACGCCTCATCTTCCGGAAAAGATTTATACCGTTGGAGTGCATCGTTCGAATCGCGGAGTGGCAGTTTTCAATAATACGGTTTATGTGGAGACGCTCGATGCGCACCTTGTCGCGCTTGACGCCACAACAGGCGCCGTGAAATGGACTGTCCACGTTGACGAGAACGGTCAAGGATATGCCATGACGGGGGCGCCCCGGGTACTCGATGGGAAAATCATTGTGGGGATTTCCGGAGGAGACGTTGGGATTCGAGGTTTCGTAGACGCCTACGACGCGAAGACGGGCAAGCGGCTCTGGCGTGTATGGACCATTCCAAGTCCGGGCGAGCCTGGTTCGGAAACGTGGGGAAAAGACATGTCCGGCACTGGCGGCGCAAGTACATGGGGCACCGGATCCTATGACCCGGAGCTAAACCTATTGTATTGGACTACCGGAAATCCCGCTCCTGATTACAACGGCCATAACAGGGAGGGGGATGACCTGTACTCAGACTCAGTGCTTGCCATCGATCCCGACACGGGAAAGATGAAGTGGTATTTCCAGTTTACGCCGCACGATACGCATGACTGGGATGCAATCCAAGTTCCGGTCTTGTTCGACGAGACGGTGGACGGCAAACCCAGAAAGTTTTTGGCGCTGGCGAATCGCAACGGATTTTATTACGTGCTGAATCGTGTGACTGGCGACTACGTGGCCGGCGTTCCCTTCATCACACAAACCTGGGCCAAAGGGCTCGACAAGAACGGCCGGCCGCTTATGCTGCCCAACACAGAGCCGACTCCTGAAGGGCAATTGGTCTATCCCGACGGACATGGCGGCACGAATTGGAACAGCCCGTCCTACAGCCCTCAGACAAAACTGTTCTACGTGTCAGCTCGTGAAGTGGGTGCATACACCGTGGCAGGCCAGCCGAAAGTCCACTTTCCCGACTTCGGTGGTGGCGGACGAAACGCTCTTTCTGGAGATGATGCCTACGGTGCAATTCGCGCCCTTGAAGTAATGACCGGCAAGTTGAAGTGGGAGTACCGCATGCTTGCCCCTGCGGAGGCCAGCACGCTTGCGACAGCGAGCGGTCTTGTTTTCTCCGGAACTGACGAAGGCAATTTCTTCGCGCTCGACGCCGCAAATGGCAAGTTGTTGTGGGAATTTACGGTCGGCGGAACGAATTCTGAATCAAATCTCATTACATATGAAGTTGACGGCAAGCAATATCTGATTGGAGCCTCCGGCAACTGCTTTGTTGCTTTTGATTTGCCGTGATCCGAATTCGACAATGCGCGAAAAATCGTCAAAGCATTAGGAGGCATTTCATTCATGAAAATTAACAGACGAAAGATATTGTCGCTGCTGGGAATGTCCCCGGCGCTCCTGGCCGGTTCCCAGGCGGACGCGGAACAAAAGAAGAAAGGCGCGGGAAGCGAACCGAAGATTTTGGCGGTCAGTCCCAAGGGCACTCCACCGGCCGTATCTCTGTTTGCCATGGCTCCCCGTCTCGACACGCTCGACGGAAAGACCATCTACATGGTTGACACCGGTTTCTTTGGCGGCGGCAGGCTGCTGCAGGAAATGCAGGAGTGGTTTCAGCAGAACATGCCCGGCGTTAAGACCGTGTTTCGCAAGAAGGCTGGCGGATATGCCGAGGATGACCCGAAGCTCTGGGCGGAAATCAAGGCGAACGGCAACGCGGCGATCATGGCCATTGGTCATTGAGGGGGCTGCGCCCCAGCGACCGTTGGTCACTGCATAACGATGGAAAAGATGGGCGTCCC
>PKUY01000380.1 GCA_003131705.1 Acidobacteriota bacterium | reverse complement strand
TTGCGGTCGCGAAAGAATTGCCAAGGACGGCGAGCCTGACTCCGCTAATTGCGTTGCTCGGCGCCCTGTCCCTCGCTATCGGACTCGGCATCAGGCGATTTGCACCAAAGACGCTGTAGCTGGAACAATTCTCTGTGTGCCGCGGGACTCACATACAGACGTAATCCCGCGGCGCACGGAGAGAGTTGCGAACGGCGGGTGCCCATATGTCTCGCTTGTTGAGGCAATGCCTTACCGCGACGGGAGTCGTTGCTGTGGTGCTTTTCATTGGCCATGCGGCCTGCTCCCAAGTCGGCACGACACCGCTTCCCCCGCAAGGAGCGAATCGCCCGTTCGTCCTTTCCTCCAATACGGATCTGGTGGCGCTCCCGGTGAGCGCATTTGACGCCCACGGAGATTTCGTCGCGGGTCTGACGATCGGCAACTTCCGTGTTTTTGAGGACGGACAAATACAAAGTATCAGTTTCTTCGAGCAGGAAGACACTCCGGTGACCGTGGGTCTAATCGTTGACCATAGCGGTAGCATGGGCCCCAAACTTCCGGAGGTTGCGGCGGCGGTGCTTGCTTTCGCCCATTCAAGCAATTCCGAGGACGAAATGTTCGTCGTCGATTTTGATGACAACGTTTCGGTCGAACTGCTTAGTGGACAACCCTTCACCAGCGATGCACAGGAACTCGAAAAGGCTGTAACGGCAGTCTCCGCCCGCGGTCAAACCGCGCTTTACGACGCGGTCGTCGAGGGGTTCATCCACTTGAAGCTCGGCAAATGGAATAAGAAAGCACTGATCGTCGTTAGCGACGGCGGTGATAACGAAAGTCGGAACAACTTCTCGCAGGTCCTGGAAATGGCTCGAAGCTCTCACGCGGTGATCTACGCCATCGGATTGCTGAGCGAATCCGGTCGGGAGGAAAACCCCGGGGTTCTTCGGCGCCTCTGCCGCGATACCGGCGGAATCGCCTTCTTTCCACCCAAGGGCGCATCCATTGAAAACATATCGATGCAGATAGCTCGCGATCTGCGCAAGCAGTACATGCTCGGATATGTTCCGCCAAAGAACTCTGACGGCAACTCTTTTCGCAAGATCGAGGTGAGAGTGTCCGTTCCCGGCCGGGGCAAAGTTCGGGTTAGAAGCCGGACTGGGTATTCTCCCGTCGCAGCTCCGATGGCGCAGTCCGGGAGAAGCGCGCCATGACCATCTTCCGCCTCTCAACAAATGATCCGGGAGTATCTGTATGCTCGATGGCGCGTTGGGCTTCTCGTTGGTTGCTACTAGCCGGTGCCCTTGCGCTCATGTATGCCGCCTATGTCCTTGCGAGCGCCAGATACTATCAGGCGATCGAAACTAGGAGATTCGAGCGTGCGCACCCCGATACCGCGTCTCATCCCGAGCCGCGCGTCGTGACGGAAGGCGATTTGGTCGGCGAGATTGAGGTCCCTCGTCTCGGGCTCAATGCGGTCGTCGTTCAGGGAGATTCAGACGACGTTCTGCGACACGCCGTGGGCCACGTCCCCGAGACGGCATTGCCGGGCCAGTCGGGCAACATAGCGCTCGCCGGGCATCGCGATACTCTCTTTCGCCCGCTGCGCGATATCCGGGTGGGCGACACGATCACTTTGAGAACGCCCGTCGCCAATCATACGTACCGGGTGAATTCCACGGGAGTAGTGCCTCCTACCGACATTGATGTACTTCAATCTCGGGGAGTCAACGAGCTGACGTTGATCACCTGCTTTCCTTTTCATTATATAGGCCACGCGCCGAATCGTTTCATCGTACACGCCAGTGAAGTCGGAAAGTAGCCGATGCCGCTCGGCACGAGCAAACTATTGCGGCTCAAACATGAGAAGGGCCAGGAAGGTTCAGGCGGAGATTCTTTCGCTTCGACGAGCCGCCACCAAAAGAGGATACGATGGACATTGATTTACCCGTGGAAGCCAACCTATCCCCGGAACGAACTCAAAGAGATAGGAGACCTTCGGCGTGGACGGAGCCAACCGTCATCGCACTCTTAGCGCTCGCAAGCGTTCTCTCCCACCTTGTTCTTCGATACTTGCTCGATGTCCCTCGAATCGTTTGGCAAGCTCCTCTTATCCTGGTCCTTATCGCCGGTGGTCTACCCCTGCTGGTGCCCCTGACGCGGAAACTTCTGGCAAGGGAGTTGGGTTCCGATCATCTTGCCGGAATCTCGATCGTCACATCCGTAATTCTCGGTGAGTATCTTGTCGGCGTTATCGTGATCCTCATGCTCTCGGGGGGAACGGCTCTAGAACAATTCGCGAGCCGCAGAGCCTCTTCGGTCCTCGATGCGCTCGCCAGGCGAATGCCGCAAGTCGCCCATCGAAGAACTGGGGCTAACCTAGCCGATGTAAAGCTTGGTGAGATTGCCATCGGGGACATCCTGGCTGTCTTTCCGCACGAAATCTGTCCAGTTGATGGCGTGGTTGTCGAAGGTCACGGAAAAATGAATGAGGCTTACTTGACGGGCGAACCCTTTGAGATTGAGAAAATACCGGGCTCGCAGGTAATTTCCGGTGCTATTAATGGAGATGGGGCTCTATACATTCGCGCAGAAAAACTANNGACTCGCGTTACGCGAGAATCATGCAAGTGATGCAAGATGCGGAGCAGCAACGTCCCCGCATTCGCCGTTTAGGAGACAAGTTGGGAGCCTGGTACACGCCGGCCGCTCTCGCGCTCGCTGGACTGACGTGGGCCGCCACAGGCGAACCCCATCGCTTTCTCGCCGTCGTGGTCGTCGCGACACCGTGTCCGCTGGTCATCGCCATTCCCGTGGCTGTGATTGGCGCGATCTCCCTTTCGGCACGGCGTGGCATCATCATCAAGAACCCAGCGGTGCTCGAACAGATCGACCGCTGCCGTACACTCATCTTCGATAAGACCGGGACATTGACGTACGGAAAGCCCACCCTATCTGAGATCTTGTGTGCTCCGGGATTCACAAAAGAGCAGGTCTTGCAGGCGGTCGCAAGTCTTGAGCGTTACTCAAAGCATCCTCTTTCCCGCGCGGTTCTAGAGGCAGCCCAAGCTGCACATCTGCCTGCGGAACCTGTTTCGGACATCAGCGAACGTCCTGGCGAAGGACTGCGAGGAATGGTTGGCGAGCGAAGGATCCAGATTACTAGCCGCACTAGGATAACAGACCGGACAATTACCCTACCGGCTGTTAGTTCCGGGTTGGAATGCGTAGTCTTGTTCGAGGATATTTACGCTGCAACTCTCCGCTTCCATGACACGCCTCGCACAGACAGCCGCACGTTCATCAAACATCTAAGGCCGCGTCATGGTGTCAGCCGGGTCTTGATCGTTTCAGGTGACCGGGACCAGGAAGTGCGGCACCTCGCCGAACAAGTTGGCATCACGGAGGTCCATTCCGCCAAGAGCCCAGAGGATAAGGTCGCGATCGTTCGCAGCGAAGCAAGCCACGCACCTACGCTCTTTCTAGGAGACGGTATAAACGATGCTCCCGCAATGCAAGCAGCGACGGTCGGTGTAGCCTTCGGAGTGCAGAGCGACATTACATCCGAGGCCGCGGATGCGGTCATCCTGGAGACTTCCCTCGTGCGTGTAGACGAACTCATCCACATTGCGAGACGCATGCGCCGCATTGCGCTTCAGTCAGCCCTTGGAGGAATGGTTCTCAGTGTTCTCGGAATGGTCGCGGCCGCATCTGGATATCTACCGCCAATCGGAGGAGCCATCGCGCAGGAGGTCATCGACCTCGCAGCTGTCCTCAATGCGGTGCGCGTGGCATTGCCTGGAGATTCCTTGACCGACTTCTGAGTTGAGTTCGACAAAAATAACTTGTGAAACAGAAACACTTTGTCTCCAGCCTCAGGTGGTGAAACCTTCCGGGGAAAGAAAACTCTCCGTGCAGCTCCGCCAATGGCGGTGCAAGGAACGTTCGCCAAACTCTCAAACTACATATGATTAGGTCGATGATTCCCTTTGCGATGAACTGGAAACGCACCTAGGTGGCGCCCCTGCTCACGAGGCAGGCGTACTACTCAATTATGAGCATCCGCTCACAGAGCAGAGGGTCAAGGGTGAAGACGTATTCTTCCTAATCTTTTCGATTCAATGAGATGGCACGCCCGGCAGGACTCGAACCTGCGGC
>PKUY01000350.1 GCA_003131705.1 Acidobacteriota bacterium | reverse complement strand
TGGGATCAGCGGCGTAAATCTTAAACGTGGTCGGCCCCTCGGACGCGCCAACCCAGAGACCGTCGCCGATATGGATCGCGGCGGCGTTCTCGGTGTACTTCAGGCCCGGCGCGAATGGCACGCCGGACGGATCATGCTTCACCACCGCAGCGATGTATTGATCGACCATGTTCGTCAGGCAGGCGCGATCGCACGAAGCGGCTTGGGCGCCGGCTGGGCGAGCAGATAGGCCCGCGAAAAGCACGACAACGGTCGCAGCTACGGCAAGAAATGTTCTACGCATGTTGGTTTTCCTCTTTATCATCGAAATTCTGAAAGCTGGGCTGTGCGTCTGCATCCCTATCTCATTCGGGCGAAACGGCGGGTTGCTGGCGCTACGTCTCGGTCGCAGACGTTATCACGAGAAGGCAGACCTTCCTAGCAGCTCGATAGTTAGGTAGTGGTACAGTTTGAAAACGTTCAGGCAGGTGGGGCCAGCTCAAAGTTTCCGTCTGAATTGGATAGTAAGGCGCGAGCGAAATCCGTGCCGAGGAATTCCAGAAGCCGGAGAATCGTTACCTTCGATACTCCGGTCATGCGCGAGGTAGCGCGTAGAGAATTACCCTCTACTAGAGCCGATATGATCTGCGCGCGCTTTGTTCTATCTAGTCGGTTCATTGATGCGTCCCCTTCAATGAAAATAGTACATTTACATGGAACTAAGAGTCCATTAGTATTTATACAGAAGTTCGCTAGTAATAGGATAAGGACCATGATCTTTAAGAGTGCAGAGCTTAGAAAAGAAGAGCTAGAAGTTATTGCGGCCATCGCGAAGATGCATAAGTCGCTTAAATACAAGCTGTCTACGCCCTCACGGTGGGAGGGTGTTCTGCGTCGAAACGCGTTTGCTCGCGCTATTCGTGGATCAAATAGCATTGAAGGTTATCTGGTAACGGCCGAGGATGCCATAGCTGCCGTCGAAGGAGACGAACCACTTGAGGCTGGGGAAGAGACGTGGCACGCAGTAACGGGCTATCGCAATGCTACGACTTATGTGCTTCAACTCGCCAAAGATTCCAGCTTTGCCTTTAATGATGGCTTTCTCCGAAGCCTTCATTTCATGATGCTGTACTACGATCTTACAAAACATCCGGGGAATTGGAGGCCCGGACCAATCTATGTGCGAGATGAAGCCAAGGAAGCGAACGTTTACGAAGGCCCACCTGCCGATACAGTTTCTAAACTTATTGCAGAACTGGTTGAGTACCTTAACGGCTCACGGGATAGTGAGCATGCCCTTGTCAAGGCAGCTATGGCGCATCTCAATTTGACGATGATCCATCCGTTCTCCGATGGGAACGGTAGGATGGCTCGATGTTTGCAAACTCTCGTTTTGGCGATCAAGGGAATCGTTGACCCCACATTCTGTTCAATTGAAGAGTATCTAGGGAGAAACACGCAAGACTATTACGACGTTCTAGTTGAGGTAGGACGTGGGAAGTGGAATCCACAACGCGATACTCGTCCGTGGATTCGCTTCAACCTCACTGCCCATTATCGCCAAGCGGGCACTCTTCTGAGGCGCGCAGGGCTAATCAAGGAACTATGGGATGAATTAGAGAGAGAAATCGCAAAGCGGGATTTGCCAGACCGCGTGATAGGAGCTGTCGCTGATGCAGCAATGGGATTCAGAGTTCGTAGTGCTACTTACAGGCACTATGCAGATGTGAGCAAAGTTGTCGCGAGTCGAGACTTACGAGCAGCGGTCGAATCTGGGCTATTGATACCATCGGGAGAGAAAAGGGGGCGAATTTATAGAGCCTCTGACGAAATTAGAGCCATAGCTGTGAAGATACGCGGATCGGAACCAAGGGGCATCCCCGATCCATTTCAGAAGGGCGTTACTTTGATTTCGTGATTTGCTTGGGTTTCTTCGTGGATTTTTTCTTTGCGTTGCTCATTCGCTCTCTTGATTCTAACGTGGATTCTCTGACTACCCGAAATGCGGCCTCGTTTACGAGAGAATCATCGCCGCGACGAAATGCGAGCGACGGCGCGGATTTCGCTACGTTCCGAGCGCGAGGGTCAGGAGAGTTTTCTGCTCCATCTCGTGCGCCTTCGATGATCCTGTCGAAGGGCTCGCGCTCGCGGAACGATTTACCGAGAGCACTGTTCGGCCGCGCGCCAGCGCCTCGAGCTGCGGAATCACGAAGTTGCGCGCGCCCATGTTGGCCGGCTCTTCCTGCACCCAGACGAACTGTTTAGCATTCGCGTGACGATCCATCTCGGAGGCGATCTCTTTCTCGGGGAAGGGGTAGAGCTGCTCCACGAAGACGATTGCCGGCGGATTCTCTTTGATGTTTTTCCGCTCCGCTTCGAGTTCGTGGCCGATTTTTCCGGAGCAGAGCAGGACGCGCGCTGCCGAGCCATCGCCGCGATCGGGGATCACGGTTTGGAAACGCCCCGTCGAGAAATCGGCGACGGGCGAAGACGCCACTGGGTTCCGCAGCATGCTCTTGGGCGTGAACACGATGAGAGGCTTCCGCCACTTGCGCAGGGCCTGGCGGCGCAGCAGGTGAAAATATTGCGCGGCCGTGGACGGCTGGCAAATCTGGATATTTTCTTTGGCGCTCAGTTGGAGGAAACGCTCGATGCGCGCGCTGGAGTGCTCCGGCCCCTGGCCCTCGTATCCGTGAGGAAGCAGCATCACGATGCCGGACAACAGATTCCACTTGTCCTCGCTGGCCACAATGAACTGGTCGATGATGATCTGCGCGCCGTTCGCGAAATCACCGAACTGCGCCTCCCATAGCACGAGCGCTTCGGGGAAATCGCGGCTGAAACCGTATTCGAAGCCGAGCACCGACGCTTCGGAAAGCGGCGAGTTGAAAATCTCGCACCAGCCCTGCTCGGTGGCCATGTGTTCGAGCGGCACGTATTCTTCTTCCGTCTCGATGTCGATCAACACCGCGTGGCGCTGGTTGAAAGTGCCGCGCCGGCTATCCTGCCCGGAGAGCCGCACGGGTGTTCCGCGCAAAACAAGTGAACCGAACGCCAGCGCCTCGGCCATTCCGAAATCGACGGCGCGTTTGCCTTGCGCCATTTCCAGGCGCTGCTCGAGCAGCTTTTTCACCTTCGGATGAATATGAAATCCCTCGGGGTACTTCACCACGGATTCGCCAGCTTTCGCGATGATCTCCGGCTTCGCGGCTGTATTCACTTCGTAGGACGCATCGTAGCGCCCTCCCAGGAATCCGCCCCAGTAGCGGGGCAGACGGCGCATTTCCGGACGCTTTTCGATCTCTTTCGCTTCTTTTTGCGCCGCATCCAATTCCGCGCGCACCTGCTGAATGATCGGCTCAGGATCTGCTCCGATTTTTTCGGCATAAATCCGGAACATGGGCGGGTGGGCTTCGATCTTCCGGTAGCGCAAGGGCTGCGTAATCGTTGGATCATCGACTTCGCTGTGGCCGTGACGGCGGTAGCCGATCAAATCCAGGACGACCGGCGTTCCGAACGCGTAACGATAATCGAGCGCGATCTTTCCCACGCGGATTACCGCATCCGGATCTTCCGCATTCACGTGGAAAATAGGCACGGGCAGACGCTTGGCAAGGTCCGATGCGAATCGCGAGGAGTTGCAATCGCGCGGCAGAGTTGTAAAACCGATCAGGTTGTTGACGATAATGTGCACCGACCCGCCGACAGAAAAACCCTCCACGCCCGACATGTTCAGCGTCTCGGCCCAGATTCCCTGTCCGGCGAATGCGGCGTCGCCATGCACTGTGATCGCCACTACTTCGCGCCGCCCAGTTTTGCCGCGCCGCATTTGCTTCGCGCGCGTGCGTCCGATGACCACGGGATCGACGGCTTCCAGATGGCTCGGGTTGGACACGAGATGGATTTCGACGTCCCGGCCATTGGCCGCGCGGAAGTCGCCGGTCGCGCCGATGTGATACTTCACGTCGCCGCTGCCCATGGTGCTGCGAGGGTCCACATCTTCAAAGCGCGCGAACAATTCCGCTGCCGGACGGCCCACGATTTGCACCATCACGTTGAGACGGCCGCGGTGGCTCATCGCCAGCATGGCTTTCGCCGCGCCCTGATCGGAGGCTGCGCTCAGAACGGAGTCGAGCAACGGAAGCAGGGAAGCTTCGCCCTCGAGCGAATAGCGTTTCGTGCCGAGGTAGCGCGTCTGCAAAACCTGCTCGAAAATTTCCGCGCGAACCAGTAGGCCGAGAATCCGGGTCTGATCGGCCTTCGATGCTTCCGCTTCCATGCGCTCTTGCACCCACAGGCGCCGCTCGCGATCCGCAATGTGCATGAACTCGGCGCCGATGGTGCCGCAATACACGCGGCGAGCCGCGTGCGCCTCGGGGCCTGACAGATCGAGTTCGGGCATAGACGCAGGTTCAAGCTCGCCCAATGGATCGAGATTTGCCTGGAGGTATCCCCAGCGGCGAAATGAATCCCAGATGCGTTCTTGTGCTTCCGAGGATAAGGCGGAATCCCCGACAGCTTGTTCCCGAATCATGACGTGCCCCTTGCCCGCGATGTCTGTTTCACTACGATAGTAAGATGTCAGGATCGAACTGCGAGAAACGAAGTGTGCATCAGGCTTCCGGCCAGCAACCCAGCAGCTTCCGGACCAGCACAAACTGGCCGAGGTGANNACGCGTTGTGGTCGGCAATCAGCAGGACCTCGCGCAGAATCGTCTGGCCAGATCCGCCAGCGATGGGCGCCGCAAGATCTGTCTTCGGATTGGCCACGAGTTTCCCCATCGCTGCCAGGTCCCGTTCGAGAGACTTCACGCTCTTTTCCCATGCTGCTGGATTCGGCGGCGCCGGCCGGGCAGGCCAATAACCCTCGGGCCATGCTGGCGACGCGTGCTTCGCGTCGCGGCAGAATTCGAGAATGTCCCAGGTGGCAATGCGCATGTGCTCGAGCAACTCCCACGGCGAATGCTCCGCGCCCGGTGGCCGGGTTCCGCGATATTTCACCGGCACGTCCGCGACAGCCTTTTTCCAGGCAACGTGAGCTTCGTGCGAGTCCAACGCACGCCGTAGATAGTCGCGCAGAATTTTCTCATCCATGCTGTCTATGCCTCACCATAATCTTAGGCTGCGATCCGGGTGCGGTCAAATGTCAGAACGGCACGTGGCCGATTCTCGCGCGTGACAGGCAGCTTATTAGATGGCTTGATTCCTTGGACGATGCGCGGATTTCAGACGAAGCAGACAGCTGTGGCAAACGACAATCCGGGGTTGGGCTCCTTGTCTTTTGCAGGGAAGGTTGATTTATTGGGAGAACCGAAGAACGTACCGCCGGACAGCAGAGTATCGATAGCCAAAATAAGATCCTTGCCCGCCCGCGATTTGTGAACGAAGCCTTGAGCACCAGCCGCGCGCACTTCAGCAATGAGCCGTTCCGATTCGTGCATGGTAAAAATGAGGACAGAGGAATTTAGGCCAAGCGTGGAAATACGCGAAGCGGCTTCGAGGCCGCTCATCACGGGCATGGTGATATCGAGGATCACGATATCGGGATGGAGACTCTTTACGGCTTCGATGCCTTGCTTGCCGTTCTCTGCTTCCCCGCAGATTTTCCACTCGGGACACGATTGGAGTATCGTGCGAACGCCCTGCCGCACAACCTCGTGATCATCGACAATTAGAATGTTGGCCTGCACTTCTTCGTATTCCTTCTGGATGCCTTAAACACTAGGCTTCGGGGGGCATCGTAGCGCGAACTGTAGTTCCTGTTCCGCTGGAAATCAGTTCCAGATTGCCGCCGAGTTGCCGCATTCGTTCGGCCATGCCCCTAAGACCAACGCCCAGCGTCCCCTGCGTATCCCGGCTTGATTCCAACACGCCTGCCGGTATTCCTTTTCCCTTGTCCATGACTTCGAGACAGACCAACCCGTCCTTTCGCATCAGCCGGATTTCCGCTGTAGGGCTATCGGAGTGCCGGAGAACGTTCGTCAGACTTTCTTGCAGCACTCGAAAAAGTGCCAGCTCCGCGTCCCGCGATAGGCGGGCCATATCCGGCTCGATCTCAAAAGCGACCTTGATGCCGCTGCGTTTCCCGAATCCGTCGAGATACCACGGTATTGCCGACCGCAAACCCATTTCCTCCAGCATCGGAGGGTACAGGAGGTAGGAAATAGTCCGAACCTCTTTCATCGATTGCTCTGCGAGATGCACGCATTGCGCGAGCTGATCATTTTCCTCGGGCCGCATGGAATCCAAACCCATCTTCAACGCGGCTAGATACTGGCCGACGCTATCGTGAAGCTCTCTGCCAAGGCGGCGCCGTTCCTCGTCCTGCATGCGGAGCAGATGGCCGGAAAGTCTGCGCAACGACTGTTCGGAAGCGTGCAATTTCTGTTGAGCGGAGATTCTGTCGGCGATTTCCTTCCTCAGTTCCTCGTTGCTTGCCTTCAATGCCTCGTGCGCTTGCATTCGTTCGGTGACATCGCGTGTTACCTTACTGAATCCGCGGAGAGCCCCGCTCTTGTCCCTGAGCGCCGTGATAATCACGTTCGCCCACAANNGAACCGGCCTTCCCTCGCCGCGACCTCTAATTCCATCTCCGGCTTGCCGGATTGAATTTCGGCGTCAGGATAGAAGCAGGAGAAGTGCTTGCCGATAATTTCAGATGATTTGTAACCCTTCATGCGTTCGGCGCCGATGTTCCAGCTGCTCACGCGGCCGTCGGTGTCGAGCATGAAGATGGCATAATCTTGCACGCTTTCAACCAAATGCCGGAATCGTTCCTCGCTCTGGCGCAATGCCACCTCGGCATCGTGCGCCGCTGCCTTTTGTTCCAGCTGAGCGATGCCGCGAAGGCGGTCGTCCTCACTTGAAAGCTNNGAGAAACAGATTGCGTTGTTCTCCCTGCCCAAACTGCTTCATCGGGTAGGCGCAACGGAGAGAAAAAGAATGCTCCTGGGCCAGTTGATTCCAGAGCTTTTCCATCTCGATCGCGGCCTCTGCCTTCCCGTCGGCCCAAAGCAGGGCGACCATTTCGCCGAATGCGACCACGCGCAGGTGCTCGCTTCCCGCAGTCGCTCTCGCTTCCCGCACTAAGTCACTGATGATTTCGCCAAACAGGGCCGCATTCGGCCATCCGCCCACCAGGATCTTCGACAGCGTGTTGGCGGCGTCAAGCGCAACAAACCGGCCGCCTTCGACGGCACTTTCGATGTCAAGATCGCGCGCTCTTAAACGCTGCAACAGTCCATCGCGGTGAGTTTTGGTAGCGATCACGATTGCGGCATCACCAGCCCACAAGGCGGTGCCGATAAAGCGAGCGAGGGCGTCGAGCAGCGGCGCATCGTCGGCGTAGAACTGAACCACATGACCGCGGTGCTCGTGGTCGTGCCAATTTACGATCGGGGCGAGGGGCGAGACTGCAGAAGCTTTGGTGGTACTCATTTCAAGTTCTCCTAGGTAGAACTATCGCCGAGCCCTGCCGCCATGACCCTGAAGCTTCTCGGCTTCCGCCGGAATCCATGACTATTGCAGTTCCGCGAAGCAAATCCAATACAGTAAATGCTGTACAATCAGCCGAACCGCACCCAGGTAGGCCCTGATCGGTCGGGATAAATTTGCGCTGAGAAACGCGGACAACGGGATGGGGATATGCCGCGAGCGGCTAAATTACCATGGAGGGCTGCTGTCCCGCCGGGCAGGAATCGACTAGATAGACTGCTCTGCGTTTGGGCCGCGGCGTTCTTTTTTAGGCCGTTACCGCAGGGGCGCCAATTGACCGCCGTTGCTGAAAACATTCGCGGCAATAGACGGGACGTCCCTGGGTGGGTCTAAAGGGGACCGTGGTTTCTTTCCCGCACTGCGAGCAGACTGTCTTGGTTTCCACTCGCTGAACGCTACCTGAACCCGGTTCCGTGCCTTGGGCCCGGTTTGCTTTGCAGGCCTTGCACCGTTTGGGCTCATTCTTGAAGCCTTTGTCCGCGAAAAACATCTGCTCGCCGGCCGTGAAAACAAACTCAGCTCCACAATCGGCGCACTTCAGGACCTTGTCATGGTATTCCATACGGTGCTCCGGGGGCCGGGCTCGCACAAGACAGGCAGGGGCGTAATTCGCGGCCAGCGGACCGATGAGCGCACGTACAAACGTGCCACGGATCAGCCCGCTGCCACGAAGCTGCTTGGAAATACCGATTGTTCCAGTTACTTAGTCCTGCTCACGCCGCTGCTTCTTCCGGAGACGCTTACGCGAGAGAGCTTGTTTGGTCCGCCGCTTTTCNNTTTCCTTGATGATGTCCTCCGACTGCACCTTCCTCTTGAAGCGCCTGAGTGCGTTTTCCAAAGACTCGCCCTCTTGAATAACAACTTCTGCCACGCGTATTCACCCCCGTCTCTCTGTCTTGATTGGATTGTTTCGAACTATTGTACCGGTATCCTTGCGAACCGGCTATGTGCAGTTCTTGTATCGGAGGCTATCCTCCAAGTCAAGACTTAAATTGCATATTAAGGCCTGCGGCGGTATCGATCTTAACTCTTGAGTAACCCTGTTTCGTGCCGGAGAGATTCACGGCTTGCCCGGAGAAATGGTAAACGCCAAACGACCCTCCTACGATCTGGGCGGCATGCTGCTAGAATGGTCGCCTGTTGCACGGGTCTTGCAGAGGCAAACGCACAAATGCCATTGATGCGCAATGCGCTTGGTGTACTTCTCGCCGGTGGCCAGGGCGAGCGGCTTTGGCCGCTCACGCGGGAANNCCGGATCATCGACCTCACCCTTTCCAACTGTCTGAACAGCGACCTCCGCCGCGTCTTCGTCCTCACGCAGTACAAGGCGTTGAGCCTCAACCGTCACGTGCGCCGCGGCTGGTCTTCGCTCATGGGGCATGGCGATTTCATCGAAGTTCTGCCGCCGCAGATGCGCGTCTCGCAGCATTGGTATCAAGGCACGGCTGACGCGGTCTATCAGAACATCTATTCGATCGGCAGCGAGCAATCGAATTACGTTTTCATCCTGTCCGGCGACCACATCTACAAGATGAACTACCAGAAGATGCTGGAGCAACACATCGCCGCCGGTGCGGACGTAACCGTCGCGACCATCGAAATGGAACCCGCCGCTGCAGCTGGAAAATTCGGAATCCTCGAAACCGACAAACAGTGGCGCATCACTGGATTCGAGGAAAAGCCCGCCAACCCCAAACTTTCTGGAGTCCATTCCGACAAAGTAAACGCCTCGATGGGCGTCTATCTTTTCAATACGCAGCTTCTGGTGCCCATTCTGATTGACGACGCCGAGAATCCCGCCTCCTCGCATGATTTTGGCAAAGATATCCTGCCGCGCATCATCGGGAAGTATCGAGTCTTCGCCTACAACTTCCACGACGAAAACAAAAAGGAAACATCCTATTGGCGTGACGTCGGAACCATTGACGCCTACCACGAAGCGAACATGGATCTCGTGGCCGTTACGCCGGTTTTCAATCTCTATGACGCAAGCTGGCCGCTGAATAGCTGGCAGCGGCAGTATCCGCCGGCGAAATTCGTCTTTGCGGATCCAGACCGTATGGGAGTTGCGCTCGATTCCGTCGTGGCCGGCGGATCAATCTTATCCGGAGGTCGCGTCTCAAAGTCTGTCGTGGGCTACGATGTTCGCGTGAACAGCTACAGCGAGGTCGAAGAGTCGATTATTTTTAATCACGTCAGCATCGGCCGGCACTGCCGCATCCGCCGCGCGATTATCGACCGCCACGTCGAGCTCCCGGAAGGCACGGTCATCGGCTACGACGAAGCGGCGGATCGCGCGCGCTATTCCGTCTCCGACGGCGGCGTCGTAGTCGTGGTCCGCCCCGAATCCATGATCGAGGAGCCTGAGTAACCCGGCGCTTGCAGCAGTACATCCGAGCCGTCGCTTCGCGAAATTCATAAACTTCCGGGAGGATTATCGATGTCCACCAAGATTGTTGCCGTTCACGGCCGCCAGATTCTCGATTCGCGCGGCAACCCCACGGTCGAAGCGGACGTTCGACTCGAAGGCGGAATCCTTGGCCGCGGCGCTGTGCCCTCCGGCGCCTCCACGGGCGAGCACGAAGCTAACGAGCTCCGAGACGACGACAAGTCTCACTATCTCGGCAAGGGCGTGCTGAAAGCTGTTGCGCACGTCAACGCCGAAATCGCTAAAGCTGTCACGGGCCTGGACGCGGGCGATCAGCGCGCGCTCGACCGTCGCATGATCGAAGCCGATGGCACTCCGAACAAATCGAATTTCGGCGCGAACGCTATTCTCGCCGTCTCGATGGCTGCGGCGCGCGCGGCGGCGGCAGTCGCAGGCCAGCCGCTCTACAAATATCTCGCGCGCTATTCGAGCGACACCTCCGCAACCGTGCTCCCCGTGCCGATGATGAACATCTTGAATGGCGGCGCGCATGCGGACAATTCCGTGGACGTGCAGGAATTCATGGTCATGCCCATCGGCGCTCCGAGTTTCCATGAAGCGCTGCGTTGGGGCGTCGAGGTTTTTCATCACCTGAAAGCCGTACTGAAGAAAAACAATTATTCCACGGCTGTGGGCGACGAAGGTGGCTTCGCACCGAACCTAAAATCGAATGAAGAAGCGCTTGAGCGCGTCCTCGAAGCCATCACCGCCGCCGGTTACAAGCCCGGCGAGCAGATTTCCATCGCGCTCGATCCCGCAGCAAGCGAGTTCTACGACCGCTCGGCCAGGAAATACGTTTTCAAGAAATCCGACAAGTCGGCGNNTCGGCGACGACGTCTTCGTGACTAATCCGAAGATTTTTGCTCGCGGCATCTCAGAAAACATCGCCAACGCGATCCTCATCAAGCTGAATCAGATCGGCACGGTGAGCGAAACCATCGAGGCCGTTGAGATGGCGCGGAGAGCGAAATACTCGGCGGTCATCTCGCACAGGTCCGGTGAAACCGAGGACGCCTTTATCGCCGATCTCGCGGTCGGCATGGGCGCGGGACAAATCAAGACGGGCTCGGCGTCCCGCACGGACCGCATCGCGAAGTACAATCAACTCCTGCGCATCGAAGAGGAACTCGGTTCGTCCGCGCGATTCCCCGGCCGCTCCGCTTTGGCTCGCCACTAGAGCGTCGCACCAGCGAAGGTCGTCCTCGTTACTGATTCATCAAAGTTCCATTGCCGCTCGCGACCCCCCTTGGCATGTTGGTCGTGAGAGGAACACGCTCCCATGGTTTCCACCGCAAACACTTTCGTTGCGGCGCTCACTCCCGACGCACAAGGCCACCCGGCTCTCGCCAACCACCGCGCGCAAAGCGCGACTGCGATCAACGCCTGGAGCTCCGTNNAGCTCCGTCTTGTTTGGCTTGCCGTTCGCCGCAGCAGGAGTCTCCATCGGCCTGGTCGCACTGGACATCATTTCTTCCGCGCGCAAGAACGCCCCCGATTGGGTGATCGGCATTTTTGCATGCATGTTTTTCCTCGCGGGCATGTTCTTGATCGTTCACGGCGTCCACGATGTGGTGCGCAAAGCCGCTTATCAACGTGGGGCGGGGCAGCGCCCCGGCGAACCCTGGCTTTACGATTTTCACTGGCGCCGCGAAGGAATTTCCTTCTCGGCTACCGACGACATGGTCAAGGGTCTTATCGCTGCCGTGATCTGGAACGCGTTTCTGATTCCGTTTGGCTGGGTAGGACTGCGGGGGGCTTGGCCGTTCCTTGCGGGAGCTGTGATTTTCGGCTTGTTCGGGCTGATCTTCTGGTACCGCTGGGCCGCGATGCTTCTGGACCTGTTGCGTTACGGCAATAGCTTCCTGACCTACGATTTCTTCCCGTATTCCCTCGGTGGAACGCTTCGCGCGCGTCTTCGCTCCCCGCATGATATTTCCGCAATCGATGAGTTGACGCTCCCCCTGCGCTGCGTCCAGGAAAGATACGTGACCACGGGCAGCGGCCAGAACCGTTCGACAAGCGTTGTGTGCTACGAGCTTTACAAAGATGTCGCGACGTAGGACCGCGATCGCCTCACAGGTCTCGCCGGAAACGACATCCCCGTCGAGTTCCGCCTGCCTTCCGATCAGCCGACCACGAACCTCGAAGCCGTGTTCCTTGTCCCGGTCTATAAAATTTCCTGACATTCGAGCTTCCCGACTATTCGAACCTATTTAGAGCTTTTCCATTTGGCCATATTTGCCCATCCATCGTGGAAGTCTCTTGCCGCGGGATGTGAAGCCGTGCATATTTTGATTGGGCCTGCAGAACGGGGCTTCGAAACAGTATCGACCGGCCGTTCGGAAGGCGCTTTAGCTAGGCGGAAAATAATGAGAGAGAAAATCCTAAGCCTGATCTGCGCGGTGGTCTTGTGCGTCACACTGGCCGCCGGGCTCGTTCCGTTTCGGCCACCTCGCAACGCAGTGACCTGGCTCGGAAATCAGGATGGCGTTCGTTTCGGCCATTACGGAACGATTTTCAGTCCCGGTACATTTCAGATGCCGGGCGCGCCGGAAAAGGCCTCGTCAAGCCTCGAGATTTGGTTGAAACCGGGCCGTTTGGCTGGCTCGTCCACTCTTCTTGCGTTTTCGACGCCCGAAAATCCCATGCAGTTTTCGCTGCAACAGTATTTTTCCAACCTCGTGCTGCGACGAGAGATCCAGAGTGACCCTCGTCGAACCGGTGTGATCGGAATCGAGGGCGTGTTCCGAAAAATCCAGCCAGTATTTATAACCATCACTTCAGGACCCCGGCAGACGACGATGTATATGGACGGGGTTTTGGCCGGCAAGTTTCCACAGTTTTCGCTTGGCAATGATTTCACCGGCCAACTGGTCCTCGGTAATTCTCCGGTGATAGGTCAAGTATGGTTCGGCGACTTTCGTGGGATCGCAATTTATCCTCAAGAGCTGATGCCGCTGCAGGTTCTCTCGCACTATCAAACCTGGACGACCCAAGGGCGCCCCGAGCTTTCTGCCGATGAACCCGTGAGTGCGCTGTATCTTTTTAACGAGCGTGCCGGCTCGGTTGTTCGTGACGCCGTTCCTACGGGAATCGATCTGTACATTCCCTCGCGATACTCGCTGTTGCACCAGACCTTCTTGGAACCCTTCTGGAAGGAGTACAATCCCAGCCGGCGCTACGCGAAAGATATCCTCGTTAACATTGGCGGCCTCCTCCCCTTGGGTTTCGTCTTCTGCGCCTTCTGGTCGCTGGTGCGGCCAATCAAGCGGGCAGCGCTTGCCACCGTGGCTCTGGGATTTGCCGTTAGTCTCACCATTGAGATCCTGCAGTCGCGGCTTCCCACGCGAGATTCGGGTACCACAGATTTGGTCACCAACACATTCGGCACGTTTCTAGGCGTCGTGCTGTACCGCTCGAAAATCGCCGCGGCATTGCTCGCGAAAATCTATTGAGGACCTGGGGTTCGTTGGTGGTGGCTGCCGGGTCCGCCCGAGCGCGCCGCCATTCGGCAGCGTTGCCACGAATTTCGAACGGACCCGTAGGTAGGATCGCCGAATAGGCGACAGCGAATTTTGGTGAAGACCCGGCCGCGACTATTTCCCCGTGCTCACCGTTTCGGGTTCTTACAAGTGAAACTGGCAGCGTCGTTCATGTCGCCAGTGCCGTTGTACGCAGCCACTTGCGGATAGGCGCAGACCGGGTGCGTCTTGTCCACAACACCTGCGACTTTGTGAGTATTGATGATTTTGTCCGGGGCAATGCCGGTCTCGCGCCATTTTTGGACTACATCCATCGCGTCGAACGTGCCGTCATTCCCCATACCGAAGCCCGGGCACATCCCCATTCCAGGCACCATGAACAAACGGAAGAAATCATGCGTCTGATTTTGTCCGCCCATCGCGGCTAGGACGCTCTCGTAGTAGTCGATGGCGCTTCGCGGAGGAATAATTGCCTCGTCCCATGATTGGTAGAGCAGCAGCTTTCCGCCGTGATCTTTGAATGGCTTCAGGTTCGGATCGAACGAATCCAACGCCGCGCCGGCCTTCGATTCCGCCGTGCGCGTGTCGCGGTCCACGTCGAACGTGCGGAAATCCCAATTAGGATTTCCGAAAATGACGCTCTTGAAAAATCCCGTGCTGATGCTCAGCGGCTCGGGACCAGCGGCCATCAATCCCCAGCCCAGTTCGCTGCCTGGATCGAAGCCGGGGTAGATCTGCTTTCCGTCCGAAAATTTCGGCCCGGCGTAAATCAGCTTGGCCGTTGCAATCTGCGGAGCGGTAAGACAGGAAGCAGAGTCCGCGTTCCCCGGGCAGCGGATCGTCTCGGGATCGAAGTGGCAGCGTGTGGGGTCCTCGATTACGCCATCGCGCACTCCGTCAAGCGCATCGCACGCGTCGAGCGCGGCCCTGTGGATCACGGGATATTTGCTGGGCGGGATGTATCCCGGAGACTTGACTCCATTCTTGAGCGCCACCCACGTGATGTACTCCGACACCGCCTGCAGGTGCGTGATGTAGTAAGCAGGATCCCCGGCGGCGATTCCGTCAAAGTCGGTCGGGTATTTCTGCGCCTCGGTCAGCGCCTGGTTGCCGCCCTCGTGGCAACTGCTCCAGAAAGACAGTTTTGCCGGCTTGCCGTAAAACGCCTGGACGAGCTGTTTGGCCGTGGAGGTCGTCTCATGGACCGCGCGGTATCCCCAGTCGGCCACCTTTTCCGGATGACCGATCGCCCAGCCGGACGGCGCTTCGTTCGTCGCGCCGACGTCCGAATGGCCCGTATCGGTTGAAGCCGTGGCCGAGCCGCGTGCAATTTCCCTGGTCAGGCCAGCGTAGCTAATTGATCCGATGAACCCGGGGTTCCCGATACCTATGTACTTCCCGTTCCAATTCGCGGCGACAGGGAGCCACACCTCAAATGAAATGTGCGAATCGCTCGTCGGCGCCGAGAACGCGACCACGCGGCAGAAGGGCACCGACACTTTCAATCCGGCCGGAGTGCCGAATCGTCCGCCGGTGCTGGGCACTTCGAAATCCGGCGGCGCGTTGATCGACGTCGCCGACGTAATCGTCACGTTCGGAATTTTCAGCGATGTCAGACTTTCGCAGGACTGTTGCGCGGATGCGCGCGCTGGAACGAAAAACAATCCTGCCAGCACACTCACAAATAGAGACAGACCCCAACCTTGTTTCATGCGAATCCCCCCTTGGTCCCGTATTACAGACCAGACTCTTTATTCCGGCCCACACCGTCGAACGGAAGCAGCCGATCTTCATCGGCCTTCCATTCCGGTTTCGGTCGCAGATGATACACCCATTCTTCTTGCGTGCGCTCCCTCGCACGCCGATTCTTCACGTTCGTCACTTTTATAGCGATCGACTTCTGGCGCGCGACTTAATCAGATCATTCGGATTGGCCCACACTGCCGCGCAGAAGCGCATCGATGCTCCACGGCCCTGGGCCGGCCGCGGAAATATACAGCCAGACGAAACAGAAGATAACCGCAGGCACGCCGCCATTGAGAACCGGCCAAAAACCTCCGCGGGCGTGCGCCATGAAATAGGCCGCGGCCATCTCGCCCGACAGCACGAACGCGACCGGCCGAGTGAACAGCCCAAGAAGCAACAGCGCGCCTCCCACCAACTCCAGCGTGCCGGCGAAACCAGGAAGCGATGTCACCTGTACGGTGCCGCCGCCCGGCATGATGGTTGCGGGGAAAGCCAACAGCTTCGCTGACCCGTACTGCACGAAAAGAAACGCCGCAATGATGCGGAGCATGCTGAGGAAATACGGGGCCCAGGAACACCATCGCGCTCCAACACTCACATTGCTCATGGTTCCCTCCGAGAAGTTTTAAATCGACTAAAGTGATGGAGGACGTTGGTCCAGTGCCGCCACTCCTGCTCCGCTGCCGCGCAGCCTAACTTCGCAGCGGAATCAGTGTGCGGAGGCGTTCATCGCGCAGGAAAAGCCCTCCCCAAACCAGCACTCCGAAATACACCGGAAACAGAACTTCACCGAAAAGCGAGCCGCCCACACGCAGGTGGGACGCGACGGCCCCACCCAGATAGCCCGTGAGTACGATCGCGCCCAAAATAGACGTGCGCGGAATCGCATACAGCGCAACGCAAACGAGCCCGATGATTCCGAGCACCGGGGCGAGGCCGATCGGGTATCCCAGTTGCGCGAATGCCGTAACCACGGGAGCCGGCTTCATTAAATGGATTACGGCGTCGAAAAGCATGAACAGTACAACCACGCCGCTGATGATGCGTCCGGCCCACAGCATCGTTTTCGAGGTCTCAGCCGTTTGAGCAGGCGATTGCATGAAATTCCCTCTGGACTTTCGACCGAAAGCTAACACATTTTTGAAAATCTGACTATTTTATGAACCCCTTATGAGTTCCTGATAACTTCTTTACCCGCCGGGTCATCGGAGGTCGCTGGCGCTGGCGGTCGAGGAACGAGTGGAAACTTCAAAAGTGGCTCTCCGTGCGATGGCCATCGCGTAATCCTTGCCGATGTCGAAGCCAGGAACTGCACGGAGATGCTGCCAAAGTCTGATCGCGAGTCCGTCCTTACGTACGTCGTGAACGCCCCGAAAACCATAGGCGACTCTGCATAGCACGGGCAAGGATGTCTTAACCAAGAAACGCGGCATTCCGCGGGTTTCATGGCCTGGGAGGCGGCACTCTAGCCTCCGATTTTTTACACCAACATCCCCTTGCAACCCATTCCCCTCGTGCTAACGTAATTCGCGATGATTGAATATATGAAACTCGAACCGGGCCGACGGCGGGCAGGACGCAACACTTGCGTCCCGGCGGCGGTGCTCCCGTCGTGTGTCTCGCCTGCCGCTTATGAATCACCCCCTCGTCTCGGCCTCACTTTGCCTTCCACCAATTCCCGATCCGGACCACGGACCGGGATCCCGGCGCGGGGTTTGCACGCGATGCCGGGGCACGAGTTCCTAGTCCGGACCACGGACCGGGATCCCGGCGCGTGGTTTACACGCGATGCCGGGAGACGGCTCACTACTCACTTCCCACTGGCCGTTCGCCAACGCCTATTGTTTTCTAATCGCAACACCCAGTTATTGGAATCCGGTCTAACCCACAGAAAAGAAACGATCGAGACTCGTTCTAACCTCAACATTTCACGAGTTGGTCCGGGTGCCCCATCCTCGGTTTGTGAGGGTGGGGTCTTTGAAGTTTCCCGCCTTCGCTCTCACCCCACACCGCGATTTCTACTCGACAATGGCTGCCGAGTAGAATTGGGCGTCACGTCTACTCGACAATGGAATGAGGGGGTGTCGGTCGGCACACTTTTGCCGATCGGATTGGGCGGGAAGCCATGACCAAGCGCCCTAAGCCAATCGTTCTCACCGTCCTCGACGGATGGGGCTACCGCGCTGAGACCGTGGGCAACGCCATCGCCCTTGCGCGCAAGCCCAACTACGACCGCCTGCTCAAGGAATTTCCCAACACCCTGATCCACACCTCCGGCCCCGCCGTCGGATTGCCCGAAGGGCAAATGGGCAACAGCGAAGTCGGCCATCTGAATATGGGCGCCGGGCGCATCGT
>PKUY01000401.1 GCA_003131705.1 Acidobacteriota bacterium | reverse complement strand
AACTTGGAAGACTACCACTAGGATAGAAGGAGTAAACGCCATGCCTATGAAAAACCCGTCCCATCCCGGAGATTTCATCCGGACCGAGATCATCCAGCCTGCGGGCCTGACGGTAACCGCGGCGGCTATCGCGCTTGGGGTTTCGCGGCCCGCTTTGTCCAGCCTCCTGAACGGCAAGGCTGACCTCTCCGGAGACATGGCGCTCCGCATTGAGAAAGCCTTTGGAGTGAGGATGGACACGCTCATGCGGATGCAAGGCTCCTACGACATCGCTCAAACCCGCAAGCGCGAGAGGCAAATCCGTGTACGGCGTATTCGCCAGCTAGTTCACGTATAAAAATCTCCGCGCACCAGCCGCAGTTTCGCTTCACGATTTCTTTTTGGGCCAAATAAACGGGTCGCGCTTAATCTGGGCTGTCCCTCGCCAATATGTTATCCGCGCCGAAAATGGCGCGATTCTTTCTCGCCACAGCGTGAACAGGGAGCCTACAGTCGGCCAAGAATTGCTTTCGGTAGCGCGTAGGTTCTGTTAGGCGGGGACCTGCGCGCGCATGCGGCGTACATGATATATGAGGATGGACGAAAAGTTGTCCAGACTAGGCAGCGCGATCGTAACGGTGATGCAACCCGCCGAGTCGCTCGTGAGAAATGATCCGACCGGAGGCTGGGGAGCGAGTTCTGCAGTTCGGCGTTCCCTTCCCCAGCCCCAGATGCGTGCGGTCGTCGTGATAGTAGTTGACATAATCAGTGAGCAGCCGTTTCAGATGGCGTCGGTTCACCGCAATGACGTGATCCAGCAGGTCTCGTCGGCAGCTTTCGACTCAACGCTCCGCGACCCCGTTTTGCCAAGGACTCTGGAACGAGGTTTGAACAGGATCTATCTTCATGGATCGCACAGCTGCAGGAACTTCCAAGCCGTACTTGGCGTCACGATCAAAGATCAAGAATCGGGGAGCCAAGTCGAACGGGAAGGCTTGCCGCAACTGTTGAACAACCCACCTGCTGGTGGGATGTTTCGTGACATTGAAATGCAGGATACGCCGTCGGTCGTGGCCGATAACGAAGAAGCAGTAGAGTACGCCGAAGGTGACCGTCGGGACCGTGAAGAAGTCCATCGCAGCAATCGCTTCACGATGGTTGCGCAGGAACGCGAGCCATCGCTTGGCGGGTTCCGGATCTCTCGGTGCTCGGCGCATCCAACGCGAAATAGTTCTTTCGGAAACGTCGAAGCCGAGCATGAGAAGTTCACCATGAATCCGCGGCGCGCCCCATGTCGGATTCTCGGCAACCATTCGGAAGATCGATTCCCGAACTTCTTTCGACGTCGGCCTTCTCCCGGTGCGCGCCCTGACTTTAGAGATCAGCCTCCAGTACAAACGAAAACCGACCAGTGCCAGCAGACCACGGTTTCGGGCGTGACGACGATGAGGGACTGTTTCCATCCTGACCAGAATTGACTAGCTGCTACCCAGAACAGTTTGTCGAGCACCGCAAGACGTCGCCTCGGATGTCGGCGCTTCAGAACGGCGAGTTGTTGTCGAAGCGCGAGATTCTCCAACACAAGCTTCCCACGACTATGAAAAAGGCGAATGAGTACTCCGAACCAGAGCCAAAACAGGTTGTACATGAGCCAGGGTTATAGCAGACTGCCCTCAGGATCAGGGCCGTAAGTCGCTGATTCTTCGCCCCGCAAGTATTTTGGCGAATGACAAGGTCTCGCCACTCCGAATCCGTTTCCTGCTGATAAAGGAATTTTATCTGGATTGTAAAATTCGCCCGAGGAAGGTAGTACCATCGCAATGGTAGGCGTTGGGGTTCTCAAAGGCGCTAAAGCCACGCGCCAAAAGGATCCTCAGGCGTAACCATATCATCGGGCGTAGCACGAGAGATTTCCTAGGAATTAAGTCCGGTAGATAGGAAGCAATGTCTCAGCCCCTTGGAACAGGCACGATGGCACAACGACCTCCCGCGCACGGTTCGGGCGTACCTCTCGGGCGGGTTTTTGGCATACCGATTTACCTGCATCCAAGTTGGTTCATCATTTTCGCGCTGATCACAGTCTCACTGCGAACACAGTTTACCTCACAGCACCCTCACTGGACACCGGCGCAACACTGGATGCTTGGAATCGTCACTAGCGTGCTTTTCTTCGCGTCTGTAGTGTTTCACGAGCTGAGTCATAGTGTCGTGGCCATGCGTTACAAAATCCCGGTGCGGTCGATCACACTTTTCGTTTTTGGCGGTCTGTCGAGCATTGAACGTGAGCCCGAAAGCGCGAAGCAGGAATTCAACATTGCCGTTGCCGGTCCGCTCTCGAGCCTGTTCCTAGCCGGTTGCTTCTGGCTGATAGCCCACTTCTGGCATGGAAACGAAATGGTCGCAGCGGCGGCCGGCTGGTTGTGGTGGATCAATTTGTTGCTGGCGCTGTTCAACTTGGTGCCCGGATTTCCTCTGGATGGTGGGCGCATCCTGCGAGGCATTGTTTGGGGCATCAACAAGAATTTCACGCATGCGACACAGATTGCCGCAAATGCTGGACGAGCCTTCGCCTATCTGATGATCATTGTTGGAATCTGGCAAGCGCTGAACGGCAATTGGATCGGCGGCCTCTGGATAGCGTTCATCGGCTGGTTCTTGCTAAGCGCAGCGCAGGAGAGCTATGCGCATGTCGCGATTCGAAGCACGCTCACCGGGTTGCGAGCCGAGGACATGATGACCAGCGATGTTCCAACGGTTCCTCGCGATCTGTCACTCGAGGAATACGTTCATGAAGTGCTGCGCACGGGGCGCCGCTGCCACATCGTAACCGGTGCGGGCACCCCGGTCGGGATGATCACGTTGCACGCCGTACGCAAGGTGCCTCGTGAAAATTGGTCCAGCAATTCCGTTCAAGCCGCAATGCTCTCGCTAGATCATGTCCACAGCGCTGCGCCGGACGAGCCCGCGCTCGGCGTCCTCGAGCGAATGCAGCGTGAAGACATCGATCAAATGCCGATTCTCGCGGAAGGCCGCATTATTGGCATGATCGGACGCGAGACAATTCTGCGCGTACTTCACACTCGCCTTCAAATCGGCCACCTCACATAACAATAGGAGATGGCTTGCCGAATTTAAGAAGATGTTTCAGCTAGGCGGTTCGCAATCCGGCGAAGGCGCCACAGCCCCTCGCGGAAGCGCGTGACAATCTGGACCCGCTCATAGCATCCGTTTGCTGACCGCCGAATCCCAATCGAGCAGAGACCAAGTCGCGTTGTGCAAATTCGGAAGGAAGGATTTCGTCCTCACGCTGCGGCGAAAGAAGCTTGGCGGAATGGACCTGGCGGGCCAGCCCAAGTTTCTTCATCATCCAGATGCCGTACCAGTTGAGATTTCGTGCCACGCCAGACCGTGGCGCGCCGAAACCGGATGGGCGTGATGGTTGTTGTGCCAGCCTTGGCCGAACGAGAGAAGAGCGACCCACCAGCTGTTCGTCGAAAGATCGCGAGTCTCAAAACGCCCCGAAAGCACAATTACGTAACTTGATTCCGACACGCGTCCCTGGGCATCGTACGTGCGAGTCAGCCGGCTCGTGAGGTCCCCGCTCGCCGCATATACCTGCGATTCGAGGGGCTGATCGTGTTCGTTGAACAAAGTTTTCACTAGTCCGCCGACTGGCGGGAAAACGAAGAGACCGGCGTTTTCGTTCTCGATCTGAACACCGCGGGCCCGATTGTCGGTGCTGGATGACGAAGCCTTCAGCTCAGACCTTATGATCCGCGTCTTGCGGCCTTGATCGTAGTATTCGAAAGCCGTACTCCATTCGCCTTCCCCAGTAATGCCGATCAGCCTGCCCTGTGCGTCGTAAGTGTAGATTGTCTCCCTGATCGGCCCGTCCGGTCCGCCCCACGCCGCGGTCAGCAGATGACCTTGAGTGTCATACGCAAGGGATTGCACCGCCTTGGAGCCATCGTTGTTCGTATAACTGGTTTGATAAATCCTTCCGGCAGGATCGTATTTGGTTGTGGCGACTTGCCGCCAACTGGGGAACGACGGACGGATTCCGCTTCCATCGCTTTAGCACGCTGTGTACTGCCATCAGGTAGAACAACATAGGGATTATGAGATGACCTTTTTAGGCTGTGGCCTGAATGCAAAGGATTGTGCTTCGGCCTAACGCAAAGCGGTCGCATCGATTCATTTGCTGGGCACTTGGTTGAGAAGCTCCGGAAGCATTACGGTCTCCCCGATTAAATCGCGGCCGCGTTGCACAAAACGTTGCACAAAATGCGCCAGTGAGTACCAACAAGGCCAACCGTCTCCGACAACCGCACGCGCAACCTGCTGATTCTGCGTAGGCCAGCGGATGACTTCGCGCCTGTCACGGCAGAGGTCGCGAGTTCGAGTCTCGTCGTCCCCGCCATTTTTTCCAAGAACTTATCACGGAAGTTGGAGAACATGGCCAGCAAGCGATTGGCGCTCGTGGTTTGTATTTCATGCGTATGTTTTTGGCTTCTTCCTTCCGAAACACTGATTGCGCAGACGAAGCCACCCGTTCCAGCCCCCGAAAAAGTCATCATCGATACAGATATTGGAGATGACGTGGATGACGCTTTCGCCGTCGGTTTGGCGTTCGCGAGCAACGAGGTCAAGATTATTGGATTCACTTCGGCTTGGGGCGATACTCCCCTTCGTTCCCAAATGCTGGACCGGCTGCTCTGCGCAACGGGGCGCAGCGATATACCCGTTGCGACCGGAATCATAACCGAAAGCAAAACCTCTTTTTCGCAATCAGCTTGGGCAAAGGCAGGAATTGAAAGGCAACATCCGGATGCGGTGACATTCCTTCTAGATCAGGTTAAGAAGAATCCTGGCCAGATTACGCTCGTCTCGATTGCTCCGTTGACCAATATCGGCGCGGCAATCGATCAGGATGCCCAAACGTTTTCAAAACTGAAGCGAGTTGTTGTGATGGGTGGATCGATTCGCAAGGGCTACGACACTCGTGCTTCGGCTGGTCCTGATCCGCAATATAATATTTACTCCGATATTTCCGCGGCCAGGAAGCTGTTTTTGTCAGGCGTTCCCATCTACTTGATGCCTTTGGATTCGACCATTATTCCTCTGGGTGAGGTTATGCGGGAACAACTTTTCACGGCGAGCACTCCGCTGACCGACGCATTGACTTTGCTATACCAACAATGGAGCCAGTCGTATCGCCTGGTGACCCCAACCTTATTTGACGCGGTTCCTGTGGCGTATGTCATTCGTCCGGAGCTTTGCCCGACCACGCCGCTGTTTATCTCCGTCGACAACAAACGTTACACACGGGAAGCGAGTGGACCGGCAAATGTGCAGGCATGCCTGCGATCGGACACGCAACAATTCTTGCAGTTCTATATGTCTCGGCTGTTGACTCAACGCCCCGCAGGAACGGAAGAGTGCAGAAGAAAATACTAAGCGATGCCCGCCGATGCTGACCGCGTCGGCCTAGTCCAGCGGCCGCAGCCCGTTGACCAGCATGAATCGCTGGCCCGAACGTTTTAGGCCCTGTGGTATGATTCGAAATGGCGCACCCAGCACCCGGCTGTCTCCCGGAAAATTCGCCGATAACGACCGCATCCGTTGCCACCGAAGCTGAAGTAGTTCGTTACATCGACCTCAAACTGGCCGCGCTCGGCCATCAGACAAGCCGCCGTACCGACTCCGAATTTCTCGAGATCGCCCGCCCCCTCCTTCGGAACTATCACCAAAAAGATTTGATGCTCGGGAATCTGCTGTGTCCCGCGGACCAGCGAATTCAGGCGTTCCTCGACAACTATTTGAAGGATGTGTCCCAGCGCGGCGCAGCGCAGGCTCCCGGCAACACTTTTCTGCTGGACCGGCTCCGTCTCGCGCGCGTGATGTCCTTGCCGCTGAGAAGCGCCACTTTTACTTCTCCCTACTTGCAGTCCTACCGCGTGCCCCAGGGCATTCTGCACAATCCCAAGACGGACCGCCGCACCACGCAGGGAATTTTTCACATCGTCGAGGGCGGCTTTCCGGTGCCAGCAGACAAGGAGGCGGTTCCAAAGAAAACGTTCGCCGCTTTGTTGACTGCGGCGTTCAACCCTCCGCCAGACTTGATGACGCTGCCCTTCTCTGCCGATCAGGATGAAGCTGTTCGAATCTTTGTGTCTCTTCTGCTGCGGCCNNCGGTGAAGACCATGGAAATCCGCTTCTTCGCGCCGGGCAGCCTGGTGAGCAATCTGGATTTTGTCGAAAGTATTTTTGGAAATGCAGGTGATCCATATCTGCCGGAAAATGACGCGGCTCTCGACATAATGCACTGGACCGGCCACACCGGCTGCGTCATTGTCGCGCCGCACCTTGCCGGTATTAAGAAGAAGGATGTAGGTCTGCCGCACGAGAAAGACGCTACCGAACGCCAGCGTCGCGATGGAATGTGTTGGCGCGATGCGGACGAGCCTTACAACGGCGGCGGCGCGTTCAAAGTAGCATGCCGGGATCAGCACGGTGTGATGATCACGATCATCGCCGACAACTATTACGGCTATTGCAAGAAAGAAGTGAAAACGCAGATCAGCTACGCCGCCAACTTGTACGGTCTCTGCGAGGAAGAGCACGCCGGCGGTGCAATCGCGTTCGCCACATACGTTTTGGGACAGGATTTTCGGGCGGCCAACGCGGTGAGTTTAAAAAAAGCCAGCTTCCGCGATGCCATGGCGCTGCTCGGACCGCTCGTTGAACTCCATTCGGAAGGCTACGCGGTCGACCGGCGCTACCCGAATATTTTGTATGTGCCTGAAAATTCCGAAGTCAGTGTTCGCAAAGGCCTGGTCCAATGGAACCACGAGGGAGCAACTGGTCGCCTGACACTTCGCGCCGACGCGACCTACGTGCTCCCCAACGGCTTCCGGCTGCATATGGAGAAGCAATCGGGTGGTTCGACATGGAGACTTGTCGGTGCGCGGCCGCGCGGAACGCTGTGCCACAAACCTTGCACCGTTTCAGGCGGCGGCAAGTCGGAAATCTCGAAGTCCATCGCCAACGTGATTCTCGAAGGGCCCGTCTTTGTCGGCGACTACCAACACGACATCGAGCAGGTAGCTGAGATCTTCAAAAAGGATTTCGCGGGGATTTACAAAAGCCGCCCTTCCAATGAGCGCGCGCACCGCCCGATCCTGAGCCCCGAGCGAACCATGGGCTCCGTCATCCACCTTTTCACGCCTTCACCAGAATACACGGACGACCACAACGCCTGGATCGGCACGTTGCCGTACACGATTCGCGAACTCTTGTTTACCGTGAAGCGCTATTACCGGCCGGAATGGGGCGATAGCTGGCGCGAACACTTTGCTGTCGACCGCGTCAACGGAGTTCTTGGACACGAGCTGAAGTTCGACAATCAGAAGCTTGTGAATTACTACCTGCGCGTCGGTTACGACCAGGATAGTTCCTGGCGCATTTACAAATTGCGGCCCGACTTTCATCCCGCGTACAAAGTTCAGGTCGAGGACGATATTACCGCTTCGGTGGTGCTGCCACGGGAGAGCCTGAGTGGGCTCGACGCGGAATTCACCGACCCTAGCGTCAAACTTGTGGTGGATTGCGAAGCTTTGCGCTTTCAACGACCTGACGATGCGATTCATCGCGGCGCAGACAAGCAAGCCGAAGCGGATATCGCCAGCCCCGGAACATTTCTGACCAACTACGAGCCGTTCACCGTCGAGCAAGCCGCCAAAATCACCGGTCACGTTTCTGAGTTCGATAGATTCACGAATCCGATGAAAAAGTTGCTCGAAAGCTTTGTCGCAGGCGTCCCTGGTTCTTACGTGGTTTCCTCCGCGCACCCAAGAATGGTCGGCGGAAAGCCATCCAAGAATCCCAGGTACCTGCAGAAACGCCCGGACCTTGAAAATCCGCGCGAAACTCACTTAGCGGAAATCGCGGCACGCTTGGAACGCCAGATACCGTCGAACAAGCCCGTTCACTTCCCCGTGAACTCAGTGCTCGCCGGACGCAGAAATAGTCCGCCCGACCCCGAGATCGGTCTGCCGCCGCTCGCCGTCTACAACCCGATCCACTATCAAGAACTTCCCGAGCTGTTCATGGAATTTGTTTCGAGTCTCACCGGCAAGTCGCCATCCACGACCGGATTCGGCAGCGAAGGCGCGCTCACCAAAGCACCGTTCAACGCGCTGTGGCCGGTCGTCGATTTAAATAACGCTCTGGTGTCTGCGGTCATGACCGGTTACGCGGGTTTCACGACTTCTGCGGGCTACGTCGGACCGAACGTCCGCGTAGATCATGACATCAGCATGCTCGTGCCGGAGATTTGGTGCCGCATGCGCGTGCACGAGCGCGATCCGCGCTTCATGATTTCGCATGGCTTGCTCGAACGCATCGAGGATTTTGAGTTTGGCGGTCGAACGATTCTCGCGAGCCGCTTGGGCTACCGTATTACCACCCTGTTCGCCGACCGCTTCCTTGGGCGTCTGTTCGAAACACCCGACGCAGTGTTTGCCGAGGAGATGCTTCGCCCGGAAAAACAGAGCCTCGAATTGTTCGCCGCCGGTGTGGATGCCATTGTGGACGCCCAGCGTCGCGTGGCGCTGAACTATTTCGAGGATGGCAGCGTTGCAGCTGCGTGCCCTCCGCTAAAGGCGCTCCTGCATATCATGGCGCAGGGCAGCTACGAAGGAATGACACTGAACGATCCGCGTTTCCGCACGATGTTTGACCGCGAAGCCGTGCTGCAAAGCGACTGGTATCGCGAACGGCTGCGCGTGAAACAAGAGCGCGACATTGTGCTCTGGCGTCGCCACGTCGCAGCCTTGGGAAACTTTCATCAGGCGGACACGCTCGCGTCGGCCGCGGGCGGTTTCAACGTCGAAGAACGGACTCGCGAGGCCCGCGCCCAGTTGGCCCGCGTCACTTCCCCTGCTTATCTCGCCGAATTGCGCGGCACAATCGGCGCCGACCCGTTCACAGGTCAAATCCCGTAGCCCAAATCATCCGGCAAGAACGTGCCGACTCGCCGCTTCGATCCATCTGACCACTCGAATCCCCCGCTATGTTTTGCGGCCTGCTGATCCCGACTAACAAAACGACTGAAATGCCGATGCTTAATGAGCCGTGGCGCCCATCTTAAGACTGCCGCTCAGGAAATCCAGCACCTTCGGAATTGCGTCAAGCGTGGACTGCCCAGCTTTACCATTAGCGACCTCTTCGGCCTCGCTAAAGAACCGCCATAGGCCCTCCAGATTCTGCACAACGCGGAACCTACGAAAAACCGCTCGCCAGAAAACAGTTATGAGCGCAAACCGACTTGGATCGATTGGCCCGACCGAATTCCGGGAGCGAGAAGCCAGGACATTAAATAGCCGGGGTGATCGCTCGATCGAGATGTCCGTGCGATTGTCTCCGCCCACGCTGCGGTGCGATTCGAGAACGCGTTCGAGGCACCGATGCTGTGTGAATCGGCGGGCGAGATGCGGCAGAGTGTGTGAGCTAGAGCTCGGGGCCAGGATGCGTTCTCTTCAAAACACGCCCCGGTCTTTTCGTGTGCGTCGGGGATGCTGCGAAGACGATGCCTTACGGTTGCCGATGCGCGGCAATCATGCCTGCCTTCGTAAATCATCTTCAGGTCCAATTCCCTTCCGCATGATTGCGAAACGCCGAAATCGGAGTACGTTGTGAATCCAGCTACTCGGCCGCCGTGACACGCGGGATGTGTCCAGAGAGCACCGTACCATAGACTTGCTGAGTCACCGTTGATCGACTTTGCGGAATTACCGTTCAGCGCGAATGGGACTGCGCCTCCGCGGACAAGAGCCTCGGCGAAAACCCTGCAATCGCTGTAACGTTCATCGTAGATCACCGAGGTTATCGGCGAAATCATCGGATGATCTGCGGCGATCGTGCCAACTGCCGCGCTCACGGATAGTAATCGCGGGCCGAGAATGGCAACGGGAAGAATCGCGGCGCCCGCGCGCTTGACGAAGTCGCGCCTATTCATGTGCGCCACCCTTCGAGTCAGGATTCTGTATCTTGCCATCCGCATCGACGCGAGCCGATGCGGGCCGTGCGAGATACACGGCGATCAAGTCTAGTTCTGAGTCCGGAACTTCGATCCGGTTGTGCCGCGGCATAGTGTTAATTCCCACTCGAGTTATTTTGCGAATGTATTCTGCGCTCAAATCGGTCCGCGTCTCGAGAAGCGCGCGATCCTTGCCGAGGCGCCGCCCGAGCATGTACGTGCCGGTTCCTCCGGCGAGATGACAGTAGCCGCATCGAGCGTAGAACAGTTTCT
>PKUY01000415.1 GCA_003131705.1 Acidobacteriota bacterium | reverse complement strand
GGCCATTTGCGGCCCCATCGGTCCGCGATGGGACCAGTCGCCATCGCGGCGACCATCAGCCCCACAAGGCTGGCGGAAAGAATGGGTCCAAACGTGTGAACCGGAATGCCGGTGCTTTTTGCGATCGAAGGTGTAAGAAAACCGATCACCTGGGCGTCGAAGCCATCCAGGACAAGCACAAATCCGCACAGCAACACCGTCCAGACCTGAAAAGCGCTCATGGGGCGCTGGTCGATTGNNAGCGCTTGTGATTCGCTCCCCACGATTGCCTCCGTCGACGCTTTCGGATCGTTTCGTTCGAAATCCCGGCCCAGAGTGTACACCGCGAAAAGTCGTTTCGCGTTCAATTCAGCTGGTTGTACCGGAGCGCTCGGTCCCGCGGACATTGCACCTGCTCGCATGAACAACGGCGCCTGTCATTCTGCCTGCCCAGAGTGAAGTGAAGGGACCGAAGTGCGCCGAGCGTTGTCTTTGATCCGTCAATTTTTCGCGATGAATGGTCGGCGAACATAGTCAAAGAATCTCTATTCGGTGTCAAACGGAGGCGTGACCAACCCGTATAAATTGCGGCGGTAGGGAAGAGGAAGCTTGGCGCGGCGACTCGAATTCGCCTCCGCGCCAGACTCCCTGGGTGGTGGGTGGTACATTCTCTGCATCGGCCAACCTGCGCCGTTAGGCCCAACCTGACCGATGCAATTCCTTTTCAGCCGCGGTCTCCTCGCCGCGGGTCAAATCCTAAAAGAAGAAGTGCAGCCCGAACTGAATCAGCCGCGGGTTCACGCTAGTGTGACTGATCACGCCGTAAATTGGCGATGTGACGTTCTCGAAGCCGACGCCGCCAAAACCGCCGGCGCCGGGGTCGGCGAACTGGGGGTGGTTAAACGCATTGTAGAAGTCGCTCCGGAACTGCATCCTGACCCGCTCCGTGATCTGCGTGTTCTTCATAATCGTGAAGTCCCAGTTGAATTGGCCGGGTCCAGTCACTATGCCGACACCCGAATTGCCATAATCGGTAGCTCCTGGGCCGCCAAACGGCACCAAAGGCGCCGCGCACCCGAAGACGCCAGCTTTGAAGTAACTATTCAAGTTTTGTCTCGTGCCGCCGGGACTCTTGATATTCGAGTTCCCGAATCCGGGGCAAAACTGGGCGGTTGAGACGCCCTGGAAGCTGAGCGCGGTGCTCGTGCCGTAGGCACCGCCAGTATTGTTCGGATCGATGAACGTAAGGGGATCACCGGATTGCGCAATCGTGACACCGGATACATTCCACCCCTTGATCACCTTGCCAGCGAATCCCGACATATCCTTTCCGATGGGCAGGTCGTAACTGTAGCTCACGGCCAAGCGCTGCTGCCGGTCATACGAAACCCGCCCGTACTGTCCGGTTTTGGGTCCGTTCAATCCGGCCGGCGTACGCATGGCCAAGGCGTCGTTGATGTCCGCCGAGTTGGCATAGAATATGTCGGAGAGGTTCTTGTCCCAGGTATAGGCCGCTTGAAACGAAAGTCCGTGGGAGAACTGGTGCCGCACGGTCGCCTGCAGACTGTTGTAGTTCGAATATCCGTTACTGTCCGAACTTTGCAAACCAATCGGCTCGTATCCCACAAACGGAACCCGGAAGGCAGTATTTGCGGTAGTGTTGCATGGTTGCCCTGTGTTCGCTCCAGAGCAGAACCCGTAAGGGTCATTGCTGGGAGTTATTATCTTCGCCCCGTTGTGATTGTGGCCGTAATCCGTCAGGTTGATTCCCTTCGATCCAACGTATCCGAGATCGAGGACCCATCCATGCACGAATTCGTATTGAATGCCCAAGCTGTATTCCTGGACCAGCGGCGTGTGTACGCTCGTCGGGTCCAAGGGCGTGTTCAAGCCAGAACTTGTGGTAGTCAGCGGATTACCCGTCCAGTTGGCATAGCGCGGTGCAAAGCCAAGCCCGTTGGGCTCCGAATTGCAACCCAGATCCGAGGGCATGCAAACGAGTTGGATCTGGGGGTAAGGTTGCTGGAGCGTGGATTGGAACCACCGCGGGCTAAAAGCCCCGAAGTCGTACGTGGCTGCGTACGGATACCCCTGCTGGAAGGCGTGCACGACTCTGTCCAAACCGACGCGGTCGTAGAAGATTCCGGCGCCTCCGCGCACGACGAGCTTGCCGCCACTCAGCGGCTGCCATGCGAAGCCGATTCGGGGAGCAAAGTTGCTGTATGGGGCATGCCCCTCGACGGAGTTTCTGTTGCTGGAAACGCCCACGCCAGCCGGCGGCGTCCCAAAGTGCGAGATGAAGTTGCTGGGCACCACATACTGCTGGATTGCGGTCGAACTGGTCAGCGCAGCGGCAACAGACGTGGGGATGTCGGCGTTCGCGACCATCCGGTTTTCCCAGACCTGCGTGAGGTGGCCATACTTGTCACTGAGTAAGCCGTCGTATTCCCAGCGCAAGCCGAGATTGATCGTCAGCCGCGAACTTACCTTCCAATCGTCCAGCACATACGTGTTTTGGTTGTGGAGTTGATAGAAGTGGATGATACCTTGGCCTGTACCCGAAGTGCTCTTCACGCAAAACAAACATCCGACGTTCCAGAGGCCCTGGCCGCCGAAGGGGTTGTTCACTCCGGCCCCTTGGAGAGAAGAATAGCCGAAGACGAGCATTAGTCCCTGCTGCAGGCCCTGATCCGACAGGGGCCAGTTCGTCCATTCGTATTCGTAGCCTGCTCGAATGCTGTGCCTGCCATGAGACCACGAAATCTGGTCCGCGGCCTGAAGCTGGTTCGTCGGGCCCTTATCGGGCAGAAGGCCCCCAAACATGCCATACCCGGTGGCGACATTCAGGAAGGAGGGCGGCTCGAAGAAACCCTGAACCAACGGCTGCATCCCTAGGGAGGCGGGCGCTCCGCAGTTTTTCTGCGCTGCGGTGGGGCACCCGCCCGGCGGCATCACGACGGTCGCCGAGTTCACGTTTTGCTGAAAGGAAACGCGCGCTTCGTTTACGAAGTTATTGGTTACGAGCGAGGTGAGCTTCAGCACGGCGGCGTGGTTGCCGAAAAGAATGCCTTCCGGCGTGCCCGGCAGGTTGCCTCCTCCCTGCCCTAGGAACGTGGTGTACGGATTGTGAGTGTAAAAGTATTTTGTGCTGATCGTCTGCTTGCTATTGATTACCCAATCGGCATTGGCAACATACTGGTTTTCGGTATAGATCGCCGGAATAGCAAAGTTGCAAACGCCAGATGCGTCATCGCAAAACTTGGGATTCGACACCGGGCTCGGAATGTAGTAATTGTTCGGCGTTCCCGCGCCACTTCCTGTAGTGAGCTGGAAGATCCTGAGTCCCACAATATTCTGGACATTCATCCCAGTGGCGAACGCTTGCGCAGTCGCATCGCAGCTACTGGCGATGGTGCTGAAGTCTGGTGACGCAGCGGGCGCAATACACGTGCCGCGCGACCCGAGCGCCGCATACGTGTCGATCGTCGTGTGAACGATAGGCGGAAGAGTGGGATCGGGATTGGGAGTAGTGAAAAACAAGTTTGCACCGAAGGTCTGGCCTTGAGGTGCCTCGCCGTTCTTCGAGCGCGTTCCCCGGTAACTGAAGAAGAAGAACAGCTTGTCCTTCTTGATCGGGCCGCCGACCGTCAGGCCGTACTGGTTGCGGTTCAACCCGTCGTCTTTCCGGTTGCCGGCNNGAACTGGTTCTGATCGAAGGCGGGCCGTATGTTCTCATTGTTTGTCGCCTGCGACTGCTTCAGAAAGAAGTCGTTGGAATTCAGCACAGTGTTGCGGAAGAACTCGAACGCCGATCCGTGAAACTCGTTGCTGCCCGACTTGGTGCTCACGTTGACGTTGGCGCCGGGGTTGCGGCCGTAGCTGGCATCGTACGTCGAGGTTTGCACTTTGAATTCGGCGATGGCGTCCGTGCTGGGGATCGGTATTCCAGTGTAGATCGTGCCGTCGTTCGAACTCCCGGAGTTGGCAATGTTATTGACCGCGACACCGTCCATCTGGAAGTTGTTCGAGCCAGGGTCAACTCCGTTGGCACTGATGTCCTGGGTGCCCTTGCCGAGCGCCGTGGCATTGTCCACGCTGGCAGTGGTTCCGGCAGTGAGGCTAAGAATTTCCGTATAGTTGCCGTTGGCCATCGGCAGCGCAGCAATGCTGCTTCCCGTGACCGTTGTGCCGAGGGTGGAATTCTCTGTTTGCAGCGTCTAGACGCTACTCTCCACGTTGACCGTCTGTGTAACCGCTCCGATTTCGAGAGATGCATTCGCGGTCGCCGTCTCGGTCACGTTCACCTTGACCGACGCTACCTGAGAGGTTTTAAATCCAGGCGCGACGAATCTTAGCGAATAGTTGCCGGGGGGCAGAAGGGAGAACTTGTAATCGCCGGCGGAGCCCGTGGTCGCGGTTCGCAGCTGGTTGGTGTCGAGGCTGGTGATTGTCACGGTTGCACCGGCGATCGCGCCGCCCTGTGGGTCAGTTACCGTGCCCGTAATCGCGCCACTGCCGGCCGACTGCGCGTAGGCCAACGACACGCAAAGAAAGAGTGCCGCGATGCAAACCAACAGCGAAAACGCCAACTTCCGTCCCGCAAATCGTGAGTCCATCGGCCATTCCCCCTTGAACATTTGTCGGTTGTCAGCGATTCTTCACAGGGCTCGCGCCTGCTGCCATGGGCCCGAAATATATAGATTGAGCGCACGCCCATCGGTCGCTAATATTTGAGAACCCACCCCTAGTCAGGAACGAGAATCGCCTAAAAGAAATGAGACACTAATACCAACTTGGTAGCCGTTGTCTATTTCTTATTTTGATTGCTTCTGTTACCGATTCGGAATATAAGGTGGGCAACTTCCGATGGAACTGCGCCAACTACGTTACTTCATAGCGGTAGCCGAGCGCCTGAGCTATTCAAAGGCGGCACAGCACCTGCACATTACTGTGCCTCCGTTAAGTAGGCAAATCAGTCAGCTAGAAGAAGAGTTAGATGTGCAGCTCCTCGTTCGTGACCGTCGCGGGGTCGCATTAACAGATGCAGGTCGGACGCTTTTGCGGGAAGCAAAAAGTTTGGCGACTCAAACCGAGCGTATGTTGGAATGCGTTCGTCTCGCCAAATCAGGCGAAACGGGCCTCGTACGAATCGGCATAGGTCTCGCCCTGGGAGAACGCATCAGCCGTGTTCTGATCGAGCACTCCAAACGGTTTCCCGCAGTGGAAGTGGACTGCAAGGAAACCTCCTCTACATTGCAAAACAGAGCTCTCGCGGAGGGAGATGTCGATGTGGGCTTCATCCGCCCTCCCATTGATCTTGTCCACCTGGATTCAGAACTCTTGTTCGAGGAAGGCTTGGTCGTTCATGTGAGCAAATCGAATCCTCTCGCGAAACGTAAATCGCTGCGAGTGAAGGATCTCATCAGCGAGCCATTGTTCCTCCCCGAGCAAGGTGTTTCGATCGGCCTATACGCGAAGACACTCGAGTTGTATAGCAAGGCGGGAGTGACCCCGAACGTGATTCACGTGCCGATGGAACCTACGCCCCATGGCGACATGCAAACAATTCTCCTGGCGTCCCGCAAAGGAATTTTTATTATGCCGGATGAAATTGTATGCCGTCCGGCGGCGGGTTCCGAGGTGGTAGCTATACCGCTCGATGAACCGGATGCCCAGGTAGAGGTGCGGATGGCGTGGCGGAAGAGTGAGAAGTCAACCGCCGTGTTAGCGTTTCTAGATTCGGCGCGCCGCGTTTTTTCAGCCGCATCGCGATGTCCAGCCGCTTTGCGGGAGAGGACTCGCTTCGTGAGCCCGAGCGAAGAGTCCGCTCGCTGATTCGTCTCGCAGTACCGCGTTGAATTTGCTGTGCGTGATTTCGGCGGGCAGGGCGGGCCACGAAATGACTTGCAGCACGTCCCGCCCGTTTTTTGCGGCTACTGCTTGTCGAAGACGCTGGTCGTGTCGAAATTCCCCATGCTGGACACAACGTGTGTGACTTCGGTAAGAGTTTTTCCGTCAGCACTTACTGTGTAGGTATCCTTTATTGTGACGTCGGAATCCTGAAAGCTGGTCTTGGAGTCGACCACGAGCGCGGCTCCATCCCAATGCGCCGTGCTCGTTACCGGCGCGCCTCCCATACCGGGAGAACTCGTAGGCTTGCCGTCGGTCGAGAGCGATTCGGTATTATTCACATCGCCCATCATGCCGCCTTTTTGATCGGAAGTAATTTTGATGGACGGCTCGCTGTCCGCAATCGTATCGACCTGGCTAGCAGGCGCGGGCATCTGTCCGAAGTTGCTCTTCGGAATGTCGAGCGTCCAGGTCCCGCTCAAGTTCGGCTGGGGGCCGGAGGCATGGAAGCACTCGCAGCGGGCGCGGCCATTGCATGAGAGGGATCGGACGCATCGTACACGAGCGTCCTGTCGCCATTGATGGTCGCAGAAGTGATGTGCGAGGCCATCGTCATGGTCTTGCCGTCGTCCGCAGGAGAGAAAGTCAGCTTGTCGGTGAGATCCGAGCCCCGGAGGTTTGCGCCCTCCGTGAAGACCACGGATGACCCGTCCCACGCGCACTTGATCTTCGACAGAGTGATGGCGCCGAGATGACCTCTGGGATCCTCGGGTGTTAGCGCGACTTCCTTACCGTCGATGCTGCACGAGCGCGTGTAGGTCTGACTGCCCTGCGCGTTCGCGGTTGTGACCTGCTGCTTGAAGTCTGAGCCGCTGACGGTGATGACGTCAACTTCGCTTGCTGGAGGAGGGAATTGGCCGAAGTTGCTCTTGGCGTTGTCTAACTTCCATGTGCCGTTCAACTTTGAACTTTGGGCGATACCAGGCAGCGCAGAAACCGCCACCGCGAACAAAATCACGAAAATCCTTCGATTCATGAAAACCTCCTGTTCCTTCTATGCGTGTTCGGGTTTGTAAGTTTCACTTGAAAGCAGCGGGATTATACACCGCGGCAAGGCCGGCGCCAGTGCGTCGCCAGTCAAGATGCGGAGCGTTACGTGCCGGTGTGCGCGCGGAGAATTCCGAGCATTCGGCGCAGCGGTTCGGCGGCGCCCCAAAGCAGCTGGTCGCCGACGGTAAATGCGCCGAGGAACTCCGGTCCANNCACCGTGGATTCTTTGTTGTTCGGAATCACGCGCACCCACGGATTTGCGGCAGCCAGCATCTGTTCGATTTCGTCGAGAGGAATATTCTTCTTGAGCTTTATGGTGAGCGCCGAACTGTGGCAGCGCATGGTTCCGATGCGGACGCAGATGCCGTCGACTGGCACGGCCGGATTCAGATCCAGGATTTTGTTGGTCTCGGCCATGCCTTTCCATTCTTCTTTGGTCTGGCCGCCGGGCATGTCTTTATCGATCCACGGGATCAGGCTTCCGGCGAGCGGCACGGCGAATTCCTGAACAGGCAACGACCCGGATCGTTGCGCTTCGATGACCATGCGATCGACTTCCAGCGCGTTTTCCGATGGAGTTTTGCGCGTGGGCCCGGTGAGCGATTCCATCTGCTTCACCAGCTCCAGCATTTTCGCGGCTCCGGCGCCGGACGCCGCCTGATAGGTCATCGCCGTCATCCACTCTACGAAGCCGGCTTTGAGGAGGGGGCTCATGCCCATCAGCATCAGGCTGACAGTGCAGTTCCCGCCGGCGAATGCGCGCAGGCCGCGCGCGAGTCCGCATTCGATCACGTCGGCGTTCACCGGATCGAGAACGATGACGGCGTCGTCGCTCATGCGCAGTGTGGACGCGGCGTCGATCCAATATCCCTTCCAGCCGCTCTTGCGCAATGGAGCGTACACTTCGGTCGTGTATTCACCGCCCCGGCAACTGATCAGGACGTCGCAGCTCGCAAGGTTGCGGAGATTCGTCGCGTCCTTGAGAACCACTCCGCCAGCCTCTTTGGGTGACGCGCCGCCAGCGTTCGATGTGGAAAAGAAAACCGGCTCGAGACGAGCGAAGTCGCCCTCCTCCCGCATTCTTTGCAGGAGAACGCTGCCGACCATTCCTCGCCAACCGATGAATCCAACTCGCAACTGATCCTCCAGGATGCCAATCAGTTTACCTTGTCCCCTCCCTTTTTAGGAGAGTTGGCACCCGCAAAGTTGCGGAGCAAACTCGACCGCTTGCCACTGCTCTATGCGACGCTAACGGCTCATTTCATTGTCGAGTAGATTTGATGCTGACCCTTTGTTTTCTGTAAGTTGCGTCATATTCTACTCGGCACGCAATGTCGAGTAGAAAGGGTGTCTTTCTTTCAGAAAACTGTGGCGCCGACCGGGGCACGGGTTGGCGTCTGCTACTCAGGCTTCGTGAATTCCGAGTCATTTTCGATCCTTATAATAATAGCGGATGCCAGATTTACATGAGTGTCAATCGATTTCAAACGGTGGTTGATGTAAAGAACTTGGCGACGGCTAAGACGGAAGCCAAAGCACAGGAGTGCCCTGTGCCACAAAACCGCAGTTACAATAAGAGCGTTACGAATTCTGAACCTTGCGGCGCAATGATCGGCTGCACGATTGTTTCAGGCGTACTCTAGTGAGGCCGGGAACAGCGAGTGGAAAAAAAGATCTTTTGGGTTACTTTTACGGTGCTGGGGCTGGTGGCTGATGTCGCGTTGCCGTTGTGGTGGGCGCTGGCGGCGACCATTCCCATTGGTGTATTTAGCTGGTGGCTGGCGTATCGCAGCGGTTCGCGATAGACACAAACGTCATGGGCTATACTTCCCGCGCGCTTACCTCGGCATCTTGAAATTTCGGTACCTCGGAGGGTTCGATGAGACGCTCCACGTTTCTCTTCTCTTTTTTCCTTATATTTTCCCCAGCCGCAAACGTTTTCGCGCAACAGGCGGCAGCACATGTGCCGGAGATTCGGTACCGGTCGGTTGCGGATTTTCTGAAGCTGCCGGCGGATTTGTATTTCGGCGAAGTATCTGGCGTGGCGGTGAATTCGAAGGAGCACGTTTTCGTTTTTTCGCGCGGCAACACGATGGGGCAGGCATACGGGGCGAGCGCCGCGCAGCTTCTGGAGTTCGGCGCCGACGGCCGCTTCCTTCGCGAGATCGGGCACAACCTCTATGCGTGGTCGTACGCGCACACGGTGAAAGTGGATTCACAGGACAACATATGGGTCACGGATAAAGGCTCGGACATGGTGATCAAATTCAATCCCGCGGGCCGCGTGGTGATGGTATTCGGGCGCAAGCAGGAAGCTTCGGATGAAGGCACCGGGCCTGTGAAGCACGTGCATCCGCCGCTCGCGCCCGTAGACGGGATGTTCCGGCAAGTGACCGACGTGGCGTGGGACGCGGCCGGCAATACATTCATCAGCGACGGCTACATCAATTCNNGACAAGAACGGCAACTGGCTCAAGTCGTGGGGAGAACCCGGCGATCAGCCGGGGCAGTTCAATACGCCGCACAGCATCGCGGTGGATGCGCAGGGCAATGTCTATGTGGCCGATCGCGGCAACCGGCGGATACAAGTGTTCGATGGCGAGGGAAAATTCCTAAGGCAGATCACCATCGATGTGCCGGCTCCGCCGGATGCACGGCCGGCGATCGGGGCCAAGCCAACCGGAACAACGGGAACGATGGCACCGGGCGCGCCTTGGGCCATTTGTATCACGCCAGGTCCCAAGCAGGTGCTGTACAGCTCGGACGCTTACCCGGGGCGGATATACAAGCTC
>PKUY01000066.1 GCA_003131705.1 Acidobacteriota bacterium | reverse complement strand
CGTAGCCGCGGCCTTCGTTCGAAGGAATCACTCCATCGGAAATAAGGAATGTTGCAGCGCGGGAATGGTCGGCGATGATGCGCAGCGACGGCTGGATCTTTGTATTTCTCGCATCCGCGCGCGCGAGTCGCGCTGCTTCGCGAATCAACGGCTGAAACAAATCCGTGTCGAAGTTGCTGACTTTGCCCTGCAGCACGGCTGCGATGCGTTCGAGGCCCGCGCCCGTGTCAACCGATGGCTTCGGAAGGGGATTGAGCGCTCCGCTGGCGTCGCGATTGAACTGCATGAAAACCAAATTCCAAATTTCGACGTAGCGGCCACAGTCGCATCCGAATTTGCAGTCCGCGTGGCCTTGATCGGAGGCGGCCGGTCCCAGGTCGTAGTGAATTTCGCTGCACGGGCCGCAGGGGCCGGTGTCGCCCATGGCCCAGAAATTTTCTTTCAAGCCGGGGACGGGGATGACGCGTTCTTTTGGAGCACCGACAGTGGCCCAGAGCTTCGCCGCTTCGCTGTCGGATTCCAATTTCTTGCCGGGCGAGACTTCCGCGCCGCCGAAAACGGTGAAGTAAAGTTTGTCGAGTGGAATGCCGAACCATTTTTCGGATGTGATCAGCTCCCACGCGTATGCGATGGCTTCCTTTTTGAAATAATCGCCGAAGGAAAAATTCCCGAGCATCTCGAAAAAAGTGTGATGGCGATTGGTGAAGCCGACGTTTTCAAGATCGTTGTGCTTGCCGCCGGCGCGAACGCATTTCTGGCAACTGGTGGCGCGCTTGTAATCGCGCTGTTCGAGGCCGAGAAAAACGTCCTTGAATTGATTCATCCCGGCGTTGGTGAAGAGCAGCGTGGGATCGTTCGTGGGGACGAGCGAGGAGCTGCGCACGACGCGATGGCCGCGCTCCTCGAAAAATTGTAGAAATGTTTTGCGTACTTCGTTGCCGGTCAATTGCTCCTCAAGTCAGATGCTTCGGTGTGGCCGTTCCGCATCGCAGGCGACGAAAAGGCGAATTCAACATCCCCACGGCATTGTCGAGTAGGTGTGCAACAGATCCTTTGTTTTCTGACGGTTACGTCAAATTTTACTCGGCACCCATTGTCGAGTAGAAGTGCCGCGCAAGTGGATGGCATAGAGCGATCCCTGGGCTCCCGATGGTCGCTTCCTTCGGCTACGCCTAGGGCAGGCGATACGATGACCCTGGCCGGGCCGTTGCTTTCCACTCGGCACTCATTGTCGAGCAGAGCGCTATAGCGGCAGCCAGGTGGCTCGAGCCGCCCGCAGCTCTTTCTTCCTGCGTCGAATTGTGCGCAACAGTTCACGCTAGCCATATTAGGGAGAGCGGTGGCGCAGCGCAAGCGGTCGTTGGTGGGGACTTTTTGGGGCGCGGGTCGGCGAATCCTTAGTTAGGCATGGCCTGCGGCATGCATCGCCAAGAATAGTCGGGGCGGGCAAAGCGTCTGCGGCTGCAATTCCAGCCGATCTCTGTGCGGTCTCGACCGCGCCCGGGCTACTTGCTGCGAGGGAACCTGCGCAAAGGCATGGCGCTTCGCGCCGTCTTGTTGTGTGGCGTATTTGGAATCGAGTTCTAGCTTTTTGGTTTTTCCTCTTCCGACCGAGCTGCGCTTTGATCATTTAGGTTCAGGCCCGCAAAATCTGGATCCCCGAATTCTAATGTAAGGGGAAGGGCAACGTGGAGCATTAGAAGCAGACCCATGCCCGAAAACAAATACAGCGGCACAAAGATCCAATAGTTAGTGCTAAATATGAGATCCGGGAACTCTTCGGAAGTTGCGAACCAGATAACCCCCATCAAAACCGCGCCACCCCAACGACAAAATCTTCGGCGTCGGTCAGAACTTGTAAGTCGCGTATGACAGTTCGGGCAGAAGAATGTCTCGCTAACATCGAGATTCACCTCCTTCACACTCAGCCTCGTCCTACAAGCAGGACATTTTGTGAAGGGCTTACGATTCATTGCTCCGAGCTCTCCATCCGGCGCACCGGCCAACGCAAAGAGCAAGACTTGTGTTTGAACAACCAGGTGCGCAGTAAACGGCGTGAGGAAGGAACCACTCAACAAGAAAAGCACTCCAAAAACTGCGCCGACAATCCCTCCGGAAATTGCAGTGGAAGTGCCCAGAGCCAAATACGTCAAGGTGTATGCAATCGATGTCGCCGTCCGCCTTCAGAGAGTTCAAGCACAGCGCCCGCCATAATTCTTCTGTGAATGCCACGAGCAGGAGCGCGAAGACAGGTACCAGAGGCGGTGAGGCGATTCCCGCCAATACCGGCAGACCAAACTTTCTAGTCTTTGGCAAAAGTGATTTTAGAACCTGGACGAAACCGATCAACGCGAAGCCCAAGATGATTCCAAGAAAGATGTTTTTGCCGACGTGGGTTGGAATTAACGTTGTGACGAGCTGATTCGATCTTTGCATAGCAGACCAGACCACGACTGCCGTCAGCGCTAGGGAAAAAATGAGCAGCGCGTGAAGCGTCCACGATCGGGCTCCCTGGTCTGATTCCTGCTTTAATTGAACGTCCCATGTATCTCAGTCAACCACGGCAGACGACGAACCCTAATGGATCATGGACGTGGACGCTTGTCGAAGAAGGCGCGGAGGAGATGTTCGGTTTCGGGCGGCAAGGCAGCGTCGGCAAAGGCTTTCAAGATCGTTCCCTCCCCCCCCAAAAAATCGGTCATTTCTGCCATCTTGTCCCGATTTGAAACTCACCGAACTTTCCTGGTGTCGAATGGTACCAAGTACCGGGACCTGGTACCAGAGACGATACCATTGGCCCAATCCCGACGGTATTCTCACTTCTGGAACATGATGGCTTTCAAATGAGGCATTGTTCCTTTTGATACAGTTTTCAGGATTCGCTAAATCTATATTTCCCCCTCACGCTATTTCCGTTCCAGGGAGGAATGATGCGCATTCTCGTCGCAGAGCACGATCTGGCGCTCGGAGCGTTTCTTCAGCGGGAATTTG
>PKUY01000309.1:12749-14750 GCA_003131705.1 Acidobacteriota bacterium | reverse complement strand
GCTTTCGTGAGGATCTGTTCTTTCGCTTGAATGTCCTCGCGATTCCCGTGCCGCCGTTGCGCGAACGCCGAAGCGACATCGCTCCGCTTGTTTCGCACTTTCTCGCGCGGCTCGGACCTGTTCACGGACGTCCGGAAGCGGCCCTCGATCCCTCGGCGCTGAAGCTGCTTGAATCCTACGCTTGGCCCGGGAATGTGCGCGAATTGAAGAACGCGATCGAGCACGCCCTGATATTTTCCAAGGAGATATTTGTAGGCCCCGCGGATTTTCCGGCGATTATTCGCGCTACGCAGAACGGCCAGGGACCGGCGGGCGCCGCGCTGAAATCGCTCGAAGATCTCGAACGGGAAGCGATCAAGATCACGCTCGAAGCCACGCACTACAAGATCGGCCAGGCCGCCGAAATTCTGCGCATCAGCCGGAAGACTCTGCTCGAGAAACGCAAGAAGTACGGCCTGATCTGACGGCGATTTCCGCGATCTCGGCCGCGCTTTGGCAGCCCGATTCATGAAAATTCGCGTTCTTATGCTCGGGAAAACCCGCCGCCCGGAAATCCGTGCTCTGCTGGATGATTACGTTCGCCGCATTCGCCATTACGCCGATGTCGAAGTCAGCGAATTCCGCGACGCCTCGCCCGCCGCTTTGCGTAAGCTGAAAATCGACCCGGGCGCAGCAGTCGTGCTGCTCGATGCTGCGGGGAAACAGTTTACGTCGCAGCAATTCGCGCGCTGGCTCGGCGATCTCCGCGACCGTAGCGCGCGCGAAATCATTTTCCTCTGCGGCGACGCCGAAGGTTTTCCCGCCGAGCTCCGCACTCGCGCCGCGCACCGAATTTCTCTTTCGACGCTCACGATGCCCCACGAATTCGCCCGCGTGGTCCTCGCCGAGCAGATTTATCGCGCTTTCGCAATTCTGGGCGGTTATCCCTACCCCAAGTGAGTTCCCGTCTTGACGTTTCACGTGGGTGCGGCCAGTATTGTGAATTCCGCGAGTTCCCTGCGCGAGATTGGATTTCATGCCGGAAGGTAAAGGACTTCTGATTATTTACACGGGACCAGGTAAGGGCAAGACCACCTGTGCACTGGGTACTGCTTTTCGCGCCGTGGGACAGGGCCTGCGCGTGCTGATGGTGCAGTTCATCAAGGGCTCGTGGCACTATGGCGAGTTGGATGCGGCGAAGATGCTAGGCGATGATAAATTCGAGATTCGTCCCATGGGCCGCGGCTTTGTGAAAGTGGGCGGCGCGGAAACTGATCCCGAGGATCTGCGCCTGTGCGAAGAGGCCTGGAATTACGGCCGCGAACAGATTTACAGCGAGAAATACGATCTCGTGGTCTTGGACGAAATCAATTACGTGATCAGCTACAAGATGCTCGACGCCGAGCGCATTGTGCAGTCGCTCACAGAGCGCCCCGAACGCGTCCACGTAATCTGCACCGGGCGAAACGCGCATCCGAGGTTGGTCGAGGCCGCTGATCTTGTTACCGAGATGAAAGAAGTGAAGCACCCCTACACGAAAGGCATTCTCGCGCAGCGGGGAATCGACTACTGATCCCATGACCTGGTTCAAGCGCGAGAAAAAGTCGATCGAGAATCCCACGCCGGTGGACGAACGCCGCGTCCGCACCGAGGGCCTGTGGACCAAGTGCAACGCATGCCGCGCCATCATCTGGAAGAAGGATCTCGAAGCGAGTTGGGAAGTTTGTCCGAAGTGCGATCATCATTTCCGGCTCGGCTCNNCGATTTGCTCCTCGATGAAGAGCCTTGGACCGAGCTCGATGCCGATCTCGCTTCGAGCGATCCGCTGCATTTCACCGATACGAAACCGTACGCGCAACGCCTCAAGGAAGCGCAGCATAAGCTCGGAATGAACGACGCGATTATCACGGCTGAGGGGAAGCTCAGCGGACGGCCAGTCATCTGCTGCTCGATGGAGTTTGGTTTTATCGGTGGATCGATGGGCGCCGTGGTCGGCGAAAAAGTGGCGCGCGCGGTCGAGCG
>PKUY01000309.1:0-12687 GCA_003131705.1 Acidobacteriota bacterium | reverse complement strand
CGTGATCGAGCAGACTATCCGCCAGAAACTACCCGAGGGTTTTCAAACCGCGGAATTCCTCCTCGATCACGGTTTTCTCGACGCCATCGTTTCCCGCAAGGACTTGAAGTCATATATCTCGCAGGCACTCGGTTTCTTCCTCGATTCCCCATGACGTATGACGAATCGGTTCGCACGCTGATGGCGCTGGGCCGCGAGCTGGCCACACCCCAGCAGGCCAGCGTCCAGAAGTTCGGGCTATCCAATATCACCACGCTCGCCGAGTCTCTCGGCAACCCGCACCGCCTGATCCCCTGCGTGCACATCGCCGGAACCAATGGCAAAGGCTCCACGGCGGCCATGCTCGATTCGATTCTTCGCGCTGCCGGGTTGCGAACTGGGCTTTACACTTCGCCGCACCTCGAAAGAATCAACGAACGCATTCGCATCAATGGCGAAGACATTTCCGATAAAGATTTCGCGGCTGCCTGGACGCGCGTGCAGGTATCAATTGAATCGCTTCTCGCGTCCGGCAAGTTCGCTGCGCACCCAACCTATTTCGAGTGCGTCACGGCGCTTGCGTTCGTCGCCTTCGCCGAGCACGGCGTCGAATTCGCTATCTACGAAGTGGGCTTGGGCGGCCGGCTGGATTCCACCAACATCGTCCGGCCGGAAGTCGCCGTCATCACCTCGATTGATTTCGATCACGAGAGTTTTCTGGGCCATTCCATCGAGGAAATCGCAGCGGAAAAGGCCGGAATCATCAAGCCGAGCGCATGGGTAGTAAGTTCTGCGCAGAGACCCGAAGCGCGCGCGGTGATCGCGCGTCGCTGCAAGGATGTCGACGCGCGGCTCGTGGACGTGGATGCGGACTGGAGTATCGAAGAAACCAAATTGGCGGATGGCTGTTATCGCGCGGATGCGGCGGAATCCGGTTCGCACGAAAAGCTCGCACTTGAGCCGCCTCTGCCCGGCCGCTTCCAGATACGCAATGCCCTCACGGCGGCCACGGCCGCGCGTCTGCTTGGCGCGCGCGGATTTCCCATCAATAACGAAGCAATCGAGAAGGGCACCCGAACGGTGCGATGGCCGGGACGGCTTGAGCGGCTCCGCGAGCGTCCCTCTGTGTACCTCGACGGCACACACAATCCCGCAGGTGCTCGAGAGTTGCTGAAATTCTGGGAAGAAAACTTCCAAAGTCAGGCCAACGCTCCGCGCATCGTGCTCGTTTACGGAGCCATGCGCGATAAGGCCGTCGACGAGATTGCGGGATTGCTCTTTCCCGCCGCCGATTTCGTAATCCTCACCGAGCCGCGACAACCGCGCGCGATTTCCGCTCCGCTGCTCGCCCAGATGACTGGCCACCTCGCCAAAAATTCACTCGTCGTTCCCGATCCGGCCCAGGCGCTCGAACGCGCCATCGAAATGTCCGGTCCCAACGACGCCGTTTTCGCCACGGGCTCGCTCTACCTCGTGGGAGACTTGCGTACCTATTGGCACAAGCGCTCCGCTTCGAAAACTTCATCTGAAGTTTCGCCCCCCGCCGAACGACCGTCGCTTCCGCGATAGGTTTCTTCCACAAATCGTATGGATTCGCTCCGAATTTTCGGAGACGCCGCGGCAGTTATTGTCTTCGCATTGCCAATTTGGCTGTTGTTGGGCGGGTGCGTTTGTCTAGACTCGCGATGAGCGACTTTGCGAGGCGCAATGACAGAAAAGGTCCGCCGGAATTCTCCCCGGCACTGGAACAAACACGAGATTTCTTCGTTAATTCACATAGGTGCAAGCAGCAAAACCGTGTTTCGCACGTCTAAGCTCAGCAACAAGGCAAACGGTGTGCTGGGAGACTGCATGACACGCGACGAACGGCGGCAAATGCTGGAGTCCTTCGGGCGCTCTCCCGCGCTGCTTGCAACCGTCCTGCGCCAGCTTCCAAAAAAAATGTGGCTCTATAAGCCTACGCCGCCACGCTGGAGCATCCACGAAATCATTCTGCACCTCGCGGACAGCGAAGCGAGTTCCTATGTTCTGTGCCGCCATCTGATCGCCGAGCCGGATAGAGCCGTCGCGAAATTTGACGCCGCACGCTGGGCCAGTACTCTCGGCTATTTTCATCAGAGCACGCGGGAAGCCCTCGAGATTATCCGCCGCCTTCGCAGGATGACCTATGGTCTCCTTGTAACGCTTCCGGAGCCGGTCTGGTTGCACGCCCTTGAACATTCAACGGAGGGAAAAATCAGCCTCGAGACCTGGATGGATCGCCAGGAACGCCACATCCCGCACCACATCGAACAGATGAAGCAGAACTATGAAGCATGGTTCCGCACGCATCCACCCAGAAAACCCGCTTCGCGCTCATCCCGACCGGGCGCGCAATCCCGCGTAATGTCACTTTCGGCAGAGCTCTGCTAACTTTCAAGCTTCGTACACAATCATCATGCGGCTTTGCGGCCTACCACCTGCCAGGTTGCCGGACCGATCCGGCGATGGTACGATGTCCGCTCCATGACCACCGAGAACAGCCACAAGCCGCGCATCGGTGTCCCGTATCGAACACGAAAAGAAGAACTTACGGGCAAGAGAGGCAAAATGGAGAAGTATCTTGCCTCAGTTCGCCAGGCTGGCGGCGAACCGGTAGCGGTTTCGCTGGGCCTGCACTCGGAAGAGTTCAAGAGGCTCGCGGCAACCTTTGACGCCGTGCTGCTGACCGGAAGCCCCGCTGATGTCGATCCTGCGCGATTCGGCGCTGGTAGGGAGCCCAAGTGCGCCGATCCGGACCCTGACCGCGAGCGAACCGATTTCGCGCTCCTGGAGCACTGCTTCGCCGAGCAGAAGCCTCTCCTGGCGATCTGCTTCGGAATTCAGAGCTTGAACGTTTTCCTGTCCGGCACGCTGATTCAGGACATCCCCAGCGATCTGGGCACGTCGATTACCCACGATTGGGACAGTGACAAGGGGGAGCCCGAGGCGTTTCACGCCGCTCGAATCGAGCCGGGATCGCGCTTGGCGCAGATCGCTGGCGCGACCGAGGCCGTCGTGAACAGCTCGCACCACCAGTCGATCCGCGAGCCGGGGCGCAACCTGCGCGTCGTTTCCCGGGCGCCTGATGGCGTAATCGAAGCGGTGGAATGGACAGGCGACTCAAACTGGGTCATGGGCGTGCAGTGGCACCCCGAGCGCATGGCAGAGACGGATCCGCTGGCGCAGGAGCTGTTCCGCGGCCTGGTTGGTGTGGCAGCTTCGCGAAAAGTGCCCGCGCGGGCTTAGAGGCCTTTTGCGGTACCGACGCTAAACCGTTTTGTGATTCTGACGGCCATCTGACAGGGAACGATCCGCTGTCGACGAACAACATCTAAACTCCTTGGGGGACACATGATCTCGTTGTNNCGCCGACGCTCCGCTTCCGCACCGCCGGCCGTGACCGTCCTCGTGACGGGCGGCTCGCGGGGCATCGGCCGCGCGATCGCCCTCCGCTTCGCGCGTGACGGCGCGGACGTCGTGTTCAACTTCCATCGCAATCGCGAGGCCGCGACCCAACTCGAGCAGGAGACACGCAAGCACGGAACCCGCATCGAATCCATGAAGGCCGATGTGGGCAAAACGGCCGATTCTAAAAAATTGGTGGATTTCGCGCGCGAACGTCTCGGACGGCTCGATATTCTTGTCGCGAATGCCGGCATCTGGAATCACGAAGACGCTCCGATTGAAAATCTTTCGGAGAAAGATTGGGACGAAATGATTCGCGTGAATTTGAAGAGTGTCTACGCCACGGTCCATAGCGCCGTGCCGCACATGATTGCGCAGGGCGGCGGACGCATCGTTGCCGTCAGCTCGGTAGCCGCTCAGCGTGGCACCGCGTTCCATTCGCACTATTCCGCGACCAAGGGCGCCATCATCAGCTTCGCCAAAGCACTCGCCTCCGAGCTTGCGCGCCATAACATTTTGGTCAATTGCGTTGCACCCGGCGTCGTCGCCACTGACACATGGAAATCCGCGGAGAAAAATAGCAGCAAGATGAAAGCTATGCTCGCGGCATATCCTCTGAAGCGAGCAGCGACGCCCGAAGAAGTGGCTGGACCCATCCTTTTTGCCGTTTCGGACTTGGCAACCTTCGTGACGGGTGAAGTAATCAACATAAACGGAGGTTCTTTCAATTGCGGATAAGTTCGCGCACCATTCTGGCCGCCGTCGTGCCCGCGGCATTCTGCCTCGCTGCACTGTGCACCGTCGCAGCGCCTCGCGCGGTCGCCCAGGATGACCAGTTCCTGATGCCGGAGCAGAGCGCTGCGAAAGCCAAGCAGATCATCGCCCAGGTCATTGAAGCACTTGGTGGCGACGCGTATCTCAACGTTCACGACGTGACCTGCACCGGTCGTCTCGGCACGTTCGATCATTCGGGCGAGATGACGGGCTTCGGACGTTTCATCGATTACGCCCAGCCGCCTTTCAAGGAGCGCCAGGAAAATCTACCTAAGCGCAACATCATTGATGTCTACAATGGCGACAAGGGATGGACGCTCGACCGCGGCGGCGTCAACGATGCGCCCCGCGTCGATCTTGCGGATTTCCAGGAAACCATCCGGAAAGATATCGACAACATTCTGCGGCATCGAATCCATGAGCCGGGAATGGTGTTCCGCTACGCCGGCCCGGACACCGTTGACCTAAAACAGGCGGACTGGGTCGAATTGATCGATAACGACAACCGCACGATTCGCATCGCGTTTTCAACTGCGACGCACCTGCCCGTCCGCAAAATCGTCGACACGCGCGATCCCAAGACACAGATGAAAACCCAGGAAGTCGAATATTTCTCGAATTACCATCCGCTTTCCGGGATACAAACGGCGTTCCAGATTGCTCGCGAACGCAACGGCGTCAAGCTCTTCCAGGTTTTCTTCGACACGTGCGAGTACAACACGAATATCTCCGATGCGCTCTTCACCAAAGAATCTCTCGACCAGCGCTGGGCCCAGGTCGGCAAGAAAGAAACGGAAAAAGAAAAGAAGAAGGACAAAGACGACAAGAACGACAAAGACAAAAACGCTAAGGACGACACTTCCTCCGACCGCGACAAAGATTGATGCTCGGCCCATCCCCGCACGCCCATCCACGCGCAGTTAAAGGTTCCACGTCTGTCCCACACTGAATGTCCCATTCCGCGCCCCGCGGGGTATAATTGCGGGATGCGAACGAGCAAGAAATCGCCACTGCTACGCAGCACAACCGTGCTGTGCGTCCGCAAGGACAATAAAGTTGTGCTGGCAGCCGATGGGCAGGTCACTCTCGGCGAAGCCGTGATCAAGCACAGCGCGAAAAAGACGCGCCGCCTCTACAATGACAAGATCCTCGCGGGATTTGCGGGCAGCACGGCGGACGCGCTTTCGCTCTTCGCCCGATTTGAGAACAAGCTGCAGGAATATCACGGTAATCTCGCGCGCGGTGCGGTCGAGTTGGCGAAAGAATGGCGCACGGACCGCTCGCTGCGCCATCTGGACGCGCTTCTCATCGTCGCCGATGCCAAGGGCACGTTCCTGCTTTCCGGCAATGGCGACGTGATCGAGCCGGACGACGGCATCTGCGCGATTGGGTCGGGCGGTCCGTTCGCCCTCGCAGCCGCGCGGGCGCTCGCCAAGCACACCAAGCTCAGCGCGAAAGACATCGCGCAGGAAGCTATGCGCATCGCCAGCGAAATCTGCATCTTCACCAACGCGAATTTCAGCATCGAAGAGCTATGAGCGGTAAGTCGGAGAAAGACATGGTGATCTATTTGTCCGGAGACCAGCAAGCCGCGGAGCCCGAAGCGCTCCCATCTTTCGACGAACTGACGCCGCGGGAAATCGTCGTGGAGCTCGACAAGTACATCGTCGGGCAGAACGCGGCGAAGAAAGCTGTCGCTATCGCTTTGCGCAACCGCGTCCGGCGCCAGAAACTCCAACCCGAGCTGGCCGAAGAAGTCCTCCCAAAAAATATTCTGATGATCGGCCCGACCGGCGTGGGCAAAACGGAAATCGCGCGGCGTCTCGCGCGTCTGGCCGGCTGTCCGTTCGTAAAAGTGGAAGCCTCGAAATATACCGAAGTTGGGTATGTTGGCCGTGACGTCGAGTCCATGGTCCGCGACCTGGTCGAAACTTCCATCGACATGGTGCGCGAAGAAAAACTCGATGAAGTCGCCGAGCGAGCCGAGCAATCAGCCGAAGAGCGCCTGCTCGATCTGCTTTTGCCGTCCTCGCCCATGCCCGCCGATGCCGGCCCAACAACCGAAGCGCAGCGCCGCGAGCAGGCCCAGCGCACGCGCGACAAGCTCCGCGTCCAGCTTCGCGAAGGAAAGCTCGACCAGCGCATGGTCGAAGTTGAAGTCCGCGAGCGCTCCATGCCCTCGTTTGAAATCATCACGAACCAGGGCGTAGACGAAATGGACATCAACGTCAAAGACATGCTCTCCGGCATGTTTGGCCAGCAGAAAAAGAAGCGGAAGATGACCGTGTCGGAGGCGTTCGACTACCTCATTCAGGAAGAAGAGAATCGGCTGATTGACATGGATCAGGTGACCCGCATCGCCGTCGACCGCGTCGAGCAGATGGGAATTCTATTCATCGATGAAATCGACAAAATTGCCGGCCGCGAGTCGGGACATGGCCCCGACGTCTCCCGCGAAGGCGTGCAGCGCGACATTCTGCCGATTGTTGAGGGCACCACGGTGAACACGCGCTACGGGATCGTTCGCACGGATCACATCCTGTTCATTGCCGCAGGCGCGTTCCACACCGCGAAGCCTTCCGACCTGATCCCCGAGCTCCAGGGCCGCTTCCCGATCCGCGTTGAGCTCAGCTCGCTCTCGGAAGCCGATTTCATTCGCATTTTGACCGAGCCGAAAAACGCGCTCATTAAACAGTACATCGCGCTCCTCGACACGGAGGGCCTAAAACTCTCGTTCACCGAAGATGCCGTCGCGTCGATCGCGCGCTTCGCGGCTACGGTCAACGAGCGCACCGAAAATATCGGTGCTCGCCGGCTGCACACAATTCTTGAAAAAGTCCTCGAGGAAATTTCCTTTGAAGCTCCCGAATTGAAGAAGAAGACGATTAAGCTGGACGCGGCCTACATCCAGAAGCAGCTCGCGGATATCGTCAAGGACCAGGATCTGAGCCGTTACATCTTGTAGAAACTTGAAAATGGAAAACAGAAAAGGGGCCCCATCCCCTTCGCTCACGCCGAATCAGCGCGCACTGTCTACGATTTTCCATTTCGCATTTTGCATTTCCCTGCTTTTCCCTCTGCTTGGCGGCTGCGCCTCTCCCAGCGAGCCTTATGCACGAAAGGCTCCGGTTCCGCTGGCCGTAGCGGACCTTGCCGCTCGACAATCGGCCAACAATGTCATCCTCACATTTACTCTCCCCAAGGAAACGGCGGACCATCGGCCGCTCGATCGGCTCCCCGCCATCGAAATCTATCGCGATTTTGAACCGTCCACTACGGTCGGCGAGCCGCATCCTCCGGCTCCCACCCTGCTCGTGACGATTCCCGCGAGTATGGTGGACCGTTACGCCGATCGCGGCCGCGTCCGCTATGCCGATCCGCTCCATCCGGACGATTTTGAGAACCATCCCGGAAGCCTGGCGGTGTACACGGTTCGAACGCGCGCCTCCGAGAAGAAATCTTCGGCGAATTCGAATGCGGTCAATGTCCACATTTACCCCGCGCTGGACATTGTCGATGATCTAAAGTCGGAGGTGACGCACGCAGCTGTGATGCTTGCGTGGGCTGCGCCGCGAAGGACCCTCGTCGGTCCTGCGCCCGCGATTGCCGGCTACCGCANNGGCGAGGTGCAACCCGGCACGGCACCCACTCCTGCCACACTTGAGGACGTGACCCTCAGCTCGCCACTCGTCCGCATCGGCGAGAGCGAGGGAAATTCCCCAACCTTTAGCGATCAACAGTTTGATTTCGGCAAGACCTACGTCTATTCCGTCCGCAGCATCGCGCAGTATTCAGGCGAAGCGCTCGAATCCGGCGATTCGAATCCCGTCATAGTCACGCCGCGGGACACATTTCCTCCCGCGGCTCCCCAGGGTCTCGTTGTCGTCCTCGTGCCCGCTCAAGCCGGAGTGCCGGCGCACATGGAGCTCTCGTGGGCGATCAGTCCTGAAACCGATACCGGCGGGTACAACGTCTATAGAGTCGAACAAGCAGGAGTTCCTGGAACACGTCTGAACAGTGAATTGTTGCTTACGCCTGCGTTTCGCGATATGAATGTGCTGCCCGGCCACTCGTATTTGTATACCGTAACCGCGGTAGACCGCACTGGAAACGAGGGCGCTTCGAGCGCAGCTGTCTCTGGCGGAGTGCCGGCCAAAAACTAATCGACACCCACTACATGCCATGATGGACGGACCTCTCATCGCACCCGGCGCTCCCACGCCGCTCCGCACTCCCCACCCGGTTCTCTGGACGGGAATCTACACCGGTGCTTTGCTCATAATCGTAATGCTCGGAGCGCTTGTCGCGGCAAATCGCGTTCCCACTCTTGAGCCGCACGCGCTCGAGAGGAACGCAGCTTCCTATTGCCTGTTCGTGCTGTTCATGATGATACCCATCGCCCGCTTCTGGAATCAGCCGCTGAGGATGTTTGGCTCCGCCATGATCGGCTGGGTTCTGTTCGTCGGCGCGTATGACGTTGCCGGAATGGTTTTCCGGAATCTCGCTGAATCCGTTCGGCACGACCCATTTCTGGCGCTAATTGAAGGAGCAGTCGTATATGGACTTGGTGCTGTTGTATCCTGGGTTGGCGAAATGATCCTTCACGCGCGCCGCCATCCGATTGCGCCAGGCCGCAAGCCCGCGCGTGAGACAGCCCGTTACGGTCGATGAAACTCTGCCGCTTTCAACCCCTCGAATCAGCTAGCAAGCGTGCGGGCCAGTCCGCTCACGAGATTCATCTTGCATCGCGCGCCGGCATTCTGGAAGGCGACCTCATACGCGAGATTTCCGGTGAACCCTGGGGAAAGCGCGATCTGACTGGAAAACAATTCCGCGCAGTCGACGTGAAATTCCTGCCGCCCTCGGACCCGAGTAAGATTGTCTGCGTGGGAAAGAATTACTCCGACCACATTTCCGAGATGGGCAGCGTTGCGCCGAAAGAGCCGCTGATCTTCCTGAAGCCGCCTTCTTCGGTTATCTCGCCCGGAGATGAAATCGTCCTTCCGCGCAGTTCGCATCGCGTGGACTATGAAGGTGAGCTTGCGCTCGTCATCAGCCGGCGCTGCGCACGCCTGCGTCCGGATGAGGACCTGAGGCCCTACATCGCCGGCTATACTTGCCTGAACGATGTCACCGCGCGCGACCTGCAAAAGCTCGACGTACAATTCACTCGCGCCAAGGGATTCGACACTTTCTGCCCTTTTGGTCCTGTCCTTGAAACCGATCGCCCTCCGGACGACGCCACCGTGGAAACATTCCTCAACGGCGTGAAAAAACAGTCCGGCCGCATCAACGAAATGCTTTTTTCGGTGGATGTCATATTTCGATGGGTCACGCACGTGATGACGCTGGAACCCGGCGACGTGATCTCGACTGGAACACCTGCAGGCGTGGGGCCGCTGGTCGCAGGCGACGTGGTGGAAGTGTGTGTAGGCGGCATTGGAACGCTCCGCAATACCGTCGTAGGACCGCGGGACGCCTAGGCAACAACGCGCGCCTCGCGCCGCCCGGTCCATCTGGCGAGCTGTCTCGACCTTGCAGCCAGAGGCTGTGCAGTAACCGTCATGCAACCAGCGAGGCTTTAGCCGCTAAGTCTCGACTCATTGCCATATAGATTGGAATGCTGAGCAGGCCTGAAAACCATGTCGCACCCGGATGTTTTGGAAATGTCTCTTGGGAATATCCGGTGGTTTCGAGAGAACCCCTTCATTGAGAGAGATTTTAAGCGATTGGCATAACTTGCTTTCGGTGGCCGGGCTTATCGTACTGGCCACGGTGGGAATCGTCCTTTGGCTGCGGCGGAAACCCGCCGACGCCAGCGAGCTCGAACATCAGCGCCGCTCCTATCTGAATCGCATAGGCCGCATTGTCGAAGGCCAGGTGCTTGAGATCGTTGACCACACCCGCGCCGCGGCTTCAAGCAAAGCCGACGCGCAGAATAGTGGCAAGGCTGACGTCTCGGGTAATGCCAAGCCTGCTCGGATCTTCCCCCAGCGGAACACCGGCCAAGTCTCCAACGGTTCGCAGAAGCTTCTCTATTACACGTACACAATCTCCGGCGTGACCTATGAAACCGCGCAGGACGTTACCGGCCTCGAAGAGCGGTTGCACCTTTCCCGTATCGCCGCCGGCCAAATCGCCAGCGTGAAATATGATCCCTCAAACCCCAGCAATTCCATCTTGCTGGCCGACGACTGGTCTGGGTTACACTAAGGTGAGAGCCGCCCCTCAAAAGACCGGCGCCTCAGTCGCAGCACACGTTCCGGCTCTTCTAGAAAGTGAATTTTTGGAACATCACACTAGATTTTCGCAATCGTTTCGAGTAACATGCCGCCGTCTTAATTCACTCCTACCACTAAAAGGGGAAGATTAGAAAACTGCGATGCCAAAGAACCTTGCAAAACCAATGACCATGATCGACTCACTCGATGCCCTCATCGAGAAGTACCACCTGCTAAAACATCCTTTCTATCAAGCTTGGACGGAAGGAACACTTTCGCGGGAATCGCTCCAGCTCTACGCGAAGCAGTATTACCAACACGTCCGTGCGTTTCCCGAAAATTTGAAGCAGCTTGCGGATCGCTCGAAGAGCCCGCTCACCGAGCTCGTGGAAGAGAATCTCGCCGAAGAACTTGATCCGTCGGCGACTCATCCTCAGCTCTGGCGGCAGTTCGCGGAGTCGCTCGGCGTAACCGAAGAGACGCTCGACGAAGCGCGTCCGCTTCCCGGAATCGCCGCGCTGCTCGATACCTACGACGAAGTGGTTTCGCAAGGAACGATGCCGGAGGCTGTCGCTGCGTTTTACGTTTACGAGGCACAGGTGCCGGAAATCTCCACGCAGAAAATTTCGGGCTTGCGCCGATTCTACGATATCTCGGAACCGCGAGCATTGGCCTATTTCGGCGTCCACGAGGAAGCCGACGTGCGCCACCGTGCCGCTTGGCGCCAATGGCTCACCAACCAGAGGGATACCGACACGTTTGGAGTGCTTTGTGCGGCCGAACGGAGCCTCAAAGCCCTCTGGGGCGCTCTCGACGCCGTGTATCCGGAATCGCGAGCCGCAAAGAATTAATCGTAGGTGGGGGATGAGGGGCGAAGTTTTTAAACGCCTAATCGGTGTTTGAAGCTTCGCCTCTCTCTGCTGACCCCTCGTCTCGAAGCTGCCCCCTCGCTGATGTCTCCTCGTCTCTGCGGTTTCGATTTCCTCCGCGCCGAAATTTGCTTGGTCCCGGTTTCGTAGCGGATGCCTCCGGTCCTGCAAGGTTCTGCGTCAGTGCTCGCGCGCGAAAATATGGCACTCGCGAAATATTGCGATTAGGACGAGTCTCGATTGTTTCTTTGCAATGGGTTAGACCGGATTCTAATAACGNNTGTCAACCACGCGCCGGGATCCGGGTCCGTGGTCCGGACCGGAAGATCGCGACGAGCGGGTTGGTGCGAGGGAGTTGCGAAAGGCCTTTCGTCGGCGAGTGGCGCGCGGGAATGGGGGTGTCCTGCGGGCCGGTGTGTGCTGCACCGAATTTGCGTTCGCGTCGCATGAAGCCAGCGTTAGCGGAACCCGGGCGCGCGGGCAGTACAGGAACGGTACAGAAAAGGATGGGGACGAGGACTAGCTGTACGAAGCGCTGAGCGGGTGGCGTTTAGTTTCGTAGCACCCACCTTCAAGTTTCAATTCGAGAAAAACGCTGGACTGAAGGCCGCCGTTACGAGTGCANNGTTTTCTTGAGGAGTTTAACGCCGTCGCGGCCGCCGATGAAGGCTTCGCGCGCGAAACCCAGGAAAAGTCCGTGCTCGACGGCGCCAACCACGTGGTCGAGGTGGTGCGCGATCTCCTTGGGATTTTGCATCGGGCCAAATGCGCAGTCGATGATGTAATTCCCGCCATCAGTGATAAAAGGCTTCCCGTCCGGGCCGATCCGCACGGATGGATTCCCACCAACCTCCTGGAGCTTGTTCTGCGTCGCTTGCCAGCCGAATTGCACGACTTCCACCGGCACTGCAACGAGCGACCCGAGCTTCTGCACAACTTTCGTTTCGTCGGCGATCACGACCATGCGCTTGCTCGCTGCAGCGACAATTTTTTCGCGCAGCAGCGCTCCGCCGTGACCTTTGATCAGATAGAGTGTGCCCAGCTCGATTTCATCAGCGCCGTCAACAGTCAAGTCCAGCTCAGTCTGCTCGGCAAAAGTCGCCAAAGGGATATTCAGCGTGCGCGCATGCGCGGCAGTCTGTTCCGAAGTCGGGATACCGACGATCCGCAGGTGTTCCCCTGCGATGCGGCGTGCGAGCGCGCTCATGAAAAACGCTGCGGTCGAGCCGGTGCCGAGTCCAACAACCAGGCCGTCTTCGACGAGTTTCGCCGCCGCTTCCGCAGCGGCTTGCTTCCATTGATTCTGTTCTGACGAAACCATCGGCTCACTCGCTTTCTGTGTCTTTAGGCGCGGCCATAATAGCCGCTTGGCACAGGCTTGCCAAGCCCGCGAACCATTTGTGTCGTTAGCACACGAT
>PKUY01000406.1 GCA_003131705.1 Acidobacteriota bacterium | reverse complement strand
GCTCGACGGCGAGGTTGAGGCCCGTCTGGCCGCCTACGGTAGGAAGCAACGCGTCGGGACGCTCGGCCGCAATGATGGCTTCGAGATATTCTTTCGAGAGCGGCTCGATGTAGGTACGATTCGCGATTTCGGGGTCGGTCATAATCGTCGCGGGATTCGAATTGACGAGGATGACCTCATAGCCCTCCGAGCGCAGGGCCTTGCAGGCCTGCGTGCCGGNNTAATCGAACTCGCACGCCTGCCCGATGATGATAGGGCCCGAGCCGATGATCATGATCTTCTTGATGTCAGTGCGTTTCGGCATGCGCTGTTTTCGTTTCGCGGACCTCTCGAATTTTGGCGATTGGGATCATTGATCCGTCGCCTGTTAGGTCTCATTTCATTGTCGAGTAGACACGACCCAAACAGTTTGTTTTCTATAAGTTGCGTAATTTTCTAATCGGCAGCCATTGTCGAGTACGGGTGACGCGTACTTGGGCTGGACGGGGGGATTTCTGGGCCCCCGGTGGCTGCTCCCTTCCCGCCTCAGAGCAAGCGGAACGCTCCCCCTAGCCGGGTCGTCGAATTCTACTCGGCAGGCATTGCCGAGTAGAAATAGCGGGGCGAGGCTCGGCCTAGACTCCAGAGACTGGGGCCTTGCTTTCCCTTCATGAACTGTGGCGGTCTCGTTCACGAGTGCCATTCTACTGTGCTGTAGCAAGTGTGCAAGCGCGTAACCCTGTGGACTTTTTTTCGCCTAGCCAGGGAGCGGTATGGCCTCACCCCGAAACTGCATCGGGGTGAGCTACACAATTTTGCAGAGCTTCCCTCTGCTTTGGACTGCGGGGTCCCTACTGCAAGCAGCACCATGAACATCCAGAAGACCTTCGGAATCATTGTTTCTGATCTTTCATCAGCGTAACGAATTGATCGAAGAGGTAGCGGGCATCGTGGGGGCCGGGAGAGGCCTCAGGATGATACTGGACGCTGAAAAGGGGGAGCGAGCGATGGCGCATGCCCTCGTTCGTGTGGTCGTTTAAGTTCACGTGCGTGATTTGGACCTCGCTCGACGGAAGCGAATCCGGATCGACGCAGAAGCCATGGTTCTGCGCGGTAATTTCGACTTTCTCCGTGAGGAGATTTTTGTCAGGATGGTTCGAGCCGTGATGTCCAAATTTCAATTTAAACGTGCGTCCACCGAGAGCGAGGCCGCAGAGCTGATGCCCGAGGCAGATGCCAAAAATCGGGACGCGCCCAAGAAGTTTTTTGATATTCGCGACGGCGTAGGTGATCGGCTCGGGGTCACCCGGCCCGTTCGAGAGAAAGACACCTTGAGGCTTGAGCGCGAGCACATCTTCGGCGGATGTCTTCGCAGGAACGACGGTGACATCGCAGCCGTGATCCACGAGCAGCCGGAGAATATTTTGCTTGATCCCGAAATCGTAAGCGACGACGCGATGGCGGTGATCTTCTTTCGAGGCGGCCGGCCTCCGTGCCGCGGAACCCGCGACCGATGCTTTCGCGGAGCCATTCCCGGAGGAACTCGCGGCCGCCACGGCACTGGCTGCCACCGGCGCGACGAGATCGATCGAGCCCAGCGTCCAATTGTATTTTTTCGCGGCGGTGACGCGGCTGGCGAGCTCCCGGCCGGCCATTGTGGGAAGCCCGCGGGATTCAGCGATAAGCTTTTCGACAGGCGCGCCGTCCGTCGACAGAACGCCGCGCATCGTGCCGAGATCGCGGAGATGGCGGACCAAAGCGCGCGTGTCAATGTCCCAAATCACGGGAACGCCGTGACGATCGAGGTACTGCTGCGCGGATTCGCTCGAACGCCAGTTCGACGCGAGCGCCGAAAATTCACGGACGATGAGACCTTCGATGTAGGGTTTTGCCGACTCCTCATCGTCGAGGTTCGCGCCTACGTTGCNNTGCCGATGTGAGGATAGGTCAGGCACACCATCTGACCGGCGTAGCTCGGGTCGGTGAAAACTTCCTGGTAGCCGGTAAGGCTGGTATTAAAAACGACTTCGCCGCCACGACGCGTGCGAGCGCCCGCCGCGCGGCCGTTAAAAACTCTTCCGTCCTCGAGCGCGAGTATCGCGCGACCTGCGAGGGGCTCGTTCAGTGTGTCCTCCAGAGAATGTCATTTCGATGCCGCGTTGACCGTCGAAGTTGGAGCCAGCGATCCGAAGTGGTCCACCGGCCAGTAAGCGAAAACAGCTTTGCCGTAAATGAACTGGCGCTGCACCGGACCGAAGACGCGCGAATCGTTCGAACTATCGCGATGATCGCCCATCACAAAATATTCGCTGTCCGGGATTTTCCGGGGCGTATAGTTCGATCCATCGAGGTAGGTCGAGGGAACAAACTGGTCCGTGAGATCCTCGCCATTGATGTACACGCGGCCCATGCGAATCTCGACGGTCTCGCCCGGCAAACCGACCACTCGCTTGATGAACGACTTCGAACGATCGAGAGGATACCAGAAGACGACGACGTCGCCACGCTCGATTGGCTCGAAACGATAAATAAATTTATTGATGAAGATGCGTTCCTGATCGGAGAGAAGCGGGTTCATGCTGGTTCCCTCCACCTTCACGGGCTGGTAGAGGAAAATCATCACAACAATGGCAAGTCCGAGCGAAACCGCCAAGTCACGCGTCCAACTGCGCAGCTCTCGCCGCAAAGGAGGCAGCGGCACTTGAGCGGGAGGATTCGGTGTGCCGGGATTGAGAGCATCCTGCATGCTGACCGTTCTATTATATAACATGCTGTTGGATGCGCGACAACGATTGGGCGGTTCCCGCGACAGCCTCGAGCAAAAGATTTCTATCCCACGAGGGCATAGCGAAGAATGGCCATGGCGGCGAGGACTGCTGTTTCGGTGCGCAGAATATTTTCGCCGAGCGACGCTTCGGCAAATCCAGCGGCGCGAGCAGCCGCGATTTCTTCGTCCGTCCAGCCCCCCTCAGGGCCGATGGCAAGTGCTGCTGACGCGGAGCGCGAGCCTCGATCCCCAGAAATCCGCTCGAAAACATCGCGCAGTCTGGGCGCGTCCGGGCGCTCGGAGAGCAGAATTTTGCATACGGCGGAGGATTGTGCGAACGCCTTTTGCGGAGCCGCGGGCGCGTACAGCGCAGGCGGACGAAGACGGCGCGACTGCTGCGCGGATTCAAGGAGGATTCTCTCCCATCGAGCGTGTCTTTTCTCTGCAGCGGCGACGAGCGGCTTATCGGTGCGCGCAGCGGCGAGAAGAACGATTTTATCGGCGCCCAATTCCGTGGCTTTTTCCAGACACCACTCGAGGCGGTCGAATTTCACGAGCGAGATCAGCAGGTCGATTTGAAATGGTGTCTCGCGGGCGGACACAGGCTCGACCAGCGCGAAGTCGATGCGGTTATCGCCGCGCTTGGAGAGCGCGACATTTTCGACTCGCGCGAGCCAAACTCGCTCGCCGTCGCTCAACTCATACAGCTGGCCGGGCTCGGCGCGCAGAACTCTGCCGAGATGTTCGGCAGCGTCGCCGCGCAGGGCGGCGGCATTCGATTCAAATCGCTCGACAAAGAAACGGCGGCGCACCAGGGAAGTTTACCCCACCGTGGAAGCGGCGCAGAGGTATACTCGACCTACCCTTCCGCGAGTACCGAACCGTTAGACATCTAGACCAAATCCAAAGACCGTGATCGGTGGAGGTGCATCATCATTACACTCGCGTACGTGAGTTCCGCGGTACACCCGTTCTCCAAAAGCGAATTGACGGATCTTCTCGCGAAGAGCCAAAAAAGAAACACCGCATTAGGAATTACGGGAATGCTGCTCTACAAAGATGGGAACTTCATGCAGGTTCTGGAGGGCGACGAGGTAAACGTCCGCGCACTCGGCGCACAAATTTCCCAGGACCGGCGCCATCGGGGATTCATCCAACTGTATTCCAGCTCCATCAAAGAGCGCTCGTTTGCGGACTGGGCAATGGGCTTTTACGACCTGCGCTCGCCGGAGGCAAATCAAATTCCTGGCTACAGCGACTTTCCGCGAACGCCCCTGACAGGCGCCGAGTTCTCCTCCAACCCGAGCCGGTGCCAAAAGCTGCTGCTGTGCTTCAAGAAAGCGATGTAGTTCCCTGGGCAGGCACTCGCTGCGAACTGAGCGTACGAGACTTTAGCCGAAGATGTCTTTCACTTTGTCGAAAAAGCTGGAGGAGCGCTCGGTCGGTTTGTTCTCGACCTTAATGGACTGACCGAGCTGATCGAGCAGACGGCGCTGATCCTTGGAGAGTTTCGAGGGAATCACGACGTTGATAGTGACGTAGAGATCGCCGCGTCCGCCGTGAGGATTCGAAAGTCCCTTCCCCTTTTGGCGAAAAGTCTGGCCGGACTGCGTGCCTTCCGGAATCTCGAGATCGGCTTCACCTTGCAGCGTAGGAATCTTAATTTTCGCGCCGAGCACAGCCTGGGGGAAGCTCACGGGAATCGCACAGTGGAGGTCGGGGCCGCGCCGCTCAAAAAAGGCGTGTTCCTTTACTTCGAGAAAAATGTAGAGGTCGCCGGGAACACCACCATTTGTGCCAGGCTCGCCCTGACCGGTCATGCGAAGGCGCGTACCTGAATCAACGCCGGCGGGCACCGCGACTTCGAGAGTGCGCTCGCGCTCGACGCGTCCCTGCCCGCGACAGCCAAGGCAGGCTTCGCGGATGATCTGTCCCGTGCCCTGGCAAGCGGGGCACGTCCGGGTGATCGCAAAGAATCCCTGTTGGTAGGCCATCTGTCCGCGGCCGCCGCACGTGCGGCAAGTGACAGTGCCAGTGCCGGGCTTGGCCCCCGTGCCTTGGCACTGCTCACAATTTTCGCGACGCGCGACGTGAATCTTGGTGCTGACGCCGGTGGCGGCTTCTTCAAATGTCAGCGACATGTCGTAGCGGAGATCGACGCCACGCTGTCCGCGCGAGCCGCGACCCCGCCGGTTTCCGCCGGAGGCCTGGTCGAAGCCGAAAAGATCGCCGAGAATATCGTGGAATTCCTCGAAGATTGTGGAGTTGAAGCCGCCCGTTTCGAATCCGCGACTGCCGAGGCCCGCATGTCCGAAGCGATCGTAGACCGGGCGCTTCTGCGGGTCGGAAAGGACGGTGTAAGCTTCCGAGGCGAGGCGAAAATTCTCCTCGGCTTCTTCCTTTTTGTCCGGATTGCGATCGGGATGCCAGCGCAACGCCGCTTTTCGGTAAGCGGACTTCACCTGGTCGGCGGAAGCGTCGCGTGCAACACCTAGAACTTCGTAATAGTCCTGCTGATTGCTGTTCGCCATGCTTGCGTTTGTACCCTTCCCGAAAATGTGGCCGGAACAGCCTGTCGCTTGCCGGGGAACCAACCGGCGATCACATGCGAATTAGTTGTCGCGTTTCAAAGCGTGGGCGGATTCCGGGGCGGTCGTCACGCGAACCATTGCAGGCCGCAGAACACGATCGTGGAACATGTATCCGGTCTGCAATTCGCCCACTACAACACCCTCGGGGTATTCCGACGTCTCGACTCGCTCAATCGCGTGATGAAAGTGTGGATTGAATTCCGTGCCCACCGACTCGATGCGCTTAAGACCTTGCTTCGCGAGCGCGTCCGAAAGCTGGCGGCGGATCAGTTCGAAGCCCTTGCGGTATTCGGCGCCGGCGGAATCGTCCTTGGCGGCAAGGGCGCGCTCGAATGCATCGAGCGCGGGAAGAATGTGTTCGATTAACGACTCGACAGCACGATGGCGATCCTGATCGCGGTCGCGCTCGACTCGCTTACGGAAATTCTCAAAATCCGCCTGGCGGCGCACGAGTGTGTCCATCAATTCCTGTTTTTCGGCGAGCAGCCTTTGAATCTGCTCAGAGCCGGGAGCGGCGCTCGAGCCCTCTTCGGGATCCGACGCAGCCTCGGCGGGAGCCTCCTCTCCAGGAGGATTGCCGAGCCAGCCCTTTCCCTTTTTGTCTTTCTCTCGATCGCTATGCGGCGCCAAATTAACTCCCCTCTTCGTCCCCCGAGAAAAACTGCGCCATAAAGGCCACGGCGGTGATCACACGCTCGTAGTGCATGCGCATCGGAGCTAGAATTCCCAGCGTTCCCTGCACCTGATCTTTAGATGAATAGGACGCCGAAACGAGTGCAAGATGCTTTCCCGCGCTGGACATCTTGTCGAGACCAAGCTCGACGTGCACCGGCTCCGGCGCCTCGATGCAGCCGCTCAGCAAAGCGATAAGGCGGTCCTTTTCCTCGATCGCCTCAAGCAGATCGCGCAACTGTTGCTGATCCGTGAAACCGACAGAGGCGGCCATCTGCGCGGCGCCTTCGACGTAAACTCTGCGCTCGGTGCTGTCGCCCAAAATCGCAGGATCGCACAGAATCAGGGCGTCGTCTGCAATGCGACCGTATTGCTCACGGTCTCGCTCAACCTGCAGACGAAGGTCGCCGCGCATGGCTTCGAGCGTCCATCCAACGTAATGACGGTTTAGATGCGTGGCGATGCGGTCGAGATCCTCCTGGCGAAATGTACGCTCGGGACGAATCAACTTATCGCGCGTGCCGCCATCCGTGGTGACAAGGACCACGAGCACGCGATGATCGGGCACGAGCAGGAAACGCACGTGCTCGACGACGCTGCGGGCCAGCGGAGGCGAAATAAAAATGCCCAGTCCGCGAGATACCGCCGCAAGAACATGGCTCGCGCGTTCCATAACCGCTTCGGGAGTCTCCGCCGTCTCGAGTTCGCGACGAATCCACTGGCGGTCTTCGGGACTAGCCGTGGCTTGCGCCGCTACCTGCTCGACGAAAAAACGATAGGCCGCGGCGGTGGGTACGCGTCCGGCGGACGTGTGCGGTTGATAAAGGTAGCCCTCTTCTTCAAGATCGGCCATCACGTTGCGAACGGTCGCGGAACTCAATGGTTCGACGTGGCGGCCAGCCACGCTTCGTGACGAGACGGGTTCACCCGTCTCGATATAGGTGCGAACCACATCGGTAAGGACTTGTTGGTGCCGCTTCTGCTGCAAGACTGTTGGACTCATAGTTTCCCGTGAGATGCCCTGGGCTCGCGCCGACAACGCCTGGTCTATGCAACCATCTTACTTCATATGAAAAGTTTAATCGGGGAGAAGGATGGCGTCAACGTCGCTGCTGATACCGCTGCGCCGATCAGGAACATTGTGCGGGTCCCGCGGCCGCGACCCGAGCCCAAAAACAGAACCGGGCACAACCCTTTCGGGTCGTGCCCGGTTGAGATCCAGGGAAAACTTGAGGAGGTTAATCCGGCAGCGGCATCCCTTCGGGCAGTTGCAGTTTCGCCTTGGCCAGTGCTCGGACGATGTTTGTCTCGACCGTTTGTTCGGTTGTGTTGCGCACGGTGGCCAGTTCGCTAATCAGAAGATATTTTGCTCGATCAAGCATCTTCTTTTCGCGGAACGACAGCGGCTTTGTGCGGCTGAGCGCCACCAGACCTTTGAGGACCGCTGCAACTTCCATCAAAGATCCTGTGCGCATTTTGTCTGAATTTTCCTTGAAGCGATGTTTCCAATCGTGGTGGGAATCGGAGCGGCCTTTCTCGAGATAAGAAAGAACTGCACCGGCCTGCGTGGAGCGGATAATCGGCCGGAGCCCAACGCTTTCGATATTCGCTTGAGGCACCATCACCTTCAAGCCACTCGAAAGAATTCGCAACATGTAAAATCGCTCTGACGTGCCATTCACATTACCAAAGCTTATCTGTTCGATCAGCCCTACGCCGTGGTTCGGATACACGACCTTTTCGCCTAGCTTAAAGTCCATAAGTCGAAGTTCCCTCCCCAAACAACCATGATGAAAGTTTAGGCTCGCGTGAATACCGGCGTCAAGCAAATCCGCTTCATTTCTACAGGATAAAAGTTTAGAGGTATGCCCGTTTTCAGTGCAGTTTGGCCGTGCAATTGCCTTATAATCCTCTCCGTGTTGACGCTCGCATTGGATACATCTTCGCCTTCAGGAAGCCTGGCAGTACTGCGGGACGAAAAAGTAATCGCTACCGTCTCCACCTGGACGGACGAAATCTATTCTTCGCGAATGTTTCGCCATCTCGAATTCCTCCTCCAAGAACTTTCTCTCGGCCTGGGAGCATTCGACCTTTTTGCGGTGGCAGCCGGACCAGGCTCTTTCACGGGGCTGCGCGTGGGACTGGCCGCCGTGAAGGGATGGGCGGAGGTATACGACAAGCCGATCGCGGCTGTCAGCGGCCTGGAAGCCGTTGCCATTCAATCTGATTCGGCAGCGCCGTTGTTAGTGCCCGTGCTTGACGCGCGTCGCGGCCAAGTGTACCTGGGGCGCTACCGACGAACAGGAGAACCCGGCGAAAATCGTTTGGCACTCCAGGGCGACGAGTGCGTGATGACGCCCGAGGAATTGGTCGAAGGGCTGCGCTCTGAAAAGGTCCTTTCTGATTTCGCAATTGTGACTCCGGTACCAGGACTACTCTTTTCCGCAATGTCTCGATATGAGACGAGTCAGCCGTTTGCCGACCGAATCCGCGTGCATGAAGTTTCAGCCGTTCTAGCGCCATGCGTGGGCCGTCTCGGTTACACACGCGCGCAGCGCGGCGAAGTCGTTAATTCGCTGACGCTCGATGCGAATTACGTTCGTCGCACTGACGCCGAGCTCCACTGGAAAGGGCCGGCGGGATCTTGAGCGTTCGTGCGATCGAGACTCGCGACATCAACGCGATTTTGGCGATTCAGTCAGCATCCCCTGAAATCGCCCAGTGGACGACCAGGGACTACGCGCGTGTCGCCGGAGGCGAAATGGCTGGATGGGTGACCGAAGAAAAGGACCAGGTCACTGGATTTCTAGTGGCGCGGCGTATTGCGAGCGATCTGGAAATTTTGAATTTTGCGGTCCGTCCGGACGAGCGCCAGAAAGGTGTCGGCACGCTCCTGATTCGCGAAGCCGTGGCGTGGGGGAAAACTTTCGCGGCCCACAAAGCTTTCCTTGAGGTTCGGAGTTCTAACCTCGCTGCGTTGCTTTTTTACGAACGGCAAGGATTCGAAGTGACCGGACACCGTCCCCGTTATTACGCAGCGCCTATCGAGGATGCCCTGGTGCTCGCAGTTACACTCGCATAAGTGCAGATCGAAAATCGCCGCGCGAGTGTCGTTAGCAAGTTAAAA
>PKUY01000195.1 GCA_003131705.1 Acidobacteriota bacterium | reverse complement strand
CGGCCGTGCGTTCGCCATAGACCTTCGGCGTCAGGGCCACGTAGTGGCGTCCCAGAATGATCTCCTCGGCCTCCGCGATCCGTTCTTCGAGGAGCGGTGGAGAGATCGCGCACTGGTAGACATCGAAGAAGGTGACGTAGTCATAGGCGACCTTATGAAGGAGGATGATGAACTTCACGAGGTTGGTGTAGGCCTGCTGCCAGAAGGGCTCCTTGCCTCGGCCAAAGAGATTGTTCAGGAGCGAGGCGATGTTGTATGCCAGAGCGTAGGCGTCCAGGTCATTGTGGAGGGGGTTGTAGCAGTATTCGGAATCGAGGCTGANNGCTTTGTAGGCCAGAATCTGCTCCGCGAACGGGAGCATGCAGCAGGAAGTTTTGCCACTCCCAATAGCGCCCAAGATGGCGATTCCCGTGAACAAACCGCGCTCGGGAATCGTGAGCCACGAGGGAGCCTTGGCGGGCACCGGCTTGCGAGGGTTATGCACTTCGCCGACGACAAGAAAGAGGTCGGCTCTCTTACAGGGATCGGAATACTTGGGAAGGCGTCCTGGCGAGACGGTGCGGCGCGCTTTCAGAGTAAAGATGTATAGGCCCGAGAGCACGGTCGAGCAGACCAGGTACGGGGTGGTGAACAGGAGCGCGTAATAGAGGTATTTGAAACTCAAGAACGCTTGCGGAGCGCGCAAGGTGATGACACGCAGGAAGATTTGCCCATCGGGGAAAGGGTGCGTGTAAAACAGGAACGCTCCGGTGGCCATGGCGAGGATGGCCGAGATGAAGACGCGTGATTCCAGTGTTCGTTGCATCAGGCCCTCCCTCGCGCTTCGATGGATTGCGCCTTGTCGGGGCCGGGCTGTGCGGTGCGGCGTTCCCCGCGCCACTTCCGGTAGTCCTGGTCCCGCCAGAGGATTTTCTTGAGCACGGCATTGATGACGTGGTCGGCATTGCTCTCGATGAACCGAGCGTAATCTTCGAGGAGCTCGTTGACCGGCTCTTCGAGTTTGACTTCCCGAGTCATGATCCCCGGTGCTTTCTTAACGATCGGCATACTGTTCCTCCTCTGGTGATGTGTGTTTCTTCCGAACTCCCTGTCACCGTGGAAAAAACGGCCGGCACGATTTACCGTGCCGGAGGGCGGCAACGACCCCACGAACTTTTTGGGCGGCTGGAAGCCGAAAAAGTGGGCTCGCTCCCGCCCGATTTGGTGTTTTTCCCACGGTGAATTTTCCTTTCACTGCGTTCTGCATCTCCCGCTCGTCCAAGAAATTGCTGGCGCCACAGGCTGAAGAACTTGGCGAAGACGAAGCTGAAGTGTGTAGTTCTTACTTTCGTCATCCTTTCCCCCCAGGTTCCTGCTCGGGAACCGCAAACCGGCAAAGCAACTCGTTAGCGAAATGCACGCTGGCGTGGCGGTTGCTAGCGCCAAACTCCTGGCGGATGTCGGATTCGGTCACTCGTCCGACTTTCCATCCGCGATAGAGATGTTCAAAGCGCTGCCCGGCGAATCGGGTCTTGGCCTGATTACGGAAAATCAGGTCGGCCTCGGTCAGAGACGTGTACCGGCTGAGGTCCCAGGCCTTGCGGATTTGGAAGTATCGGAAGAGGTCCTCTGATACGTCCGATCCGAGTGGAATGGCCACCAGGGAATCGAATAGTTCTTTGGCCTTTTCGAAGTGGGAATCGAGTCTCGCCAGATAGAGAAATCGGAACTCAGAAAGCTGTCGAAAGAGGGGGAGGTAGGCTTCGAGATGGTGCACAAATTCCGTGAGGTTAGCCTCTGGTCCTTGGAGATAGGTGAACGTCACCACAGGCGAGGGAGAAGAGGCGTCATCGCCGAGAAACATTGGAAACTTATCGACGAAGTAGCGAACGGTGGGCTGGGTGGTTCTCTGTCCGTGATTGATCTTCGATGGAAGGAAGTGATTCGGGACTTTCAGTCGATCGCAGAAGAAGCTGACTTTTTCGGGCTCGGTTTCCAGGTATTTCCACTGCGGATGGGAAAGGACAAAATCGAGCATTCCAATACGCCGCTGGATGTATTCGATTTCGTGTTCCCTGCGATTGCGGATGTTCTCGCGGTCGATCTGGCGGTAGAGCCGGCGGGAGAACAGGTGATAGACCGTTCCGCTCTTTGGAAAGCATTCTGTCCGAGCGTGTTTCTTGGTGTGAAGTTTGTTCCAGAAGGTGGTCGTGCGCTGCCCCCAGTGGGCACCGGTGAAGGCGAGGAATTGACGCGCAACAAAGTAGCCGGAATGCGTCGCTACGATGTAGAGAAAGCGGGCTTCTGCTTCGGTGTAGCCGAGGGCTTGGAGAGCATCGAGATGGACAGGGGCGATGTTCATAGCATGAGGATTCGTGCGGTGATTTCGCGTTCGTCGAGAACGCGGCGCAAACGCGATGCGTCTTCTGAACGGCCATAGAGCGAGAAGCCCGCGGCGGCTTTGTCCGCCATAGCCTGCGGTCTGTAGTCACGGGTCGCCAGTTCCAAGTCCACGTGACGCAGTTTCAGGTCCGGGTTCTCATACTCGACGCGTAGATCGGGCACGGGAATCTTTCCATTCACAACGTGGAGGTGGTGCTTTTCGGCGACTTCGCTCTTGCGGTCCGGGTCGTCTCTTTCCGGACCCAGCAGGGCCAGATCGTGATTCAGATTCCGCTTGAGTTCATAGTCGAGGAGCACGCGGACCGGCCTGCCTCCGGCGCGCTCGATACGGGCGACCTCTTTCTGATAGAGCCGGTAGAGATCGGCATCGTGTTTAACTTCGCGCGGTTTCACCAAGCCGTGGTAGATGGGCTGATCGTCGGGCACTTGGTTCGTGTTCTTGAGAAGGCGGTGCCCAGCCTTGGTGAGCGTCACAACTCGCAAGGTTTTCTTGTGCGAGATTCCAATGGTCTTGTCGGTGACGAGGGACTGCCGCGCGAGACCGCGAATGTCCTTCTGCATCCGTTCGAGATCTCCGCCGTAGGCATACTTCGCGAGGTCCTTTACGGCGATCACGCGGAACTTGCCGATTTCCTTGACGGAGTGCATCTCTGAATCACGGAGGAGATAGACGCGGTCATGGACGTAATACGCACGTGGGGAAGCACTCCGCTCGTCGCGTGTGGAATGCTGCTCCCGAGCCTCGGGGCTGTCGGCACGGCCAGGGGCTTTCGACGCCGGATTTCTACCGTCTTGCGTGTTGGGGGGCGTTGATCTGTGCTGGCGGACGGAGCCGCGCGCGGACGTCTCGCGGGTGTCCAGCGTGTCTTGCGGATCGTAGGAAAAGGCGTTGCGCGACACTAGTTGAAATCCTTCTCATTCACGGGAACGGGCATGTCCGCATGGCTGACGTTGAACTGCTTGTCGAGGTGCGAGAGTTTGCGCCCGGTATTCTTGAGGAAGAAGCGGCGGCTGACCGTGAGAGCAGTGCCAAACAGGTTCACAAAGAGGACCGCGAGGAAGATGAGAATCGTTGTTCGGTAGGCGTGGTAGAGGACCGCTTTGTAGCGGGCCATGAATTTTAACTGGTCGAGGAGCCAAAATCCGTAGCCCAGCAAGATGACGATGGTGAACAGCAGGGTGTTGGCAATCATCGTGAATCCCTCGGTTCCGTTGAGAGTTTTTGGCGGGGTTTCCCCCCACACCCTTTGCGCTTCGGGGGGCCGGCGGAAAGCGCGAGCGAGAGACCGCGAGCGATGGTACTGGTGAAAGCTTGCTGCAGAACGCTAACGGCGTTCTCCCAGGCGGAATTGCCGGTCCCTTGCGCGAACGCCGGAGCGGCGAGAAGAAGTGTGAAATCGAGGGTGACCAGAGGTGAGCGCAGCGAAGAGCTGCGCACACATATGCGAAGAAATCGCTTCATGTTCGGGTTCTCCCTGTCTCTTCCGAGTCTTGCGAATCGGCCGGTGAGAGGGAGTCCCCGTTGACTGCGGCTGCAGGAAGGATGGTGGATAGCGATTGAGAGGACGGCTGTTCGCGCCGGTTCCTGGACTTCCGCCCAGACACCCGAAGCCTTCGCTTCGTATACAGCTTGGTCCCACAATCGCGTCCGTCCCCTCTAGCGGGCCGTACGCGACACAGAGCGAAACACCGAAGGAATCGGTTGCGCCCTGTCCGCGGGAGTTAACCGGCGAGAACTCCCCTCACTATACTAATCAGCCAGCGAAAATGAAAATGGACCGGGTACTAGTGAAATATTTTTTCGCTGGTACCTATTTGTGCAACAAATGCTCACACCCCATCGGTTAACTGGTCCTCAAAGGAATGCGATTCATGGGAGGAAGAGATTAGCTCCCGCGCTGAACAACAACACCGCAGCCAGCGTCACGCAGTTTGCCTACAATTCATTCGGCGAATTGACGCAGATCACCGATTCGCTCGGGCACGCCACCACGATGACTTACACCACTGCGGGGCTAATCGCGAGCATCACCGACCCTGTCATTCGCCAAAATGCTTGCGGGGCGAAGAATCAGCGACTTACGGCCCTGATTCTGAGGGCAGTCTGCTATGACCCTGGTTCATGATCAGATCCTGTTCCACTTGGCGCGTTTCTGCCCAAGGAGCCTTGGCACTCCAAGCAATGATGTTCATCATCGGAATCATTCTTCGCGCTCCGGGAGGCGGCGCACCAGAACATGCCAATCTTCGTCGCGACTCAGAATCTCCGGAACGAGGTCGGGATCTGAGCGGAGTGATGGGTCAATCTCGACCCATTGGAGTTGCGAACTACGTTTTAGGGATTCACGCAATTTCTTGGCATGCTCAACGAGTCCGGCGCGGTCTAGGAGATATCCGGCGCGCTGAAAGATGGAGCGGTCAAACGCTTCGTTTAAGGTTGTCATCTTCTCGGCATCAAGTTTGGGTCCTAGCTCCGCGAGAATTGTCAGAATGTTGTCGAGGCCTCCGGTCGCCTGTGGATAGCGAAGGAGATCAAGAAGAGTCAGTTCGACGGAAGAGAGCTTCATTTTCCCTGTGTCGGTTTTACGGTCCTCAATAGCCGAGGCGACGGACGATATACTCTTTTTGAAGTAGAACGCGATTTTCGACCGGCCCGCGTGCAGGTCGCGCATCTGCTTGTCGGTGACAACCTGAAATTCCATGACCGCGTGATGGGAAGCCCCGTGAAGTTCTGCGGCTTTCAGCAGACCTACATAGTAGGGGCGACTTCGATGGCGCATGAGATCATCTATGAAGGATGCCGGCGGCGGACTTCCAAAGTTTAGGTATTGCGGGGGTACGATGACATAAAATCCCCTGCGCAGATTCAACAGTTGCCCGCGCTTCTGAAGTTTCTCCGCAGCGTCAAGGAGGGCTCCCTTGCCTATACGCAAGGCGGTTTGAGCTTCCTCACGCGAAAACACTAGATGGCCGGCTGCAAGACACCCAGTGACGTAAGAAGTCAAAGTAGGATGCGATTTTGGATCATAGTTCATTCTCCGCTATTCTAGCGGAGGTGTGCATATGGTTCAACTTAAATCGATGCACCGTATTTCAAAATCCGCTAAAACAGCGGACTTATCACTGTGGAACAGGGATAATGACTCCATTTTCTGCCAGGGATCGCAGGATAAGCCAATATTGGCTCGACACAATAAGCTAATAACGGTACAACGCAATAAGCTAACCGACCTTTCGCAGTTGGGCACTTCTGAGTCTGTTAAGTGCTGTGGAATCAGTTGAGGCTATTGAAAGGTCTTCACCACAAACGACCCTCCTATCGGATCGTTTTGTACCTCGATTTCCTCGATTTCGTTGTTCTCTTTTTGCGCAGTGAGGCGCGGTGGCGGCTGGCTGGGCAACGGCAATTTCAGCTTCTCAATGAGTAGCTTCGTGTCTAACGAAGGCCACAGCTCTAAGACTTCGTGGGAGTAATCCAAACTACATGGCANNCATTTCGAACTCTGGCCGCCCGGCTGCTTCCTGTGACTGTTCGCGGCGGCCTATGAGCTGCGCCGGGCCCGCATTTCCTGCAGTATCTGTCCCAAATCAGGTTCCTTGAGATGGTCCTCTGAAAGCGGAATCAGACGTTGATTCTCGACCATGATGTGGAGCCGATAAAGATCCACTAGATGGGATACCAAACCCTCAAAACGGGAGGCCTGCTCTGGCGACGGGG
>PKUY01000304.1:1682-9480 GCA_003131705.1 Acidobacteriota bacterium | reverse complement strand
ACATCGTGTGCTAACGACACTTTAGATTTACCTTCGTTGACTTAACTCTGGACGCGCAGTACGCTCCCGCCAATCGAAGCACTCCAGTTGCAGCCGCCAGACTTTGCGGCCGGCCCTGAAGGGGATTCTATCTCAGGGGGGAACATGAGAATCGTATGGAATATTGTGGGCGCGATCCTGCTGCTTTTCGGGGTCGTGTGGTTCCTGCAGGGGATCAATGTGCTACCCGGAAGCTTTATGACCGGGCAAATGAAATGGGCCATCTACGGAGGCATCGCGGCTGTAGCGGGTATCGTTCTACTTGTTTGGGCTAACCGAAGGCGGAAAGCCGCCTGACTCCCGCAGTCGAACAACGCCGCCTGAAGAAGCGATCGCCGGAAGGATCGCGCGGCGTTCCGCACAATCCTTCCGGCCACTAAATTTACGACCCTAAATATTCCACGTGGACGTACGTGCCCAAGCGAGTGTTATAGGCCAGGTACCAGCCCGGATGGTCGGGGTCCTCGTAAATCACGATCTGGTCCGAGTCCCAGAGCCAGCCGTTGCAGAAGTCGACATCATAGGGAGCCACGAAGAAGTAGAAACCGCCAAACCAAAAGCGATTCGGCCCCCCTCCCGCAAGGCGCCAGACATGCTGTTTGCCAATACCGCCCATGAATCGTCCATGCTCCCAAGGGTGATCGAGATGATAGTGAGAGTCGTCAGGCCCGGTGTCGTGCCCAATCCATTTGTTGCCTTTCACGTTTACGTGCGGCGCCTCCGGATGGCCAGGCTTGTCAGCGTATCGCGCGCCGGGGGTTGCATAAGGCTCATGGGTAGCAGGAGGAGCGGTATGTTGAGGACCATGATACGGAGCGGGGCCGTGCGAAGGGATGTGCCCGCCGCCTACTTCCGGCTTGCCTCCGCGTTGTGCGAAAGCTGGTAGAGAAAAGATCAGGAACGCCGCAAAAAGTACCGCGAGATTTTTCACCTCGACCTCCAGAAACTACGACGCCGTGATGCTCTCGGCAGAATGCGCCGGCGCATGATCGGCTAGTCTTCGAAATTGAGATGCGCCGGAGGCTTGTGAGGTTACAGCACTGCGAACGATCCAACTTGATTCGGTGACCGCTAAAATGTTCCGCGGCGGACGAGCACATCCACCCAATCGCCAGCGGCCAATTTCAGTCGCGATGCGTGCACAACCAAAAAGCAGTTGCCTCGCACCACCGCTCCAATATCGCCCGAGCCTTCCCACAGCAATACCTCTGCGGTGGGAGCCGGCGGGTCGTCGGCGTTCGCCTCGGCAGGCCAACTGACGCGCGCCGGAAGAAAATGCGCCACGGTACCCTTTTCGTCGAGCGGGTGAGCGAGCTTTGCTTTGAAAAACGGCAACGGACGCGGCGCATAACCACCCAGCACTTCGATCGCGGGCGCCACGAACAGCTCGAACGTGACCATTGTCGAAACGGGATTCCCCGGCAGCCCGAATACGGGCTTTCCGCGGCACCATGCGAAAACCACGGGTTTGCCAGGACGAATCGCGACTGCGTCAAATAAAATTTCCGCGCCCAGATCCAGCAGAACCTGCTCAACAAAATCGTACTTCCCCGCCGAGACACCGCCGCTAAGAACGAGCATGTCGGAATCGAGGCCTTGCGTGATTCGCTTGCGAAGTGTCGCCACGTTATCCGGCACGTTTCCTGCGAGCACCGGCTCACCGCCCGCGAGCGTCACTTGCGCCGCGAGAGAAATGTTATTGCTGTTGCGTATCTGAAATGGTCCCGGCTTTTCGCTTAGGGTAATGAGCTCATCGCCGGTGGAAAGGATGGCCACACGCGGACGGCGGTTCACTTCGAGTTGAGCGCGGCCTACTTCCGCCGCCACCGCAAGCTCTGCGTAACTGAGCCGCGTGCCTTGCGGGACAACGACCTCGCCTACGCGTGCCTCGGCCCCGGCGAGAACGAAGTGCTGACCTGCCCGCACGGGTGGCTCCACTACGACGAAGTCACCCTCGGTGCGCGTGTATTCGTGCATCACCACGGCATTCGCTCCACGCGGGACGGGCGCGCCGGTCAAAATGTGAACACACTCTCCGGCTCCTACCGTGCCGTCGAACGCCACGCCCGCCCGGCTTTCGCCAATCACACGCAGGCGGGCCCCAGGCTCGGCCGCATCGGCCGATCGCAGCGCGAAGCCGTCGCGGATCGAGCGATCGAACGGCGGGTAGTTGCGATCTGCGAGTATCTCTTCAGAGAGAATGCGGCGAAGTCCGCGCGACGGGTCTCGCGCAAGATCGATGGTCTCAGTGGAGGGAGTTTCGGTAGTCTTGTCGGTTGCGGATGCGCGTATACGCGCGGTGACAATTTCGATCACCTTTGCGCGAGCGGTCTCGAATGAAATCATAAAAGACTACATCCACGAGGCAAGCTTCGTTCCTCGCGGGATAATTGTAGCGTCGCGCTCCGGACCGGTCGAGATCAGTCCGATCTCTACTTGCAGCTGGTCGGAAATGAAATTTAGGTAATCGCGAGCAGCGATGGGCAGGTCCATCACGTCGCGAATTCCTGGAGTCGGTTTATGCCAACCCGGCAGCGTGCGGTATTCCGGTTCGACCAGCGCGAGAGTGTCCGCGTCCGGCGGCANNCTCTATCTTCTGGCCTTTGAGGCGATAGCCTGTGCAGACTTTGATCTCGGCCTGCTCGTCAAAAACATCCAGCTTGGTAACCACTAGCGAGTCGATTCCGTTCAGCATTTTCGCGTAGCGCAAAACGACCAGGTCGAGCCAACCGCAGCGCCGGGGCCGTCCTGTCACCGCGCCGAATTCATTGCCGCGCGTGCGGACTGCCTGGGCTTCGAGGTCAGGCATCTCCGTGGGAAATGGTCCGCTGCCGACGCGCGTGGTGTACGCCTTCGTCACGCCTGCGACACCTGTGATTCGCGTCGGCGCCACTCCAAGGCCCGAACAGGCACCACCGGAAATCGCGTTTGACGACGTTACATAAGGATACGTCCCGTGATCAATATCAAGCATGGTGCCCTGCGCGCCCTCGAATAGCACCGTTTCACCGCGGTCAAGCGCGCCATTCAAGAGCACGGCGGTGTCGGCGACGAGTCCGCGAATGTGCGCGGCGAGATCCTGATACTGTTCCAGCATGCCGGCAGTCTCGAGTGGATGGCCGTAGCTCGCGCGGCTAATGGCGTTCTTCTCATTGATGACGCGCTCAAGCCGGGCGCGAAAATAAGCTGGTTCGAGCAATTCGCACACACGAATGCCGCGCCGCGCCATTTTGTCTTCGTAGGCCGGACCGATGCCGCGCGAAGTGGTCCCGATTTTCGCCTCTCCGCGCGCAGCTTCCGCTGCCTTATCCATTTCGCGGTGATAGGGAAAAATCAGGTGTGCGCGATTGCTGAGGAAGAGACGCCCACGAACTTCGACGCCGGCTTTCCGGAGAGTTTCGATCTCGGCTACGAGCGCGGCGGGATCGACGACGGCTCCAGGGCCTATGACCGCTTTCTTTTCCGGACGCAGGATGCCGCTCGGAATCAATTGCAAAACGAAGCGATGACCGTCGAAGATGACGGTGTGCCCGGCGTTGTGTCCGCCGGCGTAGCGCGCGGTATAGTCAAAGGACGAGGCCAGGTAATCGACGACCTTGCCCTTCCCTTCGTCACCCCACTGCGCCCCGACAACCGCAATCGCTTTGGTTCGGACTTTCTCCGCCACCGTTCGCACCCCGTGACCACACGAATCGCAACTTGTCGCTCTAAGCTTACAAATGAAACCTTACAGGAAGGCTGACGCAAGAAAAAACCGAAGCACTAATCCTACCCCGCACACTGGTCGAAGGCAAGCGCGCAAGCCGAGTTGAGCGGTGCGCTAGAAATCTGAGACCGGGCTTAGGAATTCAAGACCGGCGGCTTGCCATTTGCGGTCAGGTGTATACTCACTCGCCATATCTGCGCGAGGTTCNNTCCGACTCGGCTATCTTCTCCCTCGCAAGTACGCCGCCGACTTCCGCGGCTGCGAATCCCGCCCGGTTATATTTTCCGTACGAGGATGCCTGGAAGGAATACGACAACCTCTATGCGGCCGCGCAGGGACGTGGCGGAGCCGGATACGTTTCGTGGGGCTTAGAGAACATTTGCTTCGCTACCGCAGCCCTTGATCCCTAACCTTTCCAAAAAATTGAAGCTCCTACTCATATTGGCTTGGTTTCTTACTTCAACTCTTAGGCTCTTGAGCTTGTACAGGGCGAGGAGGAGATTTCCGCATTGGTCCTGCCCGCGCTGGGGCAGCGAATGGCCGGGCACCAGGACGGAGAAGGACCGTGCCTGCAAGTCCTGCGGTCTCCACCTCTACCAGTTTGAACCTTAATCGGTTCCCCGACTGACTAAGCCTTACCAAAAAGCTTCTCGGCAAGGTCGGCCGCGATGGGCACGCGGAATCGTTCTCCCTGGTAGGCTTTGACCATCAGCAGTATCCACAGAATGAACCCGACAAGATCGATAAGCCCGTACACCGCGAAGCCCATCGAAAATCCGCCCACCCCGCCGGTCAAGAAGCTCATCCCCAAAAATGCGGCAAGGACGAAATAGACGATATGGAGTCCGGCAAACACCACGATTGACTGCGCGGCGTGAAAGCGCACAAAAGGCCGCTTGTCGATGAAGTAGAAGATCAAACCCGTGATCCAGCCGAGCACGTAGCAAAGCAAGCCCGCGACGTTCTCAGCCATCTGCTGTTGCGCCGCCGGGCTGGTTTGTATTGGGGCAGGCGCTGCCGCAGGTGCCGCCGTCTGCGCAGCGCCACAAGCGGGGCAAAAAGCCGCGCCTTCACCGATCGCCGCTCCGCACTTCGTGCAATGTGCCATGATCTTGTCCTCCAGAACTCCTATCGCGGCGGAGCCTACCAAACCCGGCGGACGCCAGCAAGCTCAATCAGGATGCGTCCGGCTTGTCCTGGCGAGGTCAGCACTTTGGCCGTTTGCTCACCAGAGGGACACCGTCACGTAGCGCTCGCGAGGCAGTGATATACTGGCGCTCCACGCGGAAGTGGCGGAATTGGCAGACGCGCCAGCCTTAGGAGCTGGTGGCCGAAAGGCCGTAGGGGTTCGAGTCCCTTCTTCCGCACCAAGCGTTTCTGGCAGGAAGATACTTTCTGGAGGCGCGCTTCGCGATCGAGTGAACTCTCCTTACTCCGTGAGGCCGTTGACGCGCGCAAACGGATTCTCTATACTCAATTTCTGTTGCGGAGTTTGTGTTTGTTGTTGATGCGCCACTCTTTCCTGCGCTCCTTCCGGAACCCAAATAGGCGAGAGGATTGAAAGCAGGTTCGTCGGCGTTTGCTTGCCAAGAATCCTAATGACCGAAACCACCGAAGCCACATGCAAGCGTGAGATCGAGCTGGAAATTCCGGCCGAGAATGTCCAGAAGGTCACCGACAAAGTGGCGCGCGATATTGCGCGCATCGCCCGCATACCGGGGTTTCGTCCCGGCAAAGCGCCCATCACATTGGTGCGTCGACGCTTCGCCGACGACATTCAGGGCGAAGTTGTTCAGTCCCTGGTGCCCGAATATCTCGAAAAAGCGCTCGACGAAAAGAAACTCGTGCCCGTGATGCGTCCGGAAGTCGACAAGGTAGAGTTTAAAGAGGGCGAGCCGTTGCGGTTTCGCGCCGTCTTCGAAGTGCTGCCTGAATTCCAGTTGGGCGACTACAAGAATCTTCAGGTCCAGGTCGGCGAGCTCGAAGTCGGCGATGCACAGGTCGATAAGACTCTCGACCAGATGCGCGACCGCGCTGCGACATTCGTTCCGGTTGAAGGCCGCGCTGCGCAGGACGGCGACTCGGTCTTCGTCAAATTGTCAGGAACGTCTTCCAACGGCGAACCCGTGCAGGCGGACAATATTCTCGTGCCGCTGGGCGCGGAAGAAACGCTTCCAAGCTTCACGGAAAACTTGCGCGGAGCGAATGTGGGCGAAACCAAGCGCTTCGAGGCGCAATACCCTGCCGAATATCCGGATCCCAATCTCGCGGGAAAGACGTACGACTATACCGTCGAGGTGCAGGGCATCAAGGAAAAGAAGCTGCCCGAGCTGAACGACGAATTCGTCAAGGAAGTGGCCGGCGAAGCGGGCGGCATCGCCACGCTCGATGAACTCCGCAAGAACATTCGGGAGAACCTCGACGCGCAAAAAGAGCAGCATCAGACCACAGAAGGCCACGAAAAGATTCTCGAGCAGCTTGTGAAGGCGCACGAGTTCCCGGTGCCCGAAGCGCTCATCGAGGGCCAAATGGATAGCAGGCTTGAGCGTGTGGTGCGCTCGCTTGCGGCACAGGGAGTCGATCCGCGGGCCATGCAGGTGGACTGGACCGCGCTCCGCGCGCAGCAGCGCGACCGATCGGTTGCGGATGTGAAGGCCGAACTGCTGCTAGACCGCATCGCCACCGCCGAAAATATCGACGCGACCGACGAAGAGATCGACAAAGAGATCGCGACGCTCGCCGAACGCAGTGGCGAATCGGAAACGGCGTTCCGCGCTCGCTTGACAAAGCAGGGTGCGCTCGATAGGATGAAATCGAAGTTGAGAAGTGAGAAAACAATCGACTGGCTCTACCGTAACGCCCGAATCGAGACGACGGCCAAAGGTGAAAAGTAACTTTGGTTCGGGTTTCCTCAGTGCTCAAAACTACTTCCAATGAGACAAACTGACGACGCAAGTCCGCTTGCCACGACGCTGGTGCCGATGGTTGTCGAACAGACAAACCGCGGTGAACGCGCCTACGATATTTATTCGCGCCTTCTCAAGGACCACATTATCTTCATCGGAACGCCGATCGACGATCATGTCGCGAACCTGGTGACGGCCCAGCTTCTTTTTCTCGAGTCGGAAGACCCGGAAAAAGATATCGCCATCTACATCAACTCGCCGGGCGGCTCCATCTCGGCGGGAATGGCCATTTACGATACGATGCAGTTTGTCCGCCCCGACGTGGTCACCTACTGCATCGGCCAATCGGCTTCGATTGCCGCGATCTTGCTCGCCTCGGGCACCCCGAAGAAGCGCTACGCGCTGCCCAACTCCCGCGTCTTGATCCACCAGCCCTGGATGTCCGGACTTTCCGGGCAGGCGACCGACATCGACATCCACGCGAAAGAAATTATCCGCACTCGCGCATCTCTGAATAAGCTGTTGGCGTCGCACACGGGCCAGACCTTGGAGAAGATCGAAAAAGATGTGGAGCGCGATTTCATCATGACGCCCGAGCAAGCCAAGGCGTATGGAATCGTGGACGAAATCATTACCAAGCACCGATAGTCCCGTTCCAACTAGTTAGTAGTGAACGCGAGTTATCTGCGGACAGCGGCGTGCTTTCGTTTTACAATGCATTCTAGATTCGATGGTGGGTTTGGTTTGAAAGTCAGGGGGCATCACCGGTGAAACGGTTCACCCCAGAAGAGCCGCTGCGTTGTTCTTTCTGCCATAAGACGCAGGAGCAGGTGGAGAAGCTCATCAGCTCTCCCTCCGAGTATCCGCGCTCTTACATCTGCAACGAGTGTGTGGGCGTCTGCCAGCAGATTCTCGAAGACGAGAAGCGCGAGCAGTCCAGCCCCGCGAATCGCCGCCTGCCGCGCCCGCCCGAGATCAAGGCGTTTCTCGACGGCTACGTCATTGGCCAGGACACGACCAAGAAGAAGCTGGCCGTGGCCGTTTACAATCATTACAAGCGGATTTTCCTGAACAAGCAGCCCGGCGATGTCGAACTGACCAAGTCCAACATCCTGCTGATCGGCCCGACCGGCACGGGCAAGACGCT
>PKUY01000304.1:0-1656 GCA_003131705.1 Acidobacteriota bacterium | reverse complement strand
GCTATGTCGGCGAAGACGTCGAAAATATTATCTTGAAGCTGCTGCAAGCCGCCGATGGTGACGTCCAAAAGGCTCAGCAGGGCATCATATATATAGACGAGATCGATAAGATTTCGAAGAAGGACGAGAACCCCTCGATTACGCGAGACGTGTCGGGCGAAGGCGTGCAGCAAGCGCTGCTGAAGATTCTTGAGGGCACTGTCGCGAACGTTCCTCCGCAAGGCGGGCGCAAGCATCCTCATCAGGAATTTACTCCGGTCGATACGACCAACATTTTGTTTATCTGCGGCGGGGCTTTCGTGGGCCTGGAGAAGATCATCGAGCGCCGCGTCGGGCAGAAGTCGCTCGGTTTTCATGCCGATGTGCCGCCGACAACGCCTACTCGCCGCAATATCGAAGTTCTGGGGCAGGCGCAGCCGACCGATCTGATCCGCTACGGTCTGATTCCCGAATTCGTCGGCAGGCTCCCTGTGGTGGGCGTGTTGAGCGATCTCGATAAGAGCGCGCTGGTTCGCATACTGACGGAACCCAAAAACGCGCTCGTACGTCAATATCAGAGACTCTTCGAATTTGAGAACGTCCGCCTGCGATTCACGGACGACGCCCTTGAAACCGTCGCTGATCTGGCGCTACAACGCAAGGTAGGCGCGCGCGGCTTGCGCATGATTCTCGAGGACCTGATGCTCGAGATGATGTACAACCTGCCGGCGCAGCGAAAATTGCGCGACTTTGTTGTCACCGCGGACATGGTCAAGGGCCACGAGATCAACTGGAGCCTGCTCGAAAAGGCCGGTTAATAAGCGGCGAATCTCAGGCTCGCTGTGTAGAGTTCGAGTAACACCGGCCCTTCGGGATCCTTCTCCGCTGTGGCGAAATTTTCGCGGTAAGGCGCCGCGACTCGAGGATTCACCCTGGATTCAATCAAGGATTCAATGTTCACCAAGGACAAACTCGACGTAAAGCGCGTGCCGATGATGCCGGTGCGCGACATGGTCATCTTCCCGGAGATGATGCACCCGTTCATCGTGGGTCGCGAAGCATCCGTGCGCGCCCTTGAAGACGCGCTGGCCGGCGACAAGAAGATTTTTCTCGTTACCCAGCACGATGCCTCCGTTGACGATCCAAAACCAGAAGAGATCTATCAGGTCGGAACGCTTGCCAATATCGTGCAGAGCGTGAAGCTCCCAGATGGAAATATCAAGGTTCTGGTCGAAGGCACCGAGCGCGCCAAGATTGTGCAGGTGACGAGCGAAGACGGCTTTTTCCGCGCCACGCTGCGCCTCGTCCCCGTAAAGGCCGAGCCTGGCCCGCAGACCACACAAGCCTCCGAGCGCGTCACGAATCTTTTCGAGCAATACGTCAAGCTCTCGCAGAGCCTGAATTACGACACGATGATCGCCGCCGTCCGCGTCGAGGACCCCGGCAAGCTTTCCGATGCGATTGCCGCGAACCTGCAGATTCCCGTCGAGGAAAAGCAGGAACTGCTCGAGATCTTCGATCCCATCGACCGGCTGACGCGCGTGGCCGAGATGCTGGATATCGAGATCGAGAAGCTCAACGTCGACCGCACCATCCAGGGCCGCGTCAAGCGCCAGATGGAGAAGGCGCAGAAAGAGTACTACCTCAACGAGAAGATCAAGGCCATCCAGAAGGAAC
>PKUY01000398.1 GCA_003131705.1 Acidobacteriota bacterium | reverse complement strand
ATAGTAAGCGCTTGTTCGCAAGCCGTGACTAACTTTTCCGCTTCAGCCGGCACTACGTCCGGCGAGTGCGATCCTCGATTTCCCCAAGTAGTAAGTAATTTTTCGGCGGCACCTAGCGCGTCGACGCCGGCTGTATGCGGCTTATATGAGTTGCCGTCTTTATTTTCGAGACAGGTCTTCCCATCGGCGCGAAGGCGTTCCAGGAATTCACTCCACATGCGCTTGTCGTTTTTGTCCCCGCGCAAATAGGGTAGCCGCACCTTTAGTTTCTCGGCGATCACGCCGAGTTCAATATCCATGATTTTGCGCGCTTCGTTGCAAGCGAGATCGGGATTCGCCTTGATGAAGCCGCGCGCGTCGTCGAACGTCGAAGCCTTGTCGGCCCATTGGATTCCGATCAACGGTGTTTCATACGGCCGCATAATTCGGAATCCCCATTTCGCCGCGTCGAGCTGACGGCGCAGGTCGGAGAACCAGTCGCGATCGTGCGTGAACACAATCACTTGACGGTCGGCAAATTGNNATCATCCCGCGGTGTTGGCGATCGAAGCTCACGACCACATCGTCCAGAAAAAGGGGGCGGTCGGCGGCGGCTTCGCGTTTTGCCATGGCGAGGAAGATGCAAAGCCCCAAGCTGTTCCGATATCCTTCAGAAAGCGTCAAACGGGGCGAATCCTGGTCTTTCCCATAAAAGCGTAGTCCGATGTCGATCGCCTTATCGTCCTCGGGCAAATACAAGTGCACGTTTTCGATCGGGCTGCCGGGATGCAGCANNCCGCACGCGTATTTCCTCGCGTGCGCCAGTTTCAGCTGCGGCAAGAAAGGCACTTAGCGCCTGTATTCGCGCGATTTCGACCGAGAGTTCGCGGACCTCGCATACCGCCGTGGCAGCATCGACCAAGTCTTTGTCCCTGGAAAGCTCCTGAATGTCGGGCGGCGCATTCTGGCTCGCCTCGCCCGCTTCTTTCATGATGGGAAAACAATGCGTTTCAATGGCCTTCAAGTTCTCTGGTCGCATTGCATGACGCAGACTTTCAGGATCAATCTGTTCGATCCATTCGGCGTGAACTTTGAGAACTCCCGCCTTTAGCGCGTCGCGCCATGTCTCAAGAGGCGCGCCCGCAATGGCGTTCTTAATCGCTTTCAAAATATCGACGACGATGCCGACTGCTGCGCGCCGTTCGACGAATACCGCGATAATTTCCTCAAGGCGATCATGCTCTGATGTAACGTGCGTTTTAAAGTCGGCGGCCGCAATGGACCGGCCGCAAGCCGGACAATCGATTTTCTTCTCGGTCGTCAACTTTTCGGCAAACACACCAGAGGCTTGCAGAATTTCCAACTTTTCGTTGATTAGCGGTTCAACCGATCCCGCCAATTTGCCATCAGCGTCGCGCACGGCTTGAATCGCGGCCGCAATGTCGCAGTCCGCGATCATTCGTAATTCGAGGTGGCGGCGGTTTTCCGCGGTCAGTTCGGCGACACGTTTTGCAACCGCCACCGACAGTTCCTTGCAGCGGGCTGCGATGTCCTCCGCCTTCGAGCCTGGACAGTACCGTTTGTGCAGGTCGGCGACTTTCGCCTCGATTACCGCATCGGAATCGTCGCCAAAGGCGGCTTCGCGCCGGGCGGTAGTTGCCTGGAGTTGACCCTGCTTCTGCCCGAGCCGCGACTGTTGCTCAATGGTTCGGGCGAGTTGGTGAAAATTCTCGGCGGCAAACTCTAGATCCCCGAGACCGAGTAATGGCAGCAAAGCCGAATATTTTTCGCCCTTTCGGCTGCTGATGAAATCCGCAACTTCGTTCTGACGTAATGCCGTCCGCGGATAATTCCATCCCGACATATTTATCGCTTGGGCACCCGATTTTTTGTGGGTACCATTCGTGGCAATTTTCACCTGGACCTGTGTGTCGTCCGTGAAGGTAACTGTGAATTCGGTTTGCTGCCCTGTTGGCGTATGGGTGTTNNCCCTTGCGGGGCGAGTTCTGCGATTTTTGCCGCTCCGCGAAACCAGGAAAGCCGAATGCTTTTGATCCTCATCGCGTCTCCTCCGCCAGGGGAGCAGCATTCGCAAGAGAAACAAGCGTCTTCGCGAGGTCTGTAAGCTCGGATGGGCGCAGAGCGCGCGCACTCATTGTCGCGCGCAATTGCTCCTTGACCGCCGTCGCTACGGCGGTAGGAACTGGATACGCTTCCAGCGCGGCGTCTATTCGCGTTTCGATCCAATCATTTTCCATGCGAGCCGTTTCTCTAACCCTCGAAACTCATTTAGAGATATTACAACAGATTGGCACTCATTTTCTGAGCCGTTTCGGTTCACGGATTGCCGGATTTTCTTGACTACTGATTGGTTCGATTGAGTACCGCAAAATGGGACGACATTTGCAGCATCAGTCCTTCAAGCGTGTGCGTTTCGAGCTACGCGCTTATGTAGCCTCAAGATAGGCCTGAACCCACTCGTTTGGAAACTCCGTGGCGCGTCATCAGGTCCTGAGTCTGCGCGGACCACCGTACGTCCAGCATCGAGAAATGTGTGCTCATCTCGTCGTCCGGGAGCGTGGCGATGCGCGGTAGGCGCAGCACCTCATAGAGTCCGAAGATCCACAGCGCGGAGTGCGCCGAGCATTCGGGCAACAGGCGGTTGCGCTCCTTCCGCGCGGTGGGGTCCATGGCGATGGCCGTGAGCCGGAGCTGCATCTCGAGCAACAGTCGCTCCGCATACCCCAGATTCTGGATCGCGAGAGCGGCGTAAGGCCGCTCGTTGACGCCTAGCCACAAGCTACTGTTGATCCAAAGCCGCTTGCGGAGGCCGTACGCGCTGGGAATAGTGGGATGTGCAGTCATCATGTGCCCCGGAAGCTTGTGCCAACGCCGACATGCTCGGGCGAGTC
>PKUY01000324.1 GCA_003131705.1 Acidobacteriota bacterium | reverse complement strand
AGCCAGGACTCGATCGACATGGCGCGCCGGCTTGCGCTGGAAGAGGGGCTGCTGGTGGGGATTTCATCGGGCGCCGCGGTCGTCGCAGCCCTGCAAGTGGCGCGGCGCGACGCGAACGCGGGGAAAATCATCGTCGTCATCCTTCCGGATTTCGGCGAACGATATCTGAGCAGCATCCTGTTCGAAAGCTTGAAGAACGAAGCGCAGCAACTGACCGCCGCGCCGATGTGAGCGGGGAGGGAGCAGTGTCCGGATCGATACGAGAGGATATCGCGTCGGTTTTCGATCGCGACCCGGCCGCCAAATCCGTCCTCGAAATCCTGCTGTGCTACTCGGGGTTGCACGCGCTGTGGTTCTATCGCTTCAATCACTGGCTGTGGAACCATGGCATGCGCCTGCTTTCCCGCTGGCTTTCCCAGGTGGCGCGCCTGCTAACCGGGATCGAGATTCATCCGGCGGCACAAATCGGGAGGCGCTTGTTCATCGATCACGGCATGGGCGTCGTCATCGGCGAAACGGCTGAAATCGGCGACGACTGCTTNNGGTGTGACGCTCGGCGGAACCGGTAAGGAAAAAGGCAAGCGGCATCCCACGATTGGGAACAGAGTTGTGATTGGCGCTGGCGCCCGCGTGTTGGGCAACATCCGAATCGGAGACAACTCCCGCGTGGGCGCGGGCTCCGTGGTGCTCCGGGACGTGCCCGATAATTCCACGATCGTTGGTGTGCCCGGCCATATCGTCCTGCGGAACGGCCAGCGCGTTGTCATCACCGACCCGAAGCAGATCCAGGATCCGCTGTCCGAGGCCCTCGCAGCGGTGGCAACTCAGGTGAAGGACCTGAAGGAACGTCTTCAGAAGCTGGAGGGAAGCGAACCCGCCGATTCACGCGCCGCCGACGAACTCCAAGCCATCATCGACTACCAGATTTAGCCATCCTGTCTCACCGTTCGCAGCTAACTCGCGCGGCGCGCCAGCGGCCTCCAAAAATTGCGTGAGGGCTAGGGCTCGGCTCTAATCAGGTGCGGGTATTCAGGAGTCCATTGCGTTGCGGCGATGCGATCGCGCAGCTCCTCGGGTGATGTGGGCTGCGCAACACCTGCGCGCTGCGCTTCCATGCCTACCTCAAAAGCAATCTGTCGCGCAATCGTCCGGAGATCCTTCAACGAAGGAAGTAACGCAGCTGCGGAATCAGACAGTGCGGGCGAGTTCTCGCCCAATGCGCGCCCGCCCGCCATCATGATCCGATCAGTTACTCTCCGCGCTCTGGAGGCGATCAAACCCAGACCAACTGCCGGAAAGACATAGATGTTATTGCACTGGGCAATTGGAATCTTCCGGCCCGCAAAGTCTACCGGCGCGAATGGAGAACCTGTGGCGACGATCGCGCGGCCGCCGGTCCACCGCATCAAGTCTTCCGGAACGGCTTCACACCGGTCCGTTGGATTCGACAGGGGGAAAATGATCGGCCGGTTCACTTTGCGCGCCATTTCTCGCACGATAGGTTCGGTAAAGGCACCGCCGAGGGTTGATAGGCCGATTAGAATCGTCGCATCGACATTGCGGATGACAGTGTCGAGATCAATGGTGCCAGACGAAGGACGCCGCCACGGCACGAAGCGTTCCACTGGCTGGGCGAAGACGCGTTGCTCGGGAGCCAGGTCGGTTCGATCCGCGTGCAGGATACCGCCCCTNNCGACGATCCAGAAACGGCTCCTAGCATCTTCCTCGGAGAGGCCGCTGTCCACAAGCGCCATGCGCAAGTAATCCGCTACGCCGATGCCCGCAGCGCCCGCTCCGTAGAAGACAATCTGCTGGTCCTTCAAGGTGCTGCCAGATGCTTTGATTGCCCCTGTGAGTGCGCCGAAAACAACCGCCGCTGTCCCCTGAATGTCGTCATTGAAGGTCAGCAGTTGATCGCGATATCGATCGAGGAGAGGCCGGGCGTGGGGATTGGCGAAGTCCTCCCACTGCAGGCAGGTCTGAGGCAACTCCTGCTTCACGGCCTGGACGAAAAGGTCCACGAATTCGTAGTAGGCATCGCCGGTGATGCGCTCGTGCCGCCAACCGAGGTACTCTGGTGCTTTCAATCGGTCCTCATTGTTCGTTCCCACGTCAAGCACGACCGGCAAGGTTCGGGCCGGGTGAATGCCGCCGATCAACGAATAGAGAGAAAGCTTGCCAATCGGTATCCCCATGCCGCCCACGCCTTGATCGCCGATTCCCAGGATTCGCTCGCCGTCTGTCACCACGATGACGTCGACATCCAGGTTCGGCCGGTTTCGCAAGAGGCTGGGAATCGAATCGCGGAGTGGGTAGGAGACGAAAAGGCCACGTGGGCGGCGGTAAATCCCACTGAATTGCTGGCAGCCCAAAGCAACCACGGGTGTGTAGACTATGGGCATCATTTCTTCAATATGGGCGTTCAGCAGTCTGTAAAATAGGATTTCGTTCGTATCCTGGAGCGCACGCAGATAAATGTGACGTTCGAGATCGTCCGTCTTGCGGCGATAAGCTTCATAAGCGCGTGACGTCTGCTCGCCCAGCGATTCGATCTGCGGTGGCAACAGGCCATGAAGACCGAATGCGGACCGCTCTTCGTCGGTGAAAGCGGTGCCTTTGTTGAAGATGGGTGTATCAAGAAGATTCATACCGCGAAGGCTCATGTGAAGGGTGGGAACGTTCATAGCTACCTCAGGGGAAACAGTTCAGTCCGCCAACTGCTGAGCGGAACGTCTGTAGCATACAGGAGCCCCGTCTCTTTCTATGAGTCTTGGCGAACGACCGAAGTTTTGCACAACACAACAGCTCAAATGTTCAAGGACAAGATCAACCGATCGAACCAAACGCGGCACGGGGACGTAACTGCCTCGAGCGTCAGTCGTTCATGCTCCGCTGCGGGATACCGGGCCTCGCGTTTCAATACCAGTGGCGGCAACGGGATCCGTGAATCTTTTCTTCACTTCCTCGGGAATCGGCTCACTCCGGAACTTGACCGGGTCTTCGCTTACGCGCACGACCCATACGCGCCTCTCAAATATCTCCAGGCCGAGGACTCCATCGGGCAGGAAGACTCTATGCTGGACCAAAAAGCTACTGCGGCCCCATTCGGGGATAGATGTTTCGTAGACCACCTCATCGCCGAAATTAGAAGGCACGACGAATCGCGCACGCAAGTCAACTAACGGGACGCCGATGATGTTGTAGGTTTTGAGCATGAACGGCTTGAACAGCCCAGCCCGTGCGAATAGGGCGTTCGTGCACGCGTCGCCGTACTCGAGGTAACGCGGGAAGAATACGGTTCCCGCCGCGTCGCAATCGCCCCATTCGATTTGAATTTGCCTTCGATTGATCAGCATGCAGTAGCCTTCCCTTCGGTCCTACGAGACTTCGCAAATCTGGGCGTCGCTTCAATCGCTTAAATGCAAGATTCTTCGCAGATTCGGTGCATGTTCCTCCGCCGACCGAGAGAAAGGTGGAGAGTCATCCATCGCGGCGGATATCCAGCGACCGTGGGGCGTCACCGTCAGGATTTGGATCGAGCCGGGTTCCCATCAAGGTTCACGCGTTGCGAACGCCACCGCACGAAGACAGTGCCGAGCCATCTCGCGTTTCTAACCAACGTTAAGTTCCGGGTCCTGTTCGTTGGCTCTGATTCCACCGAGCTTCTGCAATCGCTGGTGGGCCAGCAACGCGGCTCCAAGGGCGGCGACCATGTCCGGTTCATCGCTGACATTCACTTGACGGCCGATCGTATCCTTCAGGGCCTTCACCATTCCGTTCTGACGCGCCACGCCGCCGACGAAGGTGACTTCATCTTCAAGCCCTACACGGGCAAGCAACGCCTTCGACCGCGAGGCAAGCGAATTGTGAATGCCGCGAATGATGTTCTCGACGCTCTGGCCTTCGCTGACGAGGTTGATGATCTCCGATTCCGCCAGCACGGCGCACACACTGCTGATCATCGTGGGTTTCTCCGCTCCCATGGAGAGCGGGCCAAGCTGATCGAGATTGATCTCCAGATAATGCGCGGCGCGCTCAAGGAATCCTCCCGAACCGGCCGCGCACTTGTCGTTGGATTTGAATTCCTTCACCTTGCCTCCTTCGCGCAACCGGATGGCACGGGTGCTTTGTCCGCCCACGTCGAGGACGCAGGCAGTGTTGGGGAATAGAAACTCTGCTCCCCGCGCGGCGCAAGTAATATCCGTAATTTGGAGATCACGGAACGGGATGTTGTATCGCCCCAAACCGGTCGTGGTCACATACTTCACGTCTTCCATGCGGCCGCCAGCCTTGGCGAGTGCCTGTTCCATCGCTTCCTTGGCCACGCCCGGAAAGTCCGGCCGGGTCTTCACAAGCGCAGTTCCGCAGACACGCCTCGATTCGTCTAAGATGACTGCCTTGGTGCCCCTGGATCCGATATCAATCCCCGCTACATAAGCCATGGAATACCTCCGTCACTTTCACTGCGAATCGAGCCCGTCACTGACCGACAATCGGCAACGATGATGCCGGCGCACCAGCCTGGCCCAGCGGTTTGCCCGAACTGGCTGAGACGCCGCCCAATGCCCGCTCCAGCGCGAAAATCGCAGCTCCAATCGCGCCGATGTAGTGCGAATCGCTGCAAACGTTGACGGGCAAACCCAGCTTTTCCTCAAGCGCCTTCACCATCCCGATGTTCAGCGACACCCCGCCCGTGAAGGTGACCTCAGGATCGATTCCCACTCGGCGTACTAAGGCCACGGTGCGAGCCGCGATGGCGTTATGGACGCCGCCGAGAATGTCTGGCACAGTCTTCCCCTCCGCTAGGTAGGACATGATGTCCGACTCCACGAATACCGCGCAGACCGTACTCAGGCGCACGGGCTTCTTTGCTCCGAGCGAAATCGGGCCGATCTGGTCCAGGCCGATACCAACGGTTTCCGCCGCGTTTGAAAGGAAGCGCCCGGTGCCAGCGGCGCACTTGTCGTTCATTACGAAGTCCTTAACGTCTCCGTCTTCGCCTATCCGGATCCCCTTGGCATCCTGGCCGCCCATGTCGATTACGGTGCGAGTTTTTGGGAACAGAAGATTGGCACCGCGGGCATGACAGGAGATTTCGGTGATTTGAGCATTGCCGAAATTCACCTTGTAGCGCCCATAACCGGTCCCCACCACGTAGGCGATGCTTTCGGGGGGGATGCCGGCGGAGGCCGCCGCTTCCCGGAACGAGCGTTCGGCCGCCATCGAGACATTGGCTCCAGTGTTGATCAGGCAGCGAGCTACTATCTTGCGGTCCTCAGACAAAATGATTGCTTTGGTCTGTGTTGATCCAACATCTACTCCGCCTCCGTAAATCATGCGACCCTACCTTTCGCTGCCGCTCCCACCGCGGCCCGCGTTCGACGGCCGAATTTCTATTTCTTGACCAACGTTCTTTGGTGCTCCAGCGATTCAAAGAATGCATCCACACGGTTTCGCATTNNCTCGATCAGCAGGGTGGGCACGCCTAGTTGTTTCGTGAAGTACTCCCTCATGTCGCCCTGGCCCGCTGAAAACAGTCTGCAGCTCTTCACTGAATGGATGACGAGTGCATCGGCGCCCCAATCGTCCACATAATCCTTGAGTTGCTTGTACCGCTGGAGGAAGTTGCGGTTCGTTACATTCCATTGCAGCATGTGGCGTGCGATGCTCTCAAGGGGTCGCTGCGGATCGTGCCGGAAGCCGAACTCCCATATGCCCCCGACGGTCGAGTACGTCGACGCTATGGCCACAGCACCCCATCGGCTGAACATGTCACGGAACTGTCTCAGAAAGGGCCATGGCGGGGGGCCTTCCATGACGACGCGAAACTTTTCCTCCGGCAATGGCCCTTCATGGTTGTCCGCCCGCTGCTTCATCTCTTTGTATGCTTCCTGAAAGAACCGCAGTCCGTCCTCGGTACCCCGCAGGCAGTAGAGTGGGGCCATCATCATGACGGAATCGAAATAGGCATCAAAGGGAGCGGGGCGTTCCCGCGTGAGCCTCTTGATGTTCGACCACAGCTCTCCGGTCTCGCCGGAAAGCTCCATGATGCGCTGCAATTTCTTGTAATCGAGCTTCTTGCCGCTCATCCGCTCCAGTACTTCGATGAGCTCCTCCAACTGCTTGACAACGTAGCTCACATCTTCCTCGAGGGGATCGGTGCCCGCAGTGCGGAAAAACGGCACGTCTAGGTTGTAGATCGGAGCTTTGGAGTATTCGGCCAAGTGCTCGAACCATTGCAGGTAGACGTTGCAGCCGACGTAGTTACACAAAAGCAAATCGGGCTCCGGAATGGTAGCGAAAGGCGTCTTGCGACCCGCAAAATACATTCCGACATCGGCCTTGACGTAGGCGCAGTTGTCCGTGGAGTAGCCCATTTCCTCGGCCGCCAGGATGAGGGGCAGGGACTGCTTCTTCACGGCTAGTTGAAGGGCGTTGACCTCCGGATAGACCGGGAGCATGTCAAAGGCCTCGATCAGCTCCACAGGATTGCCGCTGATCAGCATGTAGATGGCCTTCTTTCCCTTGCCTTCTGCGGCCGCGGTTAGGTTCGCGTAGTAACGGCCGATCATGTCTTTCTGAAGATTGTGGATGCGGCCCTGATAATCAGACTTCGCTGTGCCTTGCGCCATGATTAGGCTCCTTCGTCGACCTGCCGTTTCACTGTCAGTCGAACAACAACGACTCCACAAATGTTTCCGCCTCGGAACGGGCGCGATCAAAAATCCAGGTCTTTTCTTCGAACTCCAAAAGTAGATGGGGGATCTTCGCCTCGTCCAAGGCCTTGCGATACAAGGCGTAGTCGAACAAGGCCGGTTCGCAAAACTTGGCAGCTTGCATAACGACTGCATCCGCCTTCTTCTCTTTAACCAAGCGGATCAGGTGCGCAGCCTTGGTCTCCCGAGAATCGTGTTTGGTGCCGGAGTAGTAAGCGCGCTCCGAATAACTCTCCGCCAACTCGTGCAGCGGGTTGTCGTGAATGGGTACATCCTCGGTAAACCATCTCCAGCCGCGCAGGAAATCGTCATCAAGGATGTAACAGCCAGCCTGCTCCAAAGTCTCGATCAGGCCCACGGGTGGAAGTTCACAGAACGAACCCTCAAGGATCACGCGAATCCGGTCTTTCGGCCGCGACGGGCGTCCGGGGAGTTCAGCAAGGACTTCTTCGAGGATCTCCAAAAATGCTTCCGGAGCCATCAGAGTTCCCGCCCGAGTTAGCACGAACGATTCCGCCGCAGAGATCACGTGCGGCGTGTCAGTCCTGATCCGGTAGATCTCACGCAAGCCGGTTCGAATGCGGTTGTAGAGAGCGATGCTGCGGTTCAAGTCATCCGCCGTGGGCGCATGGCCCGACCTTTGTTGTAGACCGTTCAATATTCGCCGGTATTCTGTCTCCAAGTATTGCCTTGCCAACGGCGAAACAAAATTCTGCGGGAAGTGAATGTATTCCACAAACATGTCGGGGAAGTTCCGCTGGAAGACGCTCGAAAGGTTGCGCGCTGGATCGCAGATCGAATGGAATAACATCCCTTCAAGAAACTTGAGCCGGTTCGTAAGTCCCAGCTCCAGCGTAGTCTTTACGATCGAGCAGACGAAGGACTGGAAACGGGAATCGGCGTAAGTGACCTCGATTTGAGTTACAGCGCCGATAATGCCGAGTGGAAGCATCCCGGATGCGTGGATTAGCTCCACGGGACAATGGACCGGGAAGCAGCCAATCGCCTTCTTCCCAGGATGTTCTTCGAGCCAGCGCTTCGCCACAGCAAATTCTGGGTCCTGTCCGATCTCGCGGCAGGAGTCAAAAATCGCACTGAGCTTGGAAGTTTCTTGAACCGGAGTAGTAGTGGCCACAGTTTCTTCCTTCCTTACGGCACCAGGCGGGCGCGCTCTTCGAACGATTCGGCGAAAAGCTTTTGGCGCGGCACTTGGTTCACGGAAAATGATGTTCGGAATACATTTCTCAAATTGGCGCGCCGCAGCCGCTCATGGTCCAGTTTCGCGTACTCTCTGCGTTGCCCTTTCATGACCTGAATTCTACGCCCGAGCCAAAGAGCTTGTCAACACTATTTTGGTACGATAATACGATAATTCGAGCCCCCCGCGACTGCGGCCCGATTATTCCCCGATGGGCATTGGCTGCCAGACGTACGGGCGCAATCATCGGCGAGACGCCGTCTTGCGAAGTGGTTTTTGGAAACGCGGTGAGTCGGCCCACGGCCGGCGCGCCACCAGCTTCAGCATGGTCGAGATCGTGATCGATCGAAAGGTTGCAACTGCATGGTCATCCAGTTCATCGAGCACCATGCGGAGCGCGCATCCTGCATCGGTGGCAAGTTCCAGATCATCCTTAGCGGCGCCCTGCGGCCCGATCGGTTCAAAGATCTGAATGACATCGAGCAGCGTGAGTCGCTTCGTATTGACGGCAATCCGATAACCTCCGCCTACGCCGCGAGCGGCTTCAACGATCCCTGCGCGCCCAAGGTCCCGCAACACTTTTGCCAGATGATGAGCAGAAATGCCGTATTTGTCCGCGATTTCTGTTCCTGAAAGCTGACTGGTCGGGTTTCCAGCAAGCTCGAGCACTGCGTAAAGTGCAAATGAGCTGGCCTTTTGTAATTGCATGAGATTTTGCCTCTGAATAGGCTCAGTTGAGCGTTGCCTCGAGTTCGATAAAAGNNTCCCTGACTACGAAAAAACGAGAGGACAAGATGATTGTCGCGCGCCGTCATCGTGCGCACTTTCTCGACGCTAGCACGTCGAAATGCATCGCGTAGAGTCTCGAAGAGTTGCGTCCCTACTCCCTTCAAGCGGGTCTTGGGACGTACTTGTATCGTGAAAATCCAACCACAAGGCGGCTCGCCGAATTCCCAGGCGCGCACCTCACCAATAATGAATCCCTCGATGCGGCCTCGATATTCGGCGACGAGAAGGAATCGCGGCAATCGGCGTCTCGCGCCGTAGCGTGCGAATGTTTCCTTCCAATACTTGCGCTTGGCGAGGCCGGTGACTTCTTCATCCAGGGCAATCAACTCCGAGAGGTCCGAGTTGACCGCCGGCCGGATGTGTAGCGCACGTGCCTTTTCGGAAGTGATAGCGGTTGTCATAGCCGGCAGATCGCGAGTCGTGCACCTCCGTGTCAAGAAAGAAGCAATTTAGTACCGCTTTGTCCGATAGGCAAGGATTTCGCAGAGCCCTTCGTCGTATGGCTTCGCCCTCCCAGCGCAACCGGAGGTGGCCAATCGGGAGACTGATGGCTCAAAAAGACCTAATGGAGAAACGCAGAGGGGTGGATGTCGCTTACCCCTCTACCGCAACGAAGACGCAGATACGGTTTTACCAAGTATGATCCTGCATGTGACTGATTCCTGGTTGGGACAGAGAAACATGGTTGTGATACAGCTTCCATGTTCCCTTGTCCCGCAGAAAAACGTCCGTTCCGTAGCCTTCCCGGAGCAGGCGGGAGTCATTCAGCTTGGATCTCCCGTCAGTACGCCACTCATAGACCACGGTGGCGACATCGCCGAAAACTCTTGCCTTCCGTGGGCCGAACTTCAGACTAACCTCTTCCAGGTTATCAAAATATTGCTCTAGCATTTCCTTCGCCGCAGTCCAGCCATAATAGGCGCCGCGCGAGGTAAAAAGTACGAAGCCATCATTGTGCCAGTAATGGTTGAACAGCTCCTGCAGGTTTTTGTCGCTCCACGCCTTTTCCATCGCATCCATGATTCGGAGGACAGCGTCCACGTCGGGCCCGGCAATTTCTGGTTTTGCCGTCTTCTCTTCCACTACTGCTGTTTTTTTCATTTCCTTCTCCTGTAAATCCCACATCTTATTCGAAATACTTGTCCTGCCACTCTTACAACGTGCCCGTGATGGCGGCGGGTTCGAAAAGAGCTCACGGCTAAGCCAAAACTATTTTCGAGTTCCACTGAACGTGGGAACAGTATTCTTCGAAGATCAACTGGAGGCCAGCCGATTCCGGATAACTTTTGCCGTGTGCGGGGGCCACCTTTGAAATCAGCCCCTTAACCTGTGTGATCTCTGCCTGTGTGAACGCGTGATGTTTGTTCACAATGTGCTGCGCCAACTCTGTGAGCGACGCATCGCGCCAATCCTTTTCGGCGGGAGAGGACTCACCCTTCTGGAGGGCCGCACACACTTCTTCCGTCGATCGGTTCGCCGTTCTGCAGCCTTCCCCAAGCGTCTGGCTGCCGCCACAGCAGTAGTCAATTCCGAGTGTTTCGAAAACTCGCGCGGCTGACGGCCTTTCGAAAACCAAGTCGTGAACCGTGGTTCCGAGATTGAGGAGCGTCTTATCCCCGCGTTCCGCGATGGGTGGTAAGCTTTCCATAAGGCCCTCCTTAATAGGTATTACGGTACGATAATACTGCTAGTATCGTCAAGCGGAATATGCGTCGACGCGACCATCTCAGTTCTCGCGAGCAACCCATAACGCGTGCAGCACCGTTCTAAAATCGTGGCGATCCCCTGGCCGACTCCGATGCACATGGTGCAAAGCGCGTAACGAGCCTTCAGGCTTTGCAGTTGATAGGTCGCGGTGGTGACCAGTCGTGCCCCACTGGCACCGAGCGGATGGCCGATCGCGATTGCTCCGCCGTTTGGATTCACGTGCTGGGCGTCATCCGGCAGACCGAGATCCCGCAGCACAGCCAGCGCTTGCGCGGCGAATGCTTCGTTCATCTCGATCACATCCATCTTCGATAATGGCAATCCCGCCTTTGCGAGAACCTTTCGCGTAGCAGGCACGGGCCCCATACCCATGATTCGAGGCGCAACTCCCGCGGCAGCGGTGGCCAAAACCCGAACGCGCGGCGTGAGCCCGTATTTTTGCGCGGCCGTTTCAGAAGCGGGCAGCAGAGCGCAGGAGCCATCGTTGATTCCGGAGGCGTTTCCAGCCGTCACTGTTCCATTCGGTTTCACGATGGGTTTCAACTTGGCCAGATTTTCAAAGGTCGTGTCCGGCCGGGGATGCTCGTCCGTATCGAACACCTTTGCTTCGTCCTTCTTTTGACGAATCGAAACAGGAAGAACTTCACTCCGGAAAAATCCAGCGGTGTGAGCCTTCGCCCACCGCTGTTGCGTTCGCAACGAAAAGGCGTCCTGATCCGGACGCGCGATATGAAAATCCTCTGCCACGTTTTCGGCGGTTTCAGACATGGAATCGGTGCCGTATTTGCTCTTCATCGCCGGATTGACGAAACGCCAGCCGATGGTCGTGTCGAAGATCTCCGCAGTGCGACTGAAAGGTACTTCAGCCTTTCCCATTGCGAACGGAGCGCGGGACATGCTTTCCACACCACCGACTATGATCAGATCTGCTTCGCCGCACTTGATGGCGCGAGCCGCGATGCCCACCGCGTCCATGCTGGAGCCGCAGAGGCGATTCACAGTGGTGCCCGGAACATCCGGCGGAAGGCCAGCAAGCAATGAAGCCATACGTGCGATATTGCGATTGTCCTCGCCGGCCTGGTTCGCACATCCAAAGATCACGTCGTCCACCACCTGCCAATCGACTCTTGGATTCCGTTCCATGAGGGCCCGAATGGGCATCGCGGCAAGGTCGTCGGTACGCACAGCGGACAAAGCCCCGCCATAGCGGCCAAAGGGCGTGCGGATCGCATCGCAAATTACGGCGTCGCTCATGAATATCTCCTGTCTTGATTTGCCTCAGACAACTGATGCGCCCCAAAACGTGTCTCCGCTCCATACCAGGTGACGGATCCTAGGGGAAACGCGGTAGCGATCTCCGCTGTAATGGACCGCTAGATTCGTGAGCACCTTCTGGATTGTCTCAATGCCGAGTTCGTCCGCCCAAGCCAAAGGTCCCCGCGGGTAGTTGACTCCCTTGCGCATGGCCGTGTCCACGTCTGCGACCGTGGCTACGCCCTGATTTACGGCATCGGCGGCTTCGTTAATCAGCATGGCGACTGTCCGCATCACGGCGATGCCGGGCACGTCTCTCAATTGGGAGACAGCATATCCCGCGGCTTGCAAGAGCCCGACCGCCGAGAGNNGTACGCGCGGTCGTCGCACTGGCTCGCCTTCGTGATCGCCAGGCGCGTCGCCTTCAGGTAATCCAGGGCTAGATCGACAACCACAAAATTCCGCTGCCCGGTTTCATATGCCCTCTGTGTCGCGCTGCGGCCGTCGGTGACGGCCAGAATAGCGTCTCCGACTTCGACCGAATTCCCGTGCTCGGTTCGCGAGGGAGCTCGGGCAATTATTACTCCTGACTCCNNCATATTCGTAGAACCCGCGCTTGGTTTTCCGCCCGAGAAATCCGGCACGAACCATTTCCTGCTGGATCAGCGAGGGTCGGTAGCGCGGGTCGCCAAAGTAGGCACCGAATATTGATTGGCTCACCGCAAAACCGATGTCGAGCCCAACGAGGTCCATCAGTTCGAAGGGGCCCATTCGAAACCCACCGGCTTCTCTCATCACCGCGTCAATTGTGGCGGGGCTNNCAGCGCCTCTCCGTAATAAGGCCTGGCGATGCGATTCACGATAAAGCCGGGAGTCGACTTCGAGTAGACGGGAGTTTTGCCCCAGGCCAAAGCCGTTCCATAAACAGCGGTCAAAGCTTCCGAATCCGTTGCCATGCCGCTGATCACTTCGACCAATTTCATCGCCGGAACCGGATTGAAAA
>PKUY01000169.1 GCA_003131705.1 Acidobacteriota bacterium | reverse complement strand
CGCCGAACACGCGCTCGATCCCATCTACGCGCGCAAATTGGGCGTCGACGTTGATAATCTTCTCGTCTCGCAGCCGGACAATGGCGAACAGGCCCTCGAAATCGCGCAGGAGCTGATCCGATCGAACGCCGTGGATATCGTCGTCGTGGACTCGGTTGCCGCGCTCGTGCCCAAGGCCGAACTCGAAGGCGACATGGGCATGGCNNNNATGTTCGGCAATCCCGAAACCACCACGGGCGGCCGCGCGCTGAAATTTTACGCTTCGATCCGCATCGATATCCGGCGCATCCAGTCGATCAAGGAAGGCGACAAGGTAGTGGGTTCGCGCACGCGCGCGAAAGTGGTGAAGAACAAAGTCGCCGCGCCGTTCCGCGAAGCGGAGTTTGACATCATTTACGGCGAGGGCATTTCGCGCGAAGGCGACCTCGTCGATCTCGGCGTGATGAAGGGCATCGTCGAAAAGTCCGGAACGTGGATTTCCTACAAAGGCGAGCGTCTCGGGCAAGGCCGCGACAATGCGCGCCTTTTCCTCCGCGAGCACACGGATATCCGCGACAAAATCGATCTCGATCTGCGCAGGTCGCTCGGGCTTGTAGCGAATCCGCCCGAAGAAGCCAAGAAGCCGGCGGCCGAAGCGGAGAAGCCTGTGTTGAAGGTTGCCGCCGCAGCGCAAGGCCGCTCGGCTCGCTAGAAAGCACGCACAAGCACGGAGGCGCCAATGACCTCAGCAGAACGTGAACGAGCTGTTGCGTATCTCGCGGAAACCCGTGACAACTGGGCGCGCACAGCTCGTGGCTTGTCGGGGACGCAGCTTCAGTTCCGCCCTTCACCCGGCTCGTGGTCTGTCGGGGAATGCATCGAACACATCGTCGTGGTCGAGAGCTTCGTCCTCAGCTCGATGGAAAAGGTAGTACAAGGAGCGCCTGATCCTCCTAAGTCTAGCGCGCACCAGGGCCCGGATGAGGCTCTCATTCAGAGGATCGCTTCTCGCGCCACTCGCGTCCAGGCACCAGAGCGTATAGTCCCCACAGGTCGTTGGCCCCACGATCAGTTGCTGGGAGAATTTGAGGCGGCTCGCAAGCGTACTTCAGGTTTCACCGCTTCTACGAATGCCCAGCTTCGCCAGCACTTTTTCCCGCATCCCATGTTCGGCGATCTCAACTGCTATCAGTGGTTGCTCTTAATTGGGGCGCACGGCGAGCGTCACCGAGCGCAGGCAGAAGAGGTACTGGCATCTCCCGATTTTCCTCGCGCAGCTGCCCCAGTTTAGAATTCCGCTCAGGAAGCCCCCCCCGAGAAAACGGGGACAGGATCGGCGGAGGCACTACTGTCCGTTAGGCCAGTTGCGCCGCGCCATAGCAACATGGAAAATATAATCAGCATTTTAGTTGCAGAGCCGCGCCGCACTTCCTTAGACTGAGTCTCGGCGTTCGCAGTGGCCAGTTTCTGCATCTAAGGAATCAATGTTTGACATGCAATTGAACCCAGCTCTTAGACAAGGAATTTCGATCCTCTGCCTCGCCCTGATCGCCGGGCCGGTGGTTTCCTTCGCGGCTCCGCGCCCAGCGCATCCTGCGCGCTTGCTGCACCACAAGCGCCATCCGCGCGTCGTCGAATATGCGAATCCCTCTAAGGATGACATCACCACCAACGACGATCCGATCGTCCGCCAGATTGCCGTGGATGCTCTGGGACATGAAAAAGGTTCGGTAGTTGCGGTCGATCCCTCGAACGGCCGCATTCTCGCAATCGTGAATCAGAACATGGCTTTTTCCGCGGGCTTCGAACCATGCTCGACGATTAAGCCATTTGTCGCGCTCGCGGGCCTGAAGGAAGGCGTGATCACGCGCGACACGATGATCAAAGTCGGCAATCGCCGCTACATCAACCTCACGGAAGCGATGGCGCACTCGAACAACAAGTTCTTCGAAGCCGTCGGCTCGGAGTTGGGTTTCGATCGCGTGGTGAAGTACGACCGGCTTTTGGGACTTGGCCAGCGCGCGGGTCTCAACATTCCGGAAGAGCAGCCCGGCTCCGTGCCGTCCTCGCCGCCTCTGTTCGGCGGTGTCGCGCGTATGTCGAGCTTCGGCGAAGGCATACGCATCACGCCGTTTCAGCTTGCCTCCCTCGTCGGAATGCTGGCGAACGGCGGCGACCAGTATTATCTGCAGTACCCACGTACCGAAGCGCAGCGCCAGAATTTCGAACCGCGCATTCGTCAGCAGCTCGATATCGGACCGCTCCTTCCCGATCTGCGCGAGGGAATGCTCGCCGCTGTTCTCTATGGTACCGCCAAGCGTAGCTACGACCCGGACGGCGAACAGAGTCTGGGCAAAACGGGTACGTGCAACGATGAAGGTGTCGGCGGGCGTCTCGGTTGGTTTGTTTCCTACGCCGATCAGGCTCACCCGAAAATCGTGATCGTCGTTTTGCTTCACGGCGGCAGCCGCATCATCAGCGGGCCGCACGCCTCGGAAATCGCGGGCCGCATTTACCGTGGTCTCTACGAACACAATTACTTCGCCGACGCCGACACGAACGGCAAGCAATACGCCGCGAAGCAATAGGACGCATTCAGGTCATCGTCCCGCTAGAGAACCTATCCCTCAGCTGTTCGCAGAGCTTGAACTCCTGAACCCCACCTCTGTTGTTTCCTTTGAGCTCCTCAGAGTCTGATCTGAAAGACTCTTGCGGACAAATGCACGGCGGTGTATACGTCGCTTCCAGAAAAGATCGCGCACGAGGTTGTGTGGTCGCTTTCGACCGTCTTTAGGTGGAGCAATTCACACAAGGAGAAATCTGCATGAGGCATCGTTTTGGATCATTCGTGTATATGGCTTTGCTTGCGGGACTCGCGCTCTTTCCGGCCAGCGTGGCAGCGCAGCAATCATGCGACAGCCTGTCGTCCCTCAAAATTCCGAACGCGACGATTACGTCGGCAGTATCTATCACCCCTCCGCCGGACTTGGTGATGGAGCTCCCCGCCGGGCCAGCCGGCCCGGGCAGTAAACTTGACGTCGCAATCCCGCTCTGCCGCGTGATTGTGTTTTCCGCGCCCACGAGCGACTCGCACATCAATTTTGAACTTTGGCTTCCCCCGGCGGCCAGCTGGAACGGAAAATTCGAGGCCGTCGGCAATGGTGGCTTTATCGGCCAGATTGGTTACGGAGCGCTTGCCACCGCGCTGAAGCGCGGATATGCGACTGCCGCCACCGATACAGGCCACGCATCGGGCAATGACGAGAGCTGGGCACTGGGTCATCCGGAAAAATTGGCGGACTGGGCCTATCGCGCCGTCCATGAAATGACGGTCGATTCGAAATTGATCATTCACGCTTTCTACGGAACGGAGCCGAAGCTTTCCTACTGGAATGGCTGTTCGACGGGCGGCAAGCAGGGTCTCACCGAGGCGCAGCGCTACCCGAACGATTACGACGGGATCGTCGCCGGCGCGCCCGCCAACTACATCACGCACCTGCAAGCAGGGTCGGAGTACATCAGCTGGGTGGCGTTGAAAGATGGCGTCGATTCTCCTAGCTATATCCCGCCGGCCAAATACGCGATGCTGCACAAGGCCGCGCTCGATGCGTGCGACGCAAAAGATGGCGTGACGGATGGCGTAATTGGAGATCCCACGCGTTGCGCGTTCGATCCAAAGACCATCCAGTGCAAGGATGCGGACGGCCCTGCTTGCCTCACCGGGCCGCAGGTCAAGACGGCCCAGCTAATTTATGCGGGGGCGAAATATTCGGATGGCAAAGAAATTTTCCCGGGTTTTGAGTCAGGCAGCGAGCTTGGCTGGGGAGGGATGGCTGCTGGTCCCGCGCCGGTCAGCATCGCCACCGGCTTTTTTCAGTACATGGTTTTCAGTGATCCGAACTGGGATTTCCACACTTTCAATGTGGACCGCGACACGCGTACGGCCGATTCGCGCATCGGATCCGTCGTGAATGCGATCGATCCGAATCTGAAAGCTTTCGAGGCTCGCGGCGGGAAAATCATCATGTACCACGGCTGGAGCGATCAGGCCATCGCCCCGCTGAACAGCATCAACTATTACGGAGAAGTCACTTCCAAAATGGGCGGCGCACAAAAAGCTCAGGAGTTCGTGCGGTTATTCATGGTGCCTGGAATGGGGCACTGCCAGGGCGGCCCCGGACCCAACACGTTCGACTCACTCACCGCGCTCGAGCAATGGCGCGAGCACAACACTGCTCCGGAGAAGATCATCGCGTCGCATTCAACGAACGGCACACAGGACATCACGCGACCGCTTTGCCCATACCCCCAGGCCGCAATCTACAAGGGAACGGGAAGCACCAACGACGCTGCGAACTTCACCTGCGGTAATCCGAACTGGTAGGGAGAGTCGTTCGCAAAAAAAGCTCACCTTTCGACTGTACGAAGGGTGGGCCTTTCCTTACTCCTTGCCGATTTATTTCGAATTCCTGACCGCTAGCTACTCCCAGCCTGTCTTCGAGTTGAAGGGCAGCAAGAAGCCCATGGCTTCGATCTCGTGGATTTTGCCTTTTCTGATCGCGAAAATTTCGGCAGCCTCCAACTCGATTGGACCGAAATTCATCGGAATCGTATCCACGCCCGGCACGCCGACAATCTTTATCTGCCGCACGTTGCCGCGGTGAACGAACATCGGGAACCCGAAGACGAGTCCTTTTTCCTCGTCGATCACAATTAATCGCCGCGGGCGAATTTTCGTAATGTAGCTGAGACCGTGCGTGTTCATGCTGTCATGGCAGCCGAGCGCCCCGATTTTCGCCATCGCGGAGTTTGATCCAGGACCGGTAGCTGAAGTAAGAGGCGTAGTCATCGGCTTCGTGTTCGTGGTCGTCTGCATGCCATTTTCATGACGCACGCAATCATCCGCGTAGGGAGCGAGATCGCCGTTGCTCTGTTCGATTGAATCGAAGTAAGAGTCGGCGGCGCGATACATTTCATCGCGGGACTCGCGCTCCGCCACCGGAATTGTCTGCACAAGGCCGGGCCTCGGCGTCACCAGATTGGGCAAGCCGACCGGGCGGATGTCGCGGACAACGATGTGCTCGATCTCGGTGATTTTTCCCTCCTCCACTTTCAAGCGAAGCGCGAGTATGATGGGTTTGTCGAATTCCTTCATCACGCCATAGAAAGCCACTTGCTTCGACGTGGGATCAGCGGCGTAAATCTTGAATGTCGTCGGAAGTTCGGACGCGCCGACCCACAGCCCGTCGCCGATCTGTATCGCGACCGTGTTTTCGGTGTATTTATAGCCGGGCGTGAGCGGCAGCCCCGAAGGATCGTGTTTCACCATGGCGGCGAGATACTGATCGGCCACGTTCGTCAGGCAGGTTCGGTCGCAAAGAGCCTGCGCTTTTGTGGTGCGAGCAAAGAGTCCGCCGCTGAGCAGCGCAGCGGTCACAGCTATCGCAAAAAATCTGGTACACATGTGTGTCTTCCCCCGTATGGAAATTCTAGAAATGCGATCGACTGCTGACGGCATTTGCTTAGCGCGGATAATGCCAAGCCGTCCCGGCGCAACTACCCAATTTGCTTGCGCCAAACAGCAAAAGATACCACGAAAGTCAGGGAGATTGTAACGCGCGGCGGGCTTACTTCTTCTTCTTGGTTTTGAGGCGCTTTGGCAAATTGCTGACCGCTTCTTCAACGGTCATCTTGATCTTAGCGTATAGCTCCTCGGTATTCGCTTCGCAGGCTTTGCGCGCTTCTTCAACAATCGATTGTGACAGTCGTGCGATGGATGAACTGACGGCCTCTTCGATCGCTTCTTGGATTTTCGGGTCAAGCATCGGTTGATTCGAAGTTTGTCCGTTTGTCAGCGCCGTTGAAGCGCCTGGCTTCGCCGTTGGGTGTGCCACCGCGAACTGGGATTCATATTCCGGCTCGGATTTCGACGCTACCAAGATTTCGCTTTCATCCCAGGACGTGATCGTCCCAATCAGTTCGTCCGGAGTGACCGCCGGAATTGCCGTAGCCGCTGCAGGCTCCTCAGCGACAAACTCCGGTTCTCCGGGCAGCGGAAACCAATCCTCCGGAGGTATGGGGATATCCCAAGCGTTGCCGGGGACTTCAAATTCCAATCCGATGTGGAGAACCTCGCTGGCGTTGCGCGGTCGCTGCACCCAAATTACTCTCGCAGTTACAGTTCGCGGAGAGGATGCGCGTGCGAGTCGGGGAATTTCCACTGTGACTATCGAGCCCTTGGGAACGTAGTATTTGGATTGGTATTTGCAACCATGGCAGCTCACCATCACGGTGCTCGTCTGTTCCGTGAAAGGTTCGCGAAGCGCATCCACACCCGTGACCTTGATCGGCATGGCCTGCACAACGCGCGTGCTACGCTGCTTGTCGGTGCCGGAGTCGATCGGTGCCAAGGACTGGGTCAATCTTTCCTCCGACGGGGAATACTGAGGTCTGGGTTCCCGAGCCGATGGATTCGTTAGTCTGGGGATCAACGAAGAGGTAGGTGGCCAAACTCTCAGGTCAAACTCTTTGGCTCCTCCACACATGTCCCTCGTGCGTGTTGCCTGCTTGCGCGTTGCAAGAAAAGAGTATCACCGAGACAGTGCGCTGCGGGCTTCGTTTCCGCGACCAGTGCCTAACCCTTCATCCTGTCGATTGGTAAAGCGATTTGGTACGCCGATCTGGGTCCCGGCCCCAGCGTCCGTTTCAATCTCGACACGTTGTTCGCCGCGGCATCNNGGTAACACTTCGGACAGTCATGATGCGAAAGGATTTGCTTGCGCACCGTTGCAAACCCGGCCGGGAATTGTGTAGCAGCCCTCTTTGTGATCCTGTTTCTGTTCGGCGATTGTTCTGCCGCGATCGCACGGTCCCGTCTGCCATCGCGACCTCCAAGCCCTGCGCCATCGGTTGGCGCGATGTCGCTCGATGTCGCCCGGCTTGTTGTCGCCGGCGCCGTCAAAAAGCCTCTTTCGCTTTCTCTGATCGACCTGGGAGGCTTTCCTCGTCAAATCCTCAGAGCAAAGAGCGAGCACGACACCGAGGAACACACCTATCAGGGCGTGCTTCTGACCGAAATATTGAAACGCGCCGGCGTGCCTCAGAGGGAGGAACTACGAGGTGCGGACATGGCCACGCACGTCATAGCCGAAGGTGAGGACGGGTATCGCGCGACTTTTTCCCTCGCGGAGCTTGACGCCAGCTTCCAGGACTCGGGCGTGTTGGTTGCTGACACGATGGATGGCGAACCCATTGGCGGCAATGTGGGCCCCCTGCGGCTGATCGTTCCTCATGACAAACGTTCCGGTCGCTGGGTTCGCATGCTGCGTTTGATCACTGTCGTAACAGCGGGCAAATAGCAGCCAACCACCTCGTCGATGAACCTGCCAACCTAAACACTCGCCTTCCAGGTAACGGTGTTGGCTTACACTCACGATTGAAATCGACAAATGTAGAACGATCCAGTCGTGCAGGACAACACTCAGAAGGGAACTGTTCATTTGAAGTCCGCCGTTGTACTTGACGAAGCCCAATTTTTTGAATTTGTTCATGAAGAGATTGACCCTGGACCGTGTTGTGCCGATCGTCTCCGTGAGAGTTTCCTGAGATATTTTCGGTAGCATATGTTCGGATTTGTCCTCGATTCCATATCGAGCGAGCAGAAGCAATGCGCGAGCCAGCCGTTTCTCGGTCGAGTTAAAAACTGATCAACGAGGTCGGACTCAATTCGGATCTTCCAGTTCAGGGTATATGCGATAAACCGGTCAGAGAATTCATGCCTCGCATGCAAGGCTTGCATCATTTCTGTTTGCTTGATCACGAGCACGGTTGTTGGCACAATCGCCGTTGCTGTCCGAATCGGCTGCGCCGTCAGACAGCCTTCTCCAAGGAATTCACCAGGCCCTGGTATCGCCACAACCGCTTCTTTGCCCGAGTCATTGACGACCGTAAGCTTCACGCCCCCTTGCTGAATGTACATAACGTGCTTGGCGGGAGTCCCTTGCGCGAAGATTGTCGCTCGCTTTTGAAATTCGACAATCTTTCTGGCCACGCCCGCGGAATCAAGAAACTCTTGGGCGTCAAAATGGGTCTTCTTTCGGGGTTTCTTACTGCCCGAGGGAGCGGTAATTCGGTCGCCGTTCTGGGTGCCATGTTCTGCACCGGCGTCGAAGATTCAACGATAATGCAGATGTGTCCACAAGGGGACAGATATCGTCAGCCGCACCTTTCACTATATGATCCTGTAGGTTTAAGTAGAAATGCGGGGTTCCCCTTCGCGACCTAGCTCACAGGAGTGCGGAGAAAAAACGCCGATATTCTTGCAATGTCTTGGGATAGCCGGAGTCTGTAAATCCGGCGAAAACGGAGTTAAACACTTATGCCTTTACTTCAAATAGTGATGGTTCTCGTCGTAGTGGGAGTTCTGTTGTGGCTCGTCAATCGCTTTATACCCATGCAAGGGACCATCAAGTCCATCCTGAATGCTGTCGTCGTAATTGTTGTAGTCTTGTGGCTTTTGAATGTTTTCGGATTCCTCCATTCCTTGTCCCGGATTCACGTTGGGGCCTAAGTCATCCTGACTCGATCGCGCCTCGAATAATCCGTCGAACGGAAACTAGAAAACGCGCAGATGCCACTGCGCGTTTTCTAAGATTGCTCTCGAAACGCGAAGTCCTGGCCACGATTGGCCGAAACAGTCTCGAATATTCGAGCGCCAGGACCGATTCCCAGCGCCTTACCGGATGGGCGTCGTTGTGGTTGCCTGAGTGTCTAGACGGGAATGTGTAGCATTTTGTAGTGTCGTGCCGGGTAACCAGAGTGCTGTTGTGAATCACTCCGCCCCTCTCGTCTAGCCGCCTCGGCCTTAGATCCGCACTGGAGAAGTGCCTGGCTCAACGCGATAGAAAAATGTTTCGGAGGAAGCATTTTCCGCAACTGCAATTCTGATCATGGAGGTCAGCCGATGATACGTAAATTGACAGTGCTGTCCCAAGAAA
>PKUY01000204.1 GCA_003131705.1 Acidobacteriota bacterium | reverse complement strand
GCCCCGTTTTTATGCCACGAAGTCCGGCTCTCCATGCCAGTCCGGAGGAATTGATGGAAGCAGAAGCGAAGCTCGATATCGATTCGCTGATCGAAATGGGAGTTCACGGGACGACCGTGGAGAAGTTTAGGTATTTGAACGGGCGCGTGGAAGTGATCCAGGTGAAACCCCGTATACTTGCGGATCAGCAACGCGCAGCGCTCGCTTGACGCTATGCTGTTCCTCGCGGAAGCGCGCCGTCCGGGCGGGCGGCGCGCTTTGTGCAACTAGATCCGAAGAAGATTCAAGAGAAGAATTTATCGGTCGCGGCCGTAGCCACCGCGTCCACCTTCGCGTCCGCCTTCGCGTCCGCCTCGGCCCCCACCACCTCCACCGCCGTGGCCACCGCGCCCACCACCGCCAGCACCATGCCCTCCCCGTCCGCCTCCACTGCCGCCACTTTCACGCTGCGGGCGTGCTTCGTTCACGACGAGCGCGCGACCGAGAAAATCTTTCCCGTTCAGGGCTGCGATAGCTTTTTCAGCTTCAGCATCATCCTTGATTTCGGCGAAGCCAAATCCGCGCGGCTGTCCCGTAAAACGATCGCGAAGTAGAGTGAGGGAATCGGGCTGTACACCGATTTCCGCAAACAACGCCCCTATCTCCTCTTCCGTAGCTTTGAACGATAAATTGCCCACGTACAATTTCTTCACGATCGTTCTCCCTTGTGCCCCCGTTGAACAGGTGAGCGCGCAATGCAAGGCTGACGAGGCGGCGAACACCCCGCAGCGACCCAGCAGCATCTTGCTGCAACTGCCACTCGCAGTCAACCATTGCCGATCCGAGGCAGCCTCGACGCGTTGATCGCGCATGGACGTGCAGAACGAGGCCTAAATTGCGGAGAGGAGACTACGTGCGGTAGCTCGAATTGATGTGGACGTACTCCACGGTGAAATCGCAGGTCCAGATTCGCGCGGAGCCTTTGCCCGAATGCAAATTGAGGCGAATCGGCACATATTTGGCGAGCATCTTCTTGTGAGCGGCGGCCTCGTCGAAGGAATGCTCGCGGCCATGTCGGCACACCGCCACTCCCGCAATCCAAATATCAGTGCGCTGCCAGTCAAACAGAACGCCCGAGCGGCCAGCGGCAGCGAGGATGCGTCCCCAGTTGGGATCGGCTCCCGCGAAGGCAGTTTTCACGAGTGGCGAATTGGCGATCCTGCGAGCGATCCGATCGGCTGCACGATCCGAGGAGGCGCCGCGCACTTCGATTTCAATCACGCGCTGCGCGCCTTCGCCGTCCTCCACGATCGCGAGCGCCAGCGACTGGCAGACGCGCTCCAAGGCCGCGAAAAAACTTTTGTAGTCAGCCCCGCCCACTTTTGAAATTGTCCGCGCACCCGATTGGCCGTTCGCAAGGACCGCAACGGTATCGTTTGTCGACGTGTCGCCATCGACGGTAATGGAATTGAATGTGGTGCCGGCAGCAGCCTTCAGTGCGCGCGAGAGCAGCGCGGGCGAAATGGCCGCGTCCGTGGCGATGAACGCCAGCATCGTTGCCAGATTGGGCTCGATCATCCCCGAGCCTTTCGCGCAACCGAGGACGCGCACCTGCTTGCCATCAATGCGGCATTTCGCGGCAGCCCACTTTGGGTGCGTGTCCGTGGTCATGATCGCGCGAGCAAGCTCCTCGAACGCTCCTGCTTCAACCTTGCGGTCTCGAACGAGCTGGGGAACGGCTTCGAGAATCTTTTCGATGTGCAGCGGCGCGCCAATCACCCCGGTCGAGCAGACCAAAATCTGCGTGGGGTCGAGGTCGCCCAACTCTGCTGCGACTTTGCTAGCCATCGCTACGGACGCGGGGTAGCCGTCGACGCGAGTGCAGCAATTCGCATTGCCGGAATTGACGATCACGCCGCGAATTCTATTGCGTGACTTGCGGAGGTGCGTACGCGATGCAACCACAGAGGGAGCAACTACTTGATTGGTGGTGAAGACAGCCGCGGCCGCGGCCGGTGTTTCGCTGATTAGAATGCCCAAGTCGAGCCTCGACCTCTTCAAGCCACAATGGGTGGCCGCAAACGTAAAACCGTGAGGGACATCAGAAGCGGACAGCGGCGCGTTCATAGTACTTTTTCGGAGATCTCCCTTATAGATTCTTTTCGAGCTTGGCGAGTCGCGCGTTGAAATCCTCCAGCGCCGAGCGAACCGCGCCAGGAGCCGTTCCGCCGGCACCGGAGCGCCGAGCGATCGCGGATTCCAGCGTAAGCACGGTGCTGAGATCCGGGCCGAATGCAGGAGAGAATTCTCTCAGCCTATCGAGAGGCATTTCGCGAATCGATTTTCCGTCCTGATCGGCGGCGCGCAGCACCTTTCCCACAATTTCGTGCGCATGGCGAAACGGAATGCCCTGCGCCACCAGGTAGTCAGCTACTTCGGTGGCAACAAGCGCCGGGTCCTGCGCCGCTTCGCGAAGCCGCGTTTCGCGGAATTTTGTCGCGGCCAGCGCCGCTCCAGCAATTTTCGTCATGGCGAGCGATTGATCGTGCGCCGCGAAGAGCGGCTCTTTGTCTTCCTGCAAGTCGCGCTGGTAGCTCGAGGGCAGCCCCTTACAGGTGGTGAGAAGCGCGAAGAGGCTGCCATAGATGCGGCCTGTCTTGCCGCGGATCAGCTCCCAGGCGTCCGGATTCTTTTTCTGAGGCATCAGGCTGCTGCCGGTGGAGTATTCGTCCGGAAGCTCAATGAATCCGAATTCAGGCGAAGCAAAGAGAATCATGTCCTCGGAGAGCCGCGAGAGATGCATGGCAAGGGTTGCCAGCGCGAAAAGGGTTTCGAGGGCGAAGTCGCGGTCGCTGACCGCATCCAGGCTGTTAGCGGTAATACGGGAAAAGCCTAGGTCCTTTGCCAGCATTTTCCGGTCGAGAGGAAATGCACAACCAGCGAGAGCGCCCGAGCCGAGCGGACAGGCGTCGGCACGGTCCGCGGCAGCAGCAAGGCGCTCCGCGTCGCGCTGGAAGGCCTCGCCATGCGCCAGAAGCCAGTGCGAAAGCAACAGCGGCTGGGCATGCTGCATATGCGTGGTGCCGGGCATGGGAATGCCGAGATTGTTTTTGGCTTGTGCTGCAATCGCTCGGATAAGTAACGCGACTGCACTCCGAATTTCGCTTGCAGCTTGCTTCACATACATGCGGAACTCGGTCGCAACCATTTCGTTGCGGCTGCGGCCCGTGTGCAGCTTTGCACCCAACGGACCGAGTTTTTCAATGAGCGCAGTTTCCGCGAAATGGTGGACATCTTCAGCTTTCGATGCATCGAGCCAAGCGGTGTCCGACTTTGCGCGCACCTCGATTTCATCGAGAGCGGCCACGAGCTGCTGGCCCTCTTCGGGAGTCAGAATTCCTGCGGCTGCGATAGCGCGGGCCCATGCGCGATCGAGCGCAAGTTCTTGAGGGAGCATGCGGCGATCGAACTGCCAAGAGCGTTCGAACTCGTAGAACGATGCATCGGGAGGGCGCTCGAATCGACCGCCCCACATCTTCTGGTCTTCTGGAGCGGTCATCGCACCGCGGCCTCAAGCGGAACAGTGATGGGCAGCGCAAAGAGATTGATGAAGCCCTCGGCGTCTTTGGGGTTGTAACCAGTCATGCTGAAGCTGGCAAGACCAGCGCGATACAGCGAATACGGTGATTTCCTCGACGTGGCGTTCACGTTGCCCTTGAAGAGCGAAAGCCCGACGGAGCCTGTTACGCGACGCTGCGAGTGTGTGAAGAAGGCGTCGAGCGATTCGCGCAGCGGCGTGAACCACATGCCGTAATAAACCATTTCCGCATAGCGCAGCGAAAGAATCTGCTGGTAGTGCGCCGATTCTCGATCCAGGCAGAGCGATTCCAATTCTCGATGCGCAGTAACTAGCAGTGTCCCGCCCGGCGTTTCGTACGCGCCGCGCGATTTCATGCCGACGAGGCGATTTTCGACAATGTCCATGCGTCCGACGCCGTTCGCGGCGGCAATTTCGTTCAAGCGGGTGAGCAGCGCCAGCGGAGCGAGAGTCTTACCGTCCACGGAGACCGGGGTTCCCTCTTCGAAGCCGATTTCGACGGCAGTGGGAACGTCGGGCGCCTTTGCAGGCGAGACAATCCACTGCCACATGGCTTCTTCGGGCGCGTTTGCTGGGTCTTCGAGCACCCCACCCTCGTGACTCAGATGCCAGATGTTGCGGTCGCGGCTGTAAATATTCTTTTTCGTTTGCTCGACCGGAATATTGTGGTCCTGGGCATAGGCAATGGCTTCTTCGCGCGAATTGATTTTCCACTCCCGCCAGGGAGCGATAATCGTAAGCTCAGGTGCGAGCGCCTTGGCCGCAAGCTCAAAACGCACTTGGTCATTGCCTTTGCCGGTGCAGCCGTGGGCCAGCGCATCCGCGCCGACCTTCTTTGCGATCTCCACCTGCCTTTTCGCGAGCAGGGGCCGCGCGAAAGACGTGCCGAGAAGATACTTGTGTTCGTAAACGGCGCCGGCGCGAAGCGTGGGCCAAATGTAGCCGGTGATGAATTCTTCCCGCAGGTCTTCTATGTATGCCGAACTTGCTCCGGTGGCCAGGGCCTTCTTGTATGCGGCATCGAGGTCCTCTTGTTGACCGAGATCGCCAATCATGGCGATGACTTCGCAGCCGTCGTAATTCTCCTTGAGCCAGGGAATAATGATGGAGGTATCAAGCCCTCCGGAATATGCCAAAACAACCTTCTTAGCCAACGGATTCTCCTTAGGTGAGCAGGGTGTGCAGAATTGCTTTCTGGACGTGCAGGCGATTTTCCGCCTGATCATAAATAATGGATCGTGGCGAGTCGATGACACTTTCGCTGACTTCCAAGCCGCGGTGTGCCGGCAGGCAG
>PKUY01000232.1 GCA_003131705.1 Acidobacteriota bacterium | reverse complement strand
CGGTGCGAATGTCGCGGGCCGCGGGAAGAGATTCGATCTCGATGTACGCCTCGGAGCCGGAGCATACATTTGCGGCGAAGAAACGTCGCTACTTGAAAGCCTCGAAGGAAAGCGCGGACAAATCCGTTTTAAGCCGCCACTTCCGGCCATTAAGGGCCTGTTCGGCAAGCCGACGGTGGTGAACAACGTGATTTCGCTCGCCACTGTGCCCATTATTTTGGATAAAGGCTCGCAGCATTATAATGATTTCGGCATGGGAAAATCGCGTGGAACCCTCACGATCCAGCTCGCCGGAAATATCAAGCACGGAGGCCTCGTCGAAAAGGCGTTTGGCCTTACGCTGCGCGAAGCGATCTACGATTTCGGCGGCGGCACTTCCTCAGGACGTCCGTTGCGCGCTGTTCAAGCGGGTGGGCCGCTGGGCGCGTATTTCCCGGAATCTTTCCTCGACACGCCGCTCNNACTCGGACATGGCGGAATCGTGGTGTTCGACGATACGGTGGATCTGGCACACCAGGCGCGATTCGCGATGGAGTTCTGCGCGGTGGAGAGCTGCGGAAAATGCACTCCCTGCCGGGTCGGCTCGACGCGCGGCGTCGAGGTAATTGACAAGATCATCGCCAACCAGGATCGGGCGCAAAATCTGGAACTGCTCAGCGATCTTTGTGAAGTTTTGACGGATGGCTCGCTGTGCGCTCTGGGCGGACTTATTCCGTTCCCGGTGCAGAGTGCGATTCGCCACTTTCCCGGAGATTTCAATAAGCCGGCGCCTCCCCCGCCGACGAATGGGGCCAACAAGGCTCAGGAGTCACGATCATGGAGCTGATTCGAGAAGTGGATTACGGCACGCCAGCGCGAGTCTCCGAAACACTCGTGACTCTGGAGATTGACGGCAAAGCAGTGACCGTGCCGGCAGGCACGTCGGTGATGCGCGCGGCAGCCGAACTCGGCGTGCAGGTGCCGAAGCTCTGCGCGAGTGACAATCTGGAGCCGTTTGGCTCCTGCCGTTTGTGCCTGATCGAAGTCGAAGGACGCCGCGGCACGCCTGCTTCCTGTACGACCCTGGTTGAACCGGGCATGAAGGTGCGAACGCAATCTCCTAAACTCGCGAAGTTGCGCCTCGGCGTGATGGAGTTGTACGCTTCCGATCATCCCCACGAGATGCTTCACGGCTCGGGAAACGGACAGACTGAGTTCCAGGAGATGGTCGCGGCAGTTGGCTTGCGCGAAGTGCGTTACGGCCACGCAGGCAAGAATCATCTAAATTCCGAGAAGGACGACTCGAATCCCTATTTCACGTTTGACCCCGCGATGTGCATCATGTGCTCGCGCTGCGTGCGCGCTTGCGAGGAGGTTCAGGGCACGTTCGCGTTGAATATCGACGGGCGGGGCTTCGCCTCGATGGTTTCCGCGGGAGATAAACCCTTCATCGAATCGGAATGCGTTTCCTGTGGCGCGTGCGTCCAAGCATGCCCAACGAATAGCCTGCTGGAAAAAACCGTCATTCAACGCGGCGCTCCCGATCACAGCGTTGTTACTACATGCGCTTACTGTGGTGTGGGTTGTTCGTTCAAGGCCGAACTGAAGGGCGATGAGGTTGTTCGCATGATGCCGTTCAAGGACGGCAAAGCAAACCACGGCCACTCTTGCGTGAAGGGCCGCTTCGCGTGGGGTTACGCCACGCACAAAGATCGCATTACGAAGCCAATGATCCGCGCCAAGATCACCGATCCGTGGCGCGAAGTGAGCTGGGAAGAGGCCATAAGCTACGCAGCCAGCGAATTTAAGCGCATCCAGGCCAAGTACGGACGCGATTCCATCGGCGGGATCACGTCTTCGCGTTGCACGAACGAAGAAACCTACCTGGTTCAAAAGATGATCCGCGCCGCCTTCGGCAACAACAACACCGACACGTGCGCGCGTGTCTGCCACTCGCCCACGGGCTACGGCCTGAAGACGACCTTTGGAACGTCCGCCGGCACGCAGAATTTTGACTCTGTGGAAGNNGGCGCGAATCCGACCGATGCGCATCCGGTGTTTGCCTCGCAGATGAAACGCAGGCTGCGCGAGGGCGCGCGTCTCATCATTGTCGATCCGCGTCGGATTGATCTCGTGCGATCGGCTCGCGTGAAGTCGGATTACCACTTGCCGCTGCTGCCCGGCACCAACGTAGCGATGATCAACGCTCTCGCGCATGTGGTCGTAACCGAGGGCCTCGTAGATGAAGAGTTCGTGAAGGAACGTTGCGATCTGGCGGCCTTCGAGCAGTGGTGCAAATTCGTCGCCGAAGAACGCAATTCGCCTGAAGCCACGGAAAAATTCACCGGCGTTCCAGCGGCGGACATTCGCGGCGCCGCGCGCCTTTACGCGACCGGCGGCAATGGCGCAATCTATTACGGTCTTGGCGTCACCGAGCACAGCCAGGGATCGACGATGGTTATGGGCATGGCCAATCTCGCAATGGCGACCGGCAATATCGGCAAGAACGGCGCCGGTATCAGTCCGCTGCGCGGACAAAATAACGTGCAAGGCTCCTGCGACATGGGCTCGTTCCCTCACGAGTTCCCCGGATACCGTCACGTCTCCGAAACCGCCGTGCGCGAATCATTCGAAAACGCGTGGCACGTGCATCTCCAGTCCGAGCCCGGCCTGCGTATTCCGAACATGATCGACGCGGCTGTGGATGGAACCTTCAAGGGAATCTATGTTCAGGGTGAAGACATCGTTCAGTCCGACCCGAACACGCAGCATATCTCTGCTGGCCTGGCCGCAATGGAGTGCGTCGTCGTCCAGGATCTGTTCCTCAACGAGACCGCGAGCTACGCGCATGTTTTCCTGCCGGGAGCGTCTTTCCTCGAAAAAGACGGAACATTCACGAACGCCGAGCGGCGCATCAGCCGGGTACGGAAGGCGGTCGAGCCCATGGCCGGCCTGGGTGACTGGGAAGCTACGATGGCGCTCTCGGCAGCGCTCGGCTATCGAATGCATTACAACCATCCGTCGGAAATCATGGACGAGATCGCGCGGCTCACTCCGACGTTTGCTGGCGTCAGCTATGAAAAAATCGATCGGCTCGGCAGCATCCAGTGGCCTTGCAACGAGAAAGCTCCCGAGGGCACGCCCGTGATGCACATTGGCGGGTTCGTGCGCGGCAAGGGCCGCTTCATGATCACCGAATTCGTGCCCACCGACGAGCGCACGACGGGCCGTTTCCCCTTGATCCTTACGACCGGGCGCATCCTATCGCAATACAACGTGGGCGCGCAGACTCGCCGTACGGACAACAACGTCTGGCACGATATGGACGTGCTCGAGATTCATCCGTCCGACGCCGAGAATCGCGGCATCAAGGAGGGCGATCTAGTATCGCTCGCGAGCCGCGCGGGTGATATCACGTTGCCGGCGCGATTATCAGAACGGATGCAGCCGGGCGTAGTTTACACGACGTTCCACCACGCCATGACCGGCGCAAACGTGGTCACCACGGATTTCTCCGATTGGGCGACGAATTGCCCGGAATACAAGGTGACGGCTGTGCAGGTCCAGCTCGCAAGACACATATCCGAATGGCAAGAGCATTACCGCAAGACACGGGAATTGACGACCCGAATTTCGCACGAGACGCCAGCGGCCGACTGAGTTATGGAAGCAGATAATATGGTCCACATGGCGAATCAGATCGCGCTCTTCTTCGCCAGCTATCCAAAGGATGAAGCCGTCGCCGGCGTCACCGACCACCTGCAGCAGTTCTGGGAACCGCGCATGCGCAAGCAGATCATCGATTACGTCGCGCACGGCGGCGGCGGTCTGCACGAGCTTGCCCTCCAAGCCGTGAAGCACCTGCAATAAAGCATAGCCAGCGAGGAAAGTCAGCCACCCATGCCGGGACTGCCTGCATCCAGCTACAGCGCCGAATGCTCCTTGCAGAACTCCACGACGCGCGCCTCCGCCCAGAACCGCTCCGGGCCGCCTTCTTGCGAAATAAACGAGCAATGGCCGCCGTGGCGCGGAGCGACGACCCGGATACTGGGATTTCCGCGGATCGCGGCGCGATCAAACGTGGGAAACGGAACGAACGGGTCGTCTTGCGCCGTCAGGATCAAAGTCGGCCTGCGGATTTTTTCCAGGACATGCATGGCGCTCGAACGCGCGTAGTAATCATCCGCGCTCTTGAAGCCGCAGAAACGGGCCGTAATCGCCTCGTCGAAATCACGCACCGTGCGGACTCGGCTCAGCCCCTCAATCGATCCGCTCGTGGCATAGACCGCCGGAAAAAGTTTCGCCTTATGGCGCATCCGAGCTTTCAGCCGGCGGACAAAATGCCGGTTGTAGATAAAATTGCGCGGTTCGCCAATCGCATCAGCGCATGCGGCCAGATCGAACGCGGGATTGATGGCAACGATTCCGCGGAGTTGCGCAGGCGCTGAATCTCCGAATTCCCCGGCCATCTTCAGCACCAGATTCCCGCCCATCGAAGAGCCTGCAACGAAAATCTCTAGCAGCCTGTCGCGCTCGATCAGTTCCAGCACAACCGCGCGAAAATCGCTGCTGCGCCCCGAGTGGTAGAGCGTCGAAGTCAGCCGCTCGGTGCCTCCGCAATTCCGCTGGTTCATCCGCACGACGTTGAATCCGGCGAGCCAGCCCTTTTCGGCGATGCCCCGCATGTAGTCGGAATCGCTCGACCCTTCAAGGCCGTGCACCAGCACAAGCGTCGGATGCTTGCCCGGGTCCGCCTGCCAGTGACAATCGCCGCGCAGTTGCGTCCCCGGCTCGACTTCAAAGAACCTCGGAACGCCCCCTGGCAATTCCGGAAACCGCCGCTGCCAAAATGTCGCGGCGATGGTCATCACGTGGGCGTTGCGAAGAAACTTGTGAGGTTGGAATTCTTTCATCGGCATCCACTTCCGCGGAACAGGTTCTCAATCCATCTTCCCTGAAGAATAATCCCGCGACGCTATCGTAGTAGCCGCAATGCGGATTGCAAGCACATGTTCGGGAGAACATTTGGAAGAAGCAGCCGCTAGTCGGTGTGCGTGCCGGTTAATGGGCAGGGCTCGGTGACTCGCGTCACCACTGTGGGAATTGCGTCCCTGGCCTGATCGGTATCGTAACTTTCGATGCCGTTTGCTTGATCGAGACAGTAGATGGGAGCGTCGGCAGGATTACCGTCGCTCCGGGGTATCGCGAGAACCACGTAATTCGGTCCGTTGATTAGCGAGCAGCGAAGAATCTTGATGTCATAGTCAGCGTCCACCAGGAGGCTCCTCCATTCGCCGTGATCGGTGGAATCAAGGCCGAGCTGATACAACTGGCAGGCGTATCCCTCGGCGAGATGAGCAGCCAGATAGCTAGTTTCGTTGGCGCGAATGATACGCAGCGCTGTGAGTGCACTTTGTTGGTGCCTGGCTGTCCTCTCCGGCGTGACTTTGGACGGATCATCATGCGCGAGCCGATCGAGAATCGCGTCCCGGACATACGGCTTGCGGTCCAATTCCCCGCGGAATTCGTTCCAAACGCCCATCACGCCCAGTGCTAGCAACGCGACCAACGCAAGTTGAAGGTACCCGATAATCAGACCCGCGAGGGCCGTCCCCGTGCCTTTCTGCCGCCCTCCGCTTCGGGCGATTTGAACGCGGGATATATGTCCGAGCACAATGGCCGCGATGCCGAGCGGAAGAATGAAACTGAAAATGCTCAATATCAGGCTCGCTAGCGCCATTTTGTTGAGCGTCGGCTCGGGCGGAGTTGTTTGAGAAACGGCCGCCGCTATCGGCGGCGCAGCGATGCGCGACGGCTCTGCGACCGGCGTTGTCGATGCAGCGACACGCGGCGGATCTGCTGCGAGTGGCGCTGCTGCGAGCAGTTTCGCGCATCCGCGGCAATACTTGCGGCCATCGTCATTCTGATACGCGCAATGTGGACAGACCACGGGAGCCCTCCGAGACAGAGTATTGTGAGCTTAGCATTCGGCATCCGAGCCGGGTCGTCGTCCCAGCCGTTTCGGAAGATTGACA
>PKUY01000050.1 GCA_003131705.1 Acidobacteriota bacterium | reverse complement strand
CTGACGTCCATCGAATCGAAGGCCTCGCGGATGCGGAAGACGAGAATGCCGAGAACCATTACCCCGACGAGAACATCAAAAAAGATACCGAGCTCAACGATCAACGGCATTCCATACGTCAACGAGATCGCGGCCAGGAAGAGGCCATTCTCAAGGGAAAGCAGCCCGAGGACCTGCGTCAATGCCTTGCGACGATTCAGCATCGTGAAGAAACCGATCAGGAACAGTGCGATCGCAACAGCGAGCGTGTTATGCCCAAGTGCCGCTTGGACAGAGGTCTCCTCTGGATGGTAAAAGGACGCGGCGACGACGTAGCCCACCAGAGTCAGGCAGCCTGCGATGAGAATCGACAGCGGAGCGTTGATCAGCGGTTCAATCTCCCGCCGGATTCCGATTCTTTTTACGAGACGCTCTAGCAACCAAGGAAGCAGGCCCGCCTTCAAGATGAGCGTCAGCAAGGCGACCATATAGATATGGCTGGCGTGGTTGAAGTACGCGATGATGCCGGCGATCGCCGCTAACAGAGACGACTGCACCGCGAAGATGCGAATGCTCGAGACCAACCAGCGCTGCCCGACCGCGGCGATTTGCAGCACGAGGACCAGTGCCGCCATCAGGGTGATGATTCGATTACCAAACTCAGGATCTTGGAAGAAGGTCATGCAAAGCCTCAAAATAGGAACGTGGAAATGAGCGCAAGCGCTCCCAAGATGAAAGAAACCATGAGCAGTTCCGGCACTCGAAAGAGCCGCAATTTCGCGTTGGTGGTTTCAACCAGAACGATGAGAGACGCTAGCACAAGGATCTTGACGAAGTAGAAGACAAGCCCCAGGGCAAGTCCTCGAGCCGTCCAATCAAGACTCAAACCGAACGGGAAGAATGTGTTGACCACCAGCGTCATTAGGACTAACTGCTTGATGGAGGCACCCCATTCGATCAAAGCGAGGTAGGGTCCCGAATACTCCAGCACCATGGCTTCATGGATCATGGTCAATTCAAGGTGGGTCGCCGGGTTGTCAACAGGGAGGCGGCCCGTTTCCGCAATCAGCACGATAAACAGCGCCGCAAATGCCAACATCTGCGACGGCGCCAGAAACTTCCAGCTTTGGCTCACGGCGACTTTGGCCATTTCACTTAGGTTTGTGGAATTTGCTGCCAAGGCGACCGTGAAAATCGCGAGCATCATGGCAGGCTCGGCGATCGCCGAAATCGTCATTTCTCGGCTGCTGCCGATGCCGCCGAACGAGCTGCCTGTGTCGAGCCCACCAAGGGCAAGGAAAAAACGCCCGAGCGCCAAAAGGTAGACTACCGCGAGAACACCACCGAAGAGGCTGAGAGGGGCATCTGTCGTAATCAAAGGAATCATGAGTCCAACAAGAGCGGCCGTCACAAAGACGATGTATGGAGTCGCCGAGAAAATCCACGACGAGGTCTCCGGAATGACCATCCCTTTGCGAAACAACTTGAAGATGTCGCGGTAGGACTGAAAGACGTCCGGCCCGCGACGTGTCTGCAGTCTGGCTTTCAGAGTCTTGATGATGCCGCTGAGGAGCGGAGCAACGAGCAAGAACAACACCAACTGCAGACCTGCTTTGGGTAACAGGCCGGTCACGGCCGAACTCCAAAGAGCAAAAGCAAGACGAGGGTTACAAAGATGTATGCCAAGTAGGCATGAATGCTCCCGGCCTGAATGGCTCGCATTCTGATGGAAAACCACAGCACCAGATCTTTCAGCGGGAGGTACAGCCGTTTCTCGAACGTCGGCTCGATCTCACTTTCGAAACGGATCTCTTTCGGAAAATACGGGGACACATCGAAGACGGCTTGAATCTCACGGCGCGGCTGGTATAACGCCGAGAAAATCATCCGCAATGGTTTTGAGAATGCGGTGGCAGTATATTCATTATCTTCCGACAGTCCAGGCAAGCCGCAGTCCCATGTTGGTCCCCGCCTCCGCGCGAACCGCCTCGCCCCGATCGATACCAGGAGCACAGTAGGAATCAGCAAGATCACGAGCCCAATTCCAATGACCGCCGTGGATACCGTACCCCCATGAGGCGTTCCCGCAGAGAGCACCAATCCATGCCCGCTTATCAGATTGGTGCCAACTCTTTGTCCGAGTAGTTGCTCAGTCAGCGCATTGAATACGGGGAGAAACCAGGTAACGCCTAAGCCCAGGACCAGGCAAGCCATCGCCAACGAGCCCATGCCAACGAGCATGGAGCGGGGGGCTTCGTGGCAGGTGCGGGACTCAGCGCTGCGCGGCAGGGCAAGAAACGTAATCGCGAATGCCTTGACAAAACAAGCGGCGGCCAAGGCTCCCATCAACGCGAGCATGGAGCCGGCGAGCGGAAACAGGATTCGCGTCAAGCCTCCAGTCGCTCCAAAACCCGCCAGCAGACTCTGGTAGGTGAGCCACTCGCTGACAAATCCGTTCAGTGGCGGAAGGCCGGAAATGGCGACCGCTCCGATCAGAAAACAGAAAGCTGTGACTGGCATCGGACGGATTAGTCCGCCCAATTTCTCCATATTTCGTGTCCCCGTCGAATGCAGAACGGACCCAGCTCCCAGGAACAAGAGACACTTAAAGATCGCGTGATTGAGAGTGTGAAACATCGCGGCGATTAGAGCTACCGCCGCGAGTTGCGGGTGTCCAGCCACGCGGAAAACCAAAGCGGCGCCAAGGCCGATGAGGATTATCCCGATGTTCTCAATACTGTGGTACGCCAGTAAGCGTTTGAGGTCATGCTCCATCAAGGCGTACAAGACGCCCAGAACGGCGGACACAACTCCCACGATGAGCACCAGCAAGCCAGCCCAGGATGGCACGCCTCCCAGCGAATCCAGGAAAATACGGGTCATGCCGTAGATTCCCGCTTTGATCACGATGCCGGAAAGCAGAGCCGAGATGTTGCTCGGTGCGACCGGGTGAGCTGCAGGCAACCAGATATGGAAGGGAATAACACCCGCCTTAATGCAAAAGCCCAGGAAAAACAGCAGGAACGCAGCGGATTGCCGGCCGCTGGACAATTGCGCCGCGGCGGTGTGGAAGCTCGCGAACTCTGCACTGCCGCTCCCCTGGATCAACAGAGCGAAACCCAGGAGCAGGCAGCCAACATCCGCATGTGCCATGATGACGTAAAGCAATCCCGCTTGCCGGCTCTCCCGTTGTTCGTGGTAAAACGTCACCAGCCCGTAGGCCGCTAGCGACCCCACTTCCCACCCGATCAGGAACAGAAACGCGTTGGCGGCAGTAAAAACGATGGTCAAGCTGAGAAGCAAGAGGTGAAACAAAAAGCCAAAGAAGCCGATGTTCCTCCTGCCCTCGAATTCTTTCAGGTACCCGAATGAGTAAATTGAAACTGCGATTGCAAGGATCGCCAGCGTCAGGTTGAAGAAACCAGCCAGGGCATCGTACGAGAAGCTATAGGCAAATAGCGGAATGCCCGACGGGACCGACCAACGGACCGGGGCCCCTTGAAGGATGCCGAAAACGGAGGCGAGCCCTCCCATGACAGCGCCTGCCAGGGCGGCACCGCAACAGATATAGCGAGCCATGGCCGGTTTTCGCCAGCTCGCGAGAGAAGCGCAAGCTCCAGCCGAATAGGCCGCAAGACTAAGTACGAAGGTCGCGCCAACTGGAAGCGTGCTCATGAGGCCTGTTCACCATTGCCCGGCGACAGGTTGCCGGCAAATAAAACTGAAGTACCGAATATCACGATATATGAATGTACGTTCACAGAAAACACGGCCTAGCCTCTGCGGGCAGAAGTAACGGCCAACTGCTTCAGCAGGTCTTTTACGTCGATCAGGTGGTTGTTAAAAATCTTCTTGGCGACATCCAACAGTTTGAAGATTTCGGGGTCGGGAACCGAATACAAGACGCTCTGTCCGTCTTTCCTGCCCACAACAATGTTGCGGGTCCTGAGCACGGCCAGTTGCTGCGACAGCGTGCTTTGTTCCACGGCCAGGCGTACACAAAGTTCATGCACGCCGACTTCGCCGCGGCGCAACTCGTCCAAGATCCTGATTCGTAAGGGGTGAGCCAGTGCCTTGAAGAACTCTGCCTTGAATTGACTTAGCTCGAGCATTAAATTACTACATTTGCATATTACGATTTACAGTGTCAAGCTGAATTTACCCGCATTTCAATCGTCACACAGCAGGTTGGGCGCGCGCTCCTCCAACACCAAATAGTAGTTCTCACCCACCAGGGACCACTCGGTATTCTTGGGGTCGGGGATCACCCGCACGGTGTGGAGAGGAAAGATAGGAAAAAAGAGGAGGCAAAAGAAGTTCGTCGTCAGATACGAACCATCTTTCCGGTAGTCGCGCTCACCGTAGTACCGTGTGCCGAATCCGTAAATGCTTTTAGGCATCTTGCCGTCTTCCCTCTCTGAGTGGCCGTCATTCCTCATCGCCGCGCAAGATGGCTCGACGTTTAGTACACCGTAACATGCCGGGAGGTCCATTCTGCTAAACCGTGGACTCAGGAAGCTTGGTCAGTGGTGCTAAGCATCATGTTGGGAGGCGCTACTTGCGTTCTTCATTCTCGCCGCCAATCGCCGTCGTTGATTTCCGCAGATGTTTTTCGTTTTTCCACTCACTCAGCGCAGGGCCTGCTATGGCTCCCATCAGGGCCAATCCAAACGCAACATCAAAAACGGGGGACGAGAAGGCCAGCAGTCCGGCCACAAAAAGAGGAATAACCGATACCAGCCTTGCATGGTGAAGGACGTAATCAAAGACAAGAAGCAACAACCCCGCTGGGGCCACTGCGAGACAACAATAAAGCGCGTCCATGAAACCAAAGCGATGCCCAAGGGCGAAGCGCCCGGCGCCAAGCAGAAACAGCAGACCCCCGACTGCAACTACGATCCAAGGCCCCCATGCGATGTTTCGGGAGGTAGATTCGTCTGAGTTCACTGTGTATTCCTCTACGCGGCGCCGTTTCCGAACAGAAGTGCGGCGGCATCACGTTCCGAAGATTATCATGCGTCTCTCATCATCGCCGCAGGCTGACGACAATCATCAGAGCCTCCAGCCGGCTAACTCCGAGGTCATTGATCTTATTCTGGAACGCCCAGAGCAGTTTTTTCTACGATCTGGCGCCATGGCTACGCAGAGGCGGGCGCATGCACGACAATGCACGCAGGCCAGATCGGCATGCCTGGTTGTCTCCCAGATCACAATGAATGGACGCTCATTAAAGTCAAAACGCGCTGCCCTCCTGCCTGCCTCTTGTCTTGTAGTCAAAGCCTGACAGACTTGTCACAGGGTGTGCATATGACTGAGTCACAGCAGGAATGCGCTCGGATACAATAGC
>PKUY01000427.1 GCA_003131705.1 Acidobacteriota bacterium | reverse complement strand
GGTAAAGCACTAAGACTTCTGGGGAGCCAGGGATCATTGTCGGGTTACTGAGTTTATCGGGACTCAGACAGGATTCATCTGATGCCACTTCGCCCGAAACTCGGTCAAGTCAAGAAGGTCTTCTTGACAGGTGGTATGACTCCTGATGGGACGGGAACGTGCGCGCCCAACATCGATCCCACGAGACTACTGATAGACGCCGTATTCTTTGGACAGCTCGACCATGGCTCGCAGATTTTCCGCGGTGGTATTGTGAACCTGAGCGCCGCCCGTCAAAATGTATCCGCCACGCTTCCCGCAGACCTCAATGAGATTCCTGCAATGCTCTTTCACTTCTCGCGGCGTTCCCGTACACATCAGCGAGGTCGGCACATTGCCCGCGATACAGTTCCTGTCTCCCAGAATCTTCTTGGCTCGGGCCATATCCGTGCGGTCGAACCACCAGATGACGGAGCCTTCCGGCAGATCTTTCACGGCTTCCAGACGCTTGTTATAGCAGCCCTCGGCGAACAACAGCGGCACGCAACCTTCCTCTACCAGACCCAATATGACTTTTTTCAAGCCGGGCCAGTAAAACGTCTCAAATTGTTTCTCGGACATGAAGGTATCGTCGCCCTTGTGCAGAGCCATAAAGGTAATTGGTACACCCGAGACATCCGCTCCGGACACAGCTCCCTCAATGATCCAGGGCGTTACGACTTCCATCGCTTCCTGCAGCTTGGCTGGTTGGCGGTACATATCCATCATGATTCCCCGGGTCCCGCGCAACGTATCGCCAAACAGGTCGAAAGGGGCATGAGCGAATCCGCCGTGGAACGGCGGGTATCCTGCGGCCCGGGCTTCCTTCGAGATTTCCGCTACCGCCTGACGAAATTTCGCGAGTTCCTTGCCTGCGTCAATAACTGCTTGAAACGCTTCCTGAACCTCCGGGAGCATGCAAGCTCCCAGGAAAACCGCCGGCATCCCAAATGCACGCCTGAAGGGGAGCAGCTTCTGAAAAGGCTCAAAGGCTCCCAGTGTGCGAGGCAGATAGACCCGCATGAAGAAATCGGCTGGATCCTTGAGCAGGGCGTCGTATTCGTCGGCCTTCATGTACTCGCCTTCTACAAATTGCGCCATAGGGGCGTTTTCGTCGAGGCCATGGCCGGGCCACACCGACATTCGCGTCTTCGTAATCTCATGAAGCCTCCCGGAAGTGACACTCACACCCGGAATGACGCACGTATCCCCGTCGAAGTCATAGAGGAACTTCCGCCATGCGCGCTTCATTTCCTCGTAGTCATACATGGCCGTGCGCACCGTGATTCCAGCGTAGGAAGCCGGAAACTGGCCGGCGGGAAGAAGACACGGGACGCGGTCAGGCTCTTGCACGCGGATCGCTCGAATGATTCGCGTCAGACGCGCGTGGTAGCCTTGTTCTGCGGCGGGACTGGCAAAGCGGATTCCAGGAGCGGAAAGCCATCGTTGGAACCGCTGCTCCCGCTTTCCTTCCCATGGCCTTTGGGCTGGCGGCTGGGGAGAAACAACTGTCGCGGTTGATTTAGATCGATTCATCCAAGTTTCTCTTGAGCCTTCAACTGCGCCATCGCGCGGCCATAGGGCTTCACGCCGAACCACATAATGATCGCCGTCAGCGAACCCAGCGTCAATGTGGCCACCGCCATCGAACGTCCGAGCATCCGTTCGGAGTGGAACAGATAATCCGTGAACAACGCCACGATCGTCGGCCCCAGTCCAAAACCGATCACATTGTAAATAAAGAGAAAAAGGGCCGTCACCTGGCCCCGCATCTGATTGGGAGTAACGATTTGAAGCGCGGCATTCATGGGTGCGTTCGTCCAGGCGAGGAAGAATGTATATGCAGTGGACAGAACGATAGACAGGGCGGCCGTCGGCATCAGTGGGAACAAAATCATTCCCGGCAACGCCAGAAGTTGGCCGATGACGACGGTGCGCATGTTGGCGTCGTCGTATCCCTTGCGGGCTAATCGCTCTGCCATCAAACTGCCGGTGAACGCTCCGATGGGCATGATGGTCAGTGACAACAGGCCCTGCACGAGCCCATACCTCACGATCGTCCAATGAAACGTGCGAACGTAAAAGGACGGCGCCCAACTTCGGATACCGAATCCCATCGTCGCCGAAATCCCCATGCTGGCAAACATGGGTAGGAAGACGCCGGCGTTCTTCCACACGAACGCCAGCACTTCTTTGACCGGGATACGTTTCGGTGCCGCGGTTGCAGGGAAGTCACGCACGACCATCTGCCCGCGCCGCGCAGGTTCATGCACCGTAGCCATGAGCGCGNNGTGCAGCGCCCCAATCACCGGTAACGTCACAGGCGAGAGTCGCATGAACAGGCCGGCTAGCGTGCCTCCCACGATGAGGGCAATGCCTTCCCCGAGAAACATGCCGAAGAACAGGACGGCGAACGCCCTCGGAAGCTTTTCGCGAGGGAACAAGTCCGCGAGCATCGAAAATGAGGCCGGACTACTGCACGCGGCTCCAACTCCCGAGCCCACCCGGCAGACAAACAGTTGACCGAACGTGCGCGCCAGTCCGGAGATTGCCGTGGACAAGCTCCAGATGGCGGTGCCGACTCCGAGGATCGCGCGGCGACTTTGGTAGTCGACGAGTCTTGCGATCGGAAATGCCACCAGCAGGTAGAACAAGACAAACGCNNCTGATGTGAAGGTCGTGCTTGATAGGCTCGACCAGCAGGCTCAGGATGCCCCGGTCGAGATACGTCACCATGAGCCCCAAAGCCAGCACGAATACGCCGTACCACGCGTGACCAGGGCTGGGCCAAGGTTCGACCGTGCTGGGCACGCGTTCAGGGGTCGTAACACCGGCGGCGTCCGTCGCAGGACTGGCGGAGTTCACGAAGTTGCCATCGCTTTCGGCGAGCGATTGGGTGTTATCAAATCGCCCGCGGCCCGCCAACATTGGCCTTCAACATATTGAACGCATCTTCTAAATCTCT
>PKUY01000074.1 GCA_003131705.1 Acidobacteriota bacterium | reverse complement strand
AACCCTGCCCCGCCGGTCAACAGAATCCTCGTGGATGGTTCAATCACAAAGTTTCCTCGATTCGTCTACTCGAAACACCAGAGTGTCACACAAAACGACGCCGTCGCAAAACAGGAGACTTCCGTATTTCATTCGAAGGAGACAGATTATAAACTTCTAAAGGCGAATGCTCTAAGAATCGCCGCAGTGTATATTCAGACCCATCGCATGAGGCTAGGCGGTGGCGTGTCGATGTATCATCTTGAACAAACTCGGCCCTCCTGGTGGAGGAAATGGGAGCAAGGATACCGAGTCGATCAAGGTCATTCCTAAAGATCCGGGGAGGAGTCGTCGCTGAAGGGGAATAATCCTATGATTTGTGATTGAGACAAAATCTTCCTATCGATGGGTGCAAGCGAGAATTCTAGGAGGAAATCGACTATCGTAATTAAGTNNTAAGTTTCTTGCTCCTGCTGCGGAAATAGAATATTTGACGATTGACCGCCGACTGGGTGCCAATCCTCAGCCTTTAATTGAGACCAACCAAATGCATCAATCTACAGGAGATTGCAGCCGTGAGCATACAGCAGCGATGCGAGATTGCGCGCCAATCTCACCGGGCACTCAAACCCGGTGGAGGGGTGATGTCTGCACAAAGGGATCTCAACGGGTACACAGATATGTCGGCCGTTTCTACCCGCAACGCTACCACTCCGAGGGGACGCAGTGAGCGACCGCGTAAGGCAACTTTCCCCTTATCTCGCGGGACGGCCCTTGCGGAACGCGGATTCTTGATCACTGGATAGATTGTTTTCATGATTGCAAACAGGAACGCACAGGAGCGCTAAAATTATAATGTGGATTGGACTATTCTCGGAGCTTACTGGAGTGGGTGGTATCCAACAAGTCAGTCGGCACATGGGTGCCGTCCTGATGAGAAAGGCCCTTGAGCGGAACACGCCATGCCAGCTGCTCGGACTAAATGACGCTCGGGGGTTGGGCTCATTCCGAGTAGGGTCCGATGAGTACAGCTTCAGAGGTTTTGGGCGCGACAAGATAGGCCTAGCAACTTTTCTGCTGCGTGCTGCTCCGAGCCTCGATACTCTTTACCTCGGACATGTCAACCTGACGCCATTGGGTTTTCTTGTGCGCCTGCTTCGACCTCACATAAACTACTGGTTCGTGGCTCACGGGGTTGAAGTGTGGGAACCCCTTCCCGTCCACCGCCGCCTTGGATTGCGCCACGCGCAAAGGGTTTTGTCGGTGAGCTCATACACCACGAGCCAGATGGTAAGCCTCCAAAAGTTGGATCCCCGGCGCGTTTTTCTTCTTCCCCCGGCCCTTGATCCGGAGTTTATCGGGACCTCCTGTGACGGGGATNNTCCGAGCCCGGTAAAGGCATTGATTTGGTCATCAAGGTGTTCTCGGACGTACTAAGAGTTGTACCCAATCTCTATTATGTGATCATTGGTGGGGGCGACCTTCAACCTCGCCTAGAAGAGTTGGCACAAGAAGGCCCGGCTCGCGGTCGTATTCTATTCACAGGTAAGCTGAACCTCGAGCAGCTTAAACAGTACTACTCGAGATCGGATATTTTTGTTATGCCCAGCCGCCAGGAAGGCTTTGGTATTGTTTGGTTGGAGGCAATGGCCCTCGGGAAGCCTGTGATTGCCGGAGACTATGGCGGTGCGCCGGAAGTTGTCCAGAACGGCGTTACCGGCTACTTGGTCGACCTAGACGATCCTGACGCGCTGACCAACCGCCTTACCTTGCTTCTTCAAGACGAAGCTCTCAGCAAGAAGATGGGCGATGCAGGTCGGCGACGAGTCGAGGAAAACTATACCTTTTCTCTATTCCAAGAAAGGCTGACACACCTATTGGATAATGAGACTCAGCCGTAATTCCCGCACTTTGATGTGCGGATCAAGTTCGTGCTGGCGTAGTTCATGACAAGCATGTCGATCCAACATCAGATGGGCCTGCGGTCTTGTTTTCGGTCATGACTAAGAATGCAAATCTGAACATGAGGATATACCGCATGGATGGTAGGGACTACAATCCGCTCTTGGAACTACGAAAGCGAAATTTCTTATCAAAAACTGGAAAGAAGTTCGGTGTCGCGCGCGGCCTCAGTTCTTTTGCCGCAGTAATGTTTTCGGGAGGCATCCGATCGCCAAAATCCTTCTTTTTGCATGAGCTTATGCTTTCGTCAGCCGACAGCGTTGGGTTCCGTCCTGCTTCATTGTTTTGACTGCCATGCGAGTACTGANNGGCCGATCCCTTTCAGGAACGAGGAGGGTCTGTAGCTGTCGTACGAGCGATGGCCCGGGGTCTTGAACGACGCGGGCATCAGGTCACTGTGCTGACCGCCGATCTCGGGTTGAAACGAATACCGGGCGGCACGGATGGTTTGGCACGCGGCCGATGGGGTTGGCAATCCGACAAGGACTCGGTCGAAACGATCTATCTGCCTTCTTGGGCGAGTTACCGCTCCNNNTGCGCACCGCTGTCGCCTGTTTGGAGTACCCTATGTGGTTGAGCCAATGGGAATGTTTCGGCCCATCGTGCGCAATATTCAGCTGAAATATATCTATCGGTTCATATTGGGTGGGTCCATGACACGTGGCGCGCGACGGTTTGTGGCCACTGCGCCGCAAGAGCGGAGGGAGTTAGNNCGAAATGGCATTGAAATACCAGAACGCCTGCCTGCTCGGGGGGCCTTTCGCGACCGGTGGTGCATTCCCAAAAATGCTCAGCTAGTGCTTTTTTTGGGCCGGCTTGTGTCCAAGAAGAGTCCGGAACTATTACTCGAGGCGTTCAGTCACTGGCAGACTCGATCAGGAGCTAACCGGCCAGCCGTTCTTGTGCTTGCGGGGCCCGATGAGGGGGATGGCTACCGCGAAAAATTGGAGGCTCATGTGGCCCGATTAAACTTGGGCAGCAAAGTCCTGTTCACTGGGCCGCTGTACGGTGGTACAAAGTGGTCGGCATATTGCGATGCGGACCTGTTCGTCCTTCCCTCGNNCGCAGAATGAAAACTTCGGAATCACGGCGGCCGAGGCCGTGGCTTGTGGCACGCCGGTTCTCGTAAGTGATCGATGCGGGATCGTTCCCCTGATCCAAAGCCGCGCTGCGCTTGCTGTTCCACATGAGCTCCAGTCTCTTTCCGCTGGTTTGGATCGTTTGCTAGGGGAGGAAAGACTTGCGGAACAACTGAAGCGAGGTTGCGCTGAGGTTGCGCGCGAACTGCGTTGGGATGAGCCGCTAGAAGAAACCGAAAGACTTTACGTAGGATTAATCAAGGAAGGTGCTGGAAGGTGAGGGTTCAGTTCACCGACGGCTCACCTTCCGAAAGTAGACTTTGGAAAAGATACCGGTGGTCGTATAAGAATCATTTGCGGTGGCCATTGGTTGCGGGACTGATTGGTCTGCCGATGTGGCAACCGTAGCCCGACATCACCGCGGCGCGAAAGAAGTTGTTTTTGATTATCATGGTCAATTCGTTCGACCCTCGCGGGCG
>PKUY01000370.1:383-2863 GCA_003131705.1 Acidobacteriota bacterium | reverse complement strand
ATGAGAGTCATGATCACAGGATCCGCCGGTTTAATTGGTGGATTTCTTACGAAACACTGTATGGATGCCGGCTCTTCGGTGTTCGGGATCGATATCCGTGAACCCGGGGATCGATGGGCCGGTCGTGACTTCGAATGCTGCGATGTTCGAGACTTCGCGCGTATGTCCGAGTTGATGTCGACGTTCCGCCCGGACTGCATCTTCCATCTTGCAGCTCAGAGTTACCCGACCGTATCATGGAGCCACCCGCGCGAGACCATGGACACGAACGCGGGAGGGACGATTAATCTATTCGAGTGTCTCCGCGCGTCGGGGATGAAGCCCGTAGTCGTCGTGGCCTGCTCGAGTGCCGAATACGGTCCAGTCGCGACAAAAGACCTGCCCGTTCAAGAAACTCATGCGCTTTCTCCTTTGCATCCTTATGGGGTCAGCAAGGTCACGCAGGATTTGCTCGCGGCACAGTATTTTGCGAACTACTCCATTCCGGCAATAAGAATTCGTATTTTCAAGACGACTGGGCCGGGAAAACTGGGTGATGTTTGCTCCGATCTCACTGAGAGAGCTGTCGAGATTGAGATGGGAATGCGCCCGCCACTCCTCGCGGTCGGCAACATCGAGAACAGGCGCACGATCGTCGATGTGCGCGATCTTGTGCAGGCGCTTTGGCTATCGGCCGAGCACTGCAGAGCCGGCGAAGTCTACAACCTCGGAGGCGATGACTCCTACTCAGTCGGGGAAATAATTGAAGCCATTCGGGCGCAGCTGACGCTCAACTTCGATGTGGACCAGCGACCCGAGTTGATGCGGACTTGTGATGAGCGGATCATCGCCGGGGACAATGCAAAGTTTCGGAGTTGCTGCACGTGGACACCCAAGATTCGTCTTGAGGCGACCTTGCGCGACATGCTCGAGTGGTGGAGAGTTCAGCTTGCGGTCCCCGCACAGCCGCAACCGCAGCAGGAAATGGCCCGAGTTCACAATCTGGGTTGTTGAAATCGAAGTCTAGTCGCGATCGTAAGAACTTCGTGAGTCTGGAAAGACAATGAAACCACAAGAGAAAATTACACTACTGAACGATCTAGTGCGAGATCGGATTCGACGCAGCATCGACGTTAAGAAAGCGCTGCTGCTTGACGCCGGTTTCCACACTCTGGTGTCCCAAGTGGCCATGCAAATCGTGAAATCGCTTCGAGCGGGCGGCAAGGTCTTCTTCTTTGGGAACGGTGGAAGCGCTGCCGATGCGCAGCATCTAGCTGCGGAATTTACCGGGCGTTACCTGAAAGAGCGCCGGGCTCTGCCGGCATTGGCTCTCAATGCGAACACCTCGTCGGTGACCGCGATCGGCAACGATTACGGATTCGATCTTGTGTTTGCGCGCCAGCTTGAAGCGCTGGGCAATCCGGGAGACGTTGCGGTTGGTATTTCAACCAGTGGTAATTCGCGCAACGTGATCCGAGCGTTGGAAGTTGCAAAATCTAGGTCGATCTATGCAGTCGCTCTCGCTGGGGCGACCGGTGGGTCGATGAAAAAAATTGCGGACTGCACGATTTGCATTCCCACGGACGAAACTCCGCGCATTCAAGAGTGTCATATCTTAACCGGGCACATGATCTGCGAGATTGCAGAAGAAATGCTGTGTGAGTCTTCGGAAGGGGAAGTTCCGGAGGCCGATTTCGCAGCGGCACCGCAGCGCCGGGTTTCACAAACCGAGTAGGAGCCGAATTCCAATTTGCTGCGAATTTTATTTTCCGACATTAAAGGGGCCACCAAAAGCCCGGCTATCTTCATCGATCGGGACGGCGTAATAAACCGCAGAAGACCCGGCGACTACGTATTGAATTGGTCGCAGTTCACCTTTATGCCGGGCATTCAGGCGGCGCTGAAACAACTTGCAACACTTGGGTTGCCGATCATTGTTATTTCAAATCAGGCAGCCGTTGGAAAGGGCCTGCTCGATCGTGTTGGCCTTGAAGAAATCACCAAACATTTGCATAAGGCTCTTGCCGCCGACGGCGTCTCTCTTGCGGCTGCTTATTATTGCCCCCATCGCAGGGAGGACAATTGCCTTTGCCGAAAGCCAAAGCCTGCGCTGCTGCAGAGCGCGGCCGACGATTTCAACATCGAATTAAGCCGGTCAATTTTCATTGGCGATTCCCAGACGGACGTCCAAGCGGCTCGGGCCGCCGGTTGTAGACCGGTGTTGTTTGGTGCCGGCCTGCATGTCTGCTCGGACTCACCGGGCTGGAAGGCGGACCTCCCCGTTGCGCTGACAACGCAGGACCTTCTCCAGGTTACAGCGAAATGCTTGCGGGGTGCGTGATTTGCAGAGCAGTTACCGCGTCAATTTATCGTAGACCATGGTGGACCGACTCTGCTTGTTTTCTGTAACTTCTTGCTCGGCATCCATTGTCGGCGGCCATGCCTTCGGTTCGCCGCCGCTCACTCAACCGTGGCGATGAGGCTTGTCGGAGGGGCTGGCT
>PKUY01000370.1:0-367 GCA_003131705.1 Acidobacteriota bacterium | reverse complement strand
CGCAACGGCTGTCCCGCTGCCGAAGTACGTGCTGGCGGGGAGTACACGCGCCCAGTTATAAGTTCCGCTTGTGAACCTGTACATGACGCCACCGGTAACGTCTGGACCGATTGGTGGATAGGGTGGGCAAGTTCCTGTGGTCGGATTCTTCCAGAACGATAGTCCCGTGCCACAGCTCGCGTGGACCGCCGTCACGCCATTGTAGAAGGACGAAGGAAGCGCATGCGTGGCTGGGACAGCATTTGGATAGGTCGGATCGGCTGTCGGCACGTCGCCACTACCGAACACGGCGGTCGTCGTATTGTTATATGACTCCACGTTGCCCCAACGGTAGGCCGTGCTGGGTACGAGCGCATCGTTTGGCGTG
>PKUY01000272.1:8788-12809 GCA_003131705.1 Acidobacteriota bacterium | reverse complement strand
CCTAAACGATCCGGAGAACAGTGGAAGTGTCGAGAAAAATCTTCGACACTGCGAAGGTAGCAATCGATGGTGGTTTTGGCGTAATTACGACGCTGGAGCTCCTCCAGCATCATTTTTCTTAGATGGGTCACGGAGACACCTCCTGTGACCCAAACTTATCTCAACCATCANNCCGACTTCGGGCCCCGAACAGTTTCTGAGCGCGCCGCGACTCAGGCTGAAGCGGCGATCGCAATCGCCACCTCACTCCATCGGTACACACTAGTCGACGTGACCGGTTCGAATCATTGAGAATCAGTACCCGTCGCTCTTGATGGTGTTATACGGACTTTGGCTGTATACATATACATAGATATGACCTTCCTGCGCCACGTCGTAATGCTCTCTCGCAGCCCCAAGTTTGGCAGGTATCTAGAGGCCAGATGGGCGAATTGCGCCTTTGGGACGATTCAAGCGTCGATCGCTTTGCTCGTGCTGTTGTCGCTGGTGCATCCATGGCGGGCCTTCGCGGCGAATCCTGACCTGGAGACTGTGCTAACTGCCTCGCGCCAGCGTATTGAGAAATTGGACTACCGCTCGACCGGGCGACTCACACGGGTGGAAGGCAATGGCAAGCGCACGAGCTACACGTTTGTCGGCAAGGCTCGCTGGTTTCCCGATGGCCTGCGTGTGCTATGCGAGATCTCGGGGCCTGGCTCGGAGAAGACGAGCCTTCTTTTGCATATGAGCGTGAGTGGGCACGTGACTATCGAGGCGGTACTTCCTGGCAAGAAGGCCGCTAGCGTGTTGCCATTCGAACGTTGGAACGACCCATTAGTGGGTACAGACTTCTCCTTTGAAGACATGGTAGAGAGCCAGTTCTTCTGGAAGAATCAGGAACTCCTGGCACCGGAGAAATACGGCGCACGGGATTGCTTTGTCCTTAAGAGCAAGTCCGACTCTCAGGATCGGACTTACTATGATTCGGTAACATCGTGGCTTGACCACGGCATTTTGTTCCCTGTGCATGTGGTGAAGACACTTCGCGGGACGGGACAGCAGAAGGAATTCATTTACTATGGGCTGCGGCAGGTCGGCGGCGTTTGGTCTGCGACGCAAGTGGAGGCAAAGCTGCAGGGCAAGCCCGGCTCCTCGATTCTTGTAATCGAAGGGGGCTCGGGAAAGGCAAATCTTGGAAGCAAGGACTTTGATATCAGCCAGTTCAGCGCTCAAGGAGAGATGAAATAAATCGAATTGCCTAATTAGGCTGTTGCAAGGCTCTGTGCTTTCACTGGAGCCTCCACGGTGTTCGCGTCATTGCGTAAGCTCCTTTTCAGATGTTGCCGGAGCCCCACTTAGGCCAAAGGGCCACCAATTCCAGTCGCCAGCAAGTTGCAATAGTGCCGGGCCGACAACCATCCGCACCACCGTAGCATCAATGAACACCGCCACGGCGAGCGTAAATCCCAGCATTTGGACGACCAGGAAGTCTCCCAAGGTGAATGCGGTGAAGATGGCAATCATAACTGCCGCGGCGCTCGTGATTAGCCCAGCCGTCCGCGCCAGGCCCTCGATCACCGCGGATCTTTCGGATAGACCGCGCCGCCGTTCTTCGAGGACTCGGGCGACCAGGAAGACCTCATAGTCCATGCTCAATCCGAAGACGATGGCAAACGAGAGAATCGGCACGATCGGGTATACGGTGCCGGTCGGTCCGTGGAGCCCAAAGAGTTTGCTACCGTGGCCTTCCTGAAAAACGACAACCAACGCACCGAATGAAGCGCCAACGGACAGCAGATTGAGCAGAATTGCTTTGACAGCCGCAAATAAGGAACGTAATCCGATCAGGAGCGCCAGCAAGCTCCCCAACACGACGCCAAGAACCACCCTCGGCAACCACTGATGTACTACCGAGTCATAATCTGCGTCGAGTGCGGGAACGCCGCCGACGCGCAGCACGGCGCCGGGCACGCCGGTTATCGCGGTGACATCGGAGGAGCGCACCTCTCGTACCCATCGTATCTGTTCGTTGGGAGAAAGAGTCGCAGTGGGCAGTAACTCAATCAACGTAGCTTGGCCATCGCTGCGAAGAAAACTCTTGCGGATTGACTCGGACACATCGTCGACAGCATCCGCAGTATCAGACATTCCCGTGAGGGTCGGGAGAGATAAGACCTCTNNCTTCCGCTCTAGGGTCGCTCTGGAAGCGTCTCGTCAACCGACTGACGGCAAGCCAGCCAGCCGGCGAGAGCGTGGGAGACTGCGGCGGCAACTCCAGGACCACTCGGAGGGACTGCACAATGCCCGACCGCCCCATGCCTTGAGGCGTGTGCAGTGCTTGCACCGATTCGGCTGCGGCCGGGAGCGAGTCGTGGTCGGGAATCCCGGGAGAGATTCGCCGTGCCTGGAATGCAAGGATCAATAGCGGAACCCCGGCGACAAGCAGAGCTGTCCAGGGCCGGCGGGTTATGATGCTGCCCCACCGTACCCACCGCTCACTTGCTGCGCGTAGGCTGTCCCGCGTTTTGAATCGTCTGCCTGGAAGGCGCACTCTGGCGGCATTGATGCGATGCCCTAGCAGACCAAGCACCCAAGGCAGAATGAACGTACACAGTATGACACTCAAAACGGTTACCAGCAGGCCAGCTATCCCGATGGAGCGCAGTTCGCTGATGGGCACAGGCAGCAGCGCTGAAAATCCGATTGCAACTGTCGTGGCCGAGATTATCAGCGTCCGCCCCGCTTGCCCGGCAGCAATATCGGCAGCGTCACCGGGATCATATCCCTCGGCCAAGGCTTCGCGAAACCGGCTCACCATCAGCAATGCATAGTCGATGCCCAAGCCAAGGCCGAGCATCGTCGCCAGATTCTGCACCAGAATCGACAGTTGCAGATAATGCGCGAGTAGCGCAGCCGCACCCATCGCCATCCAGATGGAGAGTACTCCAATCCCGAGCGGCAATAGCGCGGCCACAAGACTGCCGAAAGCCAGCAACAGCAGCAAGAGAGTTACCGGCATCGCTCGTTCCTCGGCATGGTTGACGTCATCTGCGCTGACCTTGCGAAGATCGAAGGTCAGTGGCGTTTCACCCGTAATCTCCAGTTTGATATTCGGGTATTGCGACCTCAGCTGACCTTCCATCCAGTCTGCTCTTGCCCTCAGTTTGGGGACCAACGCCTCGACAGTTTCATCGTGCGGGTCCAACCCGACGATGATCAAGGCCCCGCCATTGTCCCCAGTGAACAGGGGATCCGGCCAATCCAGACTCGAGACGGCACCCGACACTCCAGGCACACTTCGCAATGAACTGGTTAAGAAGCTCAATGCATCTGCGCTCTCTGCTGAATCCGGATCGGGAATACCAGTGATCACCAGAACCAGGCGGTGGGCGTACGGAGACTGGAAACGCTGCGCCAGTTCCAGGTCAACTTTTCCGGATTCTCCGCCCTTGATGTGAACAGCTGTCTCCAGGCGGCGTTCGACTTTGTAGGAAAAGGGCAGCAGCGCAAGCGCCATGACAAACCCCGACATCGCCAACCAGAATCGGCGGCGAGCGGCATCACGGCGAGTCTTCAAGCCTGGCATTACCATGGAAGATCCTCGTCGTTTCCTAGTCTATCTGAGAGCCATGAAACGACCTCGGTGATCGGGCACATCCATAATATCTGATCAAACTGGATATTCACTGGGATTCCGGCCTTGAGCCTAATTAACGATAAATGCGGAGGACTGCCCGCCAAATCTTGGTCCATCGAGGGACGTGGCTGAAGAAGACTTAGCTGTCTGATTCCGCCAATCACTGGGCGACGCGTTGCCAAGCATGAGCGCCGGGTGCCCCATCCTCGGTTTCTGAAGGGCTTTTTCCTGGGTTTGATTTGTTCTTGTGTCTCTTCCGCCGGATCGATCCCGATCAGAATCTCGCCCCTCCCCTGATGGAAATACTCCCGATTAGCGCTGCCAGCGTTTATCAGATGGGATGAGAAGGCCGGTCTCCAGCGGGATGCGATACGCTCCCATTGAACGACGCGCTCGAGGCGCAAA
>PKUY01000272.1:0-8759 GCA_003131705.1 Acidobacteriota bacterium | reverse complement strand
ATCTTTTCGGCTACTCTCCCCGCTCGCGCACTCGATCCGTTGACAGTGTGCGCCATGCCTCATAGAATCGGTCTTGCGCGGGATGGCTCCTTCTGCTGATTCATCTCCGCGATTTCGTTACCTTCCCTGCAGGGGACCAACGATCGCCCAGGGTTCATCGAAGCCGAGAGTCGGCATTGTGGACGACGACTCGGCGCTGCGTTCAAAGCTCGCCTCCGCATTGCGCTCCGACTTTGAGATTCTCGAGGGCGATGATTACGAAAAGGCCTATAAACTTCTTCAGGAGAGCGAACTCGACGTTCTTCTGTTAGCCCTTCCCATGGCTTCCGGCGGGGCTCGGGAGTGCATCGAACTTCTCAGCCGACTGCAGGGCAGCGAGATCGATACGCTGGTTCTCGTCCTCAGTTCCGACGATAAGAAGGCAGTCGCCCTCAAAGTGATCGACGCGGGATCGTACGACTATTTCATCAAACCGATCGACCCGGATGTCCTCGGGCATTTGCTGCGCCGGGCTGTTGAAAAATTACACATGCAGCGGGAGAATCACATTCTCCGCGCCGAAATTAGCCGTAAGAACGTTCTGGGCGACCTCATTGGCGCGACCGAGGTGATGCAGCATGTGTTCGACAACATCAAACGAGTGGCGCGGGCTACTACCAACGTAATCGTTCGAGGCGAAAGCGGTGTCGGCAAGGAGCTCGTCGCCAGGGCTCTTCACGAGCAAAGCCCGAGGAAAAGCCGGGCTTTTGTTAGTGTTAACTGCGCGGCCCTGCCCGAGGGGCTGATGGAAGCCGAGCTCTTCGGCTACGAAAAAGGTGCCTTCACGGGCGCGGTAGCGACCAAAGAGGGGCGCATCGAGCTTGCCCATCAAGGCACCCTCTTTCTAGACGAAATTGGCACCCTCACGCCGGCACTGCAAAGCAAGCTTCTGCGCGTGCTGGAGGAGCGGGCATTCACCCGCTTGGGCGGGAAGAAGCAGATTCGGATCGATTTTCGGCTTGTCAGTGCCACCAATGAGGACCTGGAGGAGATGGTTCGTCAGGATCGCTTCAGGAAGGACCTCTACTACCGAATTCACGTGGTTCCGATTTTCGTGCCGGCGCTGCGCGAAAGGGTCGAAGACATTCCCGTGCTCGTCGAGTATTTCCTGGGCGTCTACTCGGCGGCCAACGGCATGCAATCCAAGCGGATTGCCGACGACGCAATGCTCGCTATGAGGCGCTACGCGTGGCCCGGGAACGTTCGGGAACTCCAAAACGCAATTCAGCGCCTGGTGGTAATGACCGAAGGAGAACTCATTTCTTTACAGGATCTTCCAGCAGAAATCCTGCAGGCAGCGGGGAGCGCAACCGGCGAAAAGCTTCGCCTATCGGACGGCGGTATCAACCTCGACAGAGAGATGGAAGCATTTGAGAAACGGTGGGTGCAGGAGGCGCTCGAGGAAGCGAAACAGGTAAAATCGGAGGCCGCTCACATGCTCGGCGTCGACCGCAATCGTATGAACTACCTCTGCCGGAAATATAAGCTATGACGAACCCTTCCTGGAATTTGCCCGCAACGCGGATTAGAGGGCAATTTCTCGGGAAGAATCAGGGTATCTGTTTAATTATTCAACGAAGAAACCATGAATAATTCAGCGCCAGCGTTTGCGGGAAGAACGAAGGCGAGGATGCCTTCTTCCAAGCGTTTCATAGTCTGTAACTTACGCTTACCTACAAAATTTCTAATGTTTGGCAACGTTCCTGCACTAGATAGGACAGAGCTCAAAAAGAGCTCATAAAATCGAGGAGGAAAACGAAAATGAAAAAAGCAAGCAAGACAGTCAAGCAGGGCAAGAAGTTGGGAGGTGTGAAACCCCTGTCCAAACTCAAGAATCTGAAGCTGCCCTACAGATAAAACAGTGCTGACCGCGGTTTCGGCAGGCCACGGCTGAGCCGGATACTCTGAATGGTTCGAAACAGGAGAAAAAATATGACGATAGCCAAGCCAATCAAGCAGGAGAAAAAGCTCGGAGCGGTCAAGCCTTTGGTGAAACAGTCGTCACTGAAAAAGGTCGCGCCTCTTACGCGCAACATCACGCTAAAACGTCCGGGACTCTGAGCAGCTGGCGACTGGTTAGGTTTCAGGTACCGAAAGGCTGCCATCTAGAAATGGCAGCTTTTTTTTTGAGCAGGGTCGCAAAACCGGCCGAGCTACCAGACCTGTGACTGAAGCCAGCGCCAGGCCCCGCGAGCAGCCTGCCAGGCCAGCGGGCGTGTTTGCCAGGATATCTTTGCGGTGCCAGTCATCCCTTCGCGCAAGACGCCATCCGAATTTGGCACTTCCACCACAACAGCAAAATAATTTGTGAGGTCCTGTCCCAGCCTTGTGAGCTTTTCAGGCTGCGTGACGGGTCGATCCCCAGCTGCGGCTGGGAGAATCTGTTTCACGCTGCCATCATATGTCCGATACGGGTAGGGAATGACTTTCACCTGTGCGGTCGCGCCCTGTCGAACGTCCTGAACTTCCCAATCGTGAACGAGAATGCGTGCTTTCATCGTGCTGCGATCCACGATCCGAACCAACTCCGCACCTTCCGATAAGTACTGTCCTACGCTCTGCTCGACGTCGCGGGTAGCAACAACCCCGTCGAACGGCGCCCGAATCTCGAGTGCGGCTAGTTTCCTCTCCGCTACTTCGGATACCTCTCGCAGTCGGTTTTCTTCCCGGACGGCCGCAGCGGCTTTCGAGAGATCGGGAGTGTTCTCCGAGCTGCGCACGCGTCCCTCGGCGAGGGCGAGCTGTTGCATAACGACTTGGGCGTTTGATTGGACGAATGGATTTTCGATCGTCGCCAGGAGCTGATCCGCTTTTACCGCATCTCCCTGACGCACAAAAACCGTCGAAACAATTCCTGGAACTGGGGCGCGAACGTGCGCGTCTCTTCCCGGTTCCAGAACGAAATCGGTGGACACCTTAGCGGGAATTGGCGGCACTGACAGCAATAAAAGCACGCATGCCGCTCCGACGCCCTGTGCCCGCGTCATTTTCCAAGCCATGAACTCCTCCTGCCGCTTTCGCAGCCATTCCCGGATTCTTGGCAGCGATTTTTTCAGACCCTTTCGAGCGAAATAGTAGAGTACTCCCAACGTAAAGAGATAACCCCAGTCGCCGAATCGGTTGACGAAGACGTTTTTAACAAAAACCAACACCAGCGCCACCAACGTCAGGCTGTAAACGATTGCGAGGCACCCGTAAGCAAGGTAAATCCGCGCGGTCCTTCGGCTAGCCGCAGGCAATTCGACCCGCTGACGCAAAACATATCTCTGGAGGAACGCGCTTAGATACGAAAACGAGTCTTCTCGAAGGTTATCGATCGATAGAAACTGCCCGAGCGCGTAATAACCGTCAGCCTTAATCAGCGGGTTCAGGTTCATCACCGCGCCATGGATGCCGCTCAGCAGCAGCATCTTGTAGGCGAGATCATTCACCACCGAACCGGGCACGGTGAAATGCCACAAAAGAGTTGAGAGACTGCAGATGACAAGTTCAATCCAGATCCCCGCAAAAATCACCCATTGGCGCGGCGTGCCGGTGCGGAAAAGCAGGATGTCGGTCGTATCCGTGAAGAAAGCTGGTGTGAAGTAAATGAGCATGAAGCCCATCTGGTGAACATCGCCGCCGTAGTGCTTGCAGGTGAGCCCGTGTCCGAACTCATGTATGCCGCCGAGCACGAATATCAAAATCCAGAATGCCCACAGGTCGTAGGCTGTCTTGTTTTGGAACGAATATAGGGACGCAGTGTCGCGTTCCACTCGCGTCCAATCTCCCGCGAGAACGTAGGCCGCCGCCAGGAAAAGAATCAGCGAAAAAATCACGAAGCCCTTGGTGAACATCCAGCTCAAGTACACATCGAGCTTCGTAAGTATTTTGTCCGGATCCCAGGCTCGGAATGTTATGTACAGCACGTTGGACTGGTCGACGCGGCCCTTGCGTTCGTCGCGGACACACTCCAGCATCGCCAGGTTCTTTTCGCCCACGGAGCGTTCCCATATCGCCGGTTCCATCGAATCGATAAAGTTGAGAACCTCGGTTTCGTCGAGCGGTGATTCGGGATGGCGTTCATTCATCGCCTGGGCAATTTCGGATGCCGTGCGAGTTCCGTCGCACAAGGTGAGAAGTTCATATTCCGTGGCGCCGTAGCGGTTGTAGGAATTTGTTTCGAATACCTTGATAACGTAACTCGTTTCCCCGGCGACGGTCTGTTCGCTAATGCGAACTTCCGATCGAAGCTTCGGGCGTCGCAAGCCTTTGGCGAGCACGCTGGAAACTTGGAGGCTGGTCGGTCCGAGGCGCATCAGCGATTCCCGTTATTCCATGGCCCTAAATCGCAAGCTCACTGGNNCACTGGCTCTTGGCTGGAGCATTGCCAGGCCACGCTACACGCACGGCCATGCCGGGACGCAACCCGCCCACGCTGCCGCCATTCAATTGTGCCGTCACGTTGTAGCTGTCGCTGGCCGGGTCAACGGTAGGACTTACTTTCACAATTCGCGCAAGCAAACGCTGGTTCGGCTCCTCCACCAATGCGACGCCAACTGCGGCACCGCGTTCCGGCCTCTTGCCAGACGCTTCGGGCACCTGAAATTGCACCTGCAGCGGAGAGAGCTGGCTCACGCGAAAGCACTTGTCGCCTTTCGCAACAGCCTGGCCTTCGCGAACGTAACGTCCTACAACGGCTCCTGAAAAAGGAGCGCGAAAGCGTGTCTGATCGATTTGTAGTTCGATGCGATGAATCTCCGCCTGCCCGCTTTCGACGAGTGCCTCCCATCCGTGCAAATCATACTCAGCGCCTTTCATCTCAAATGCAGAAGTTTCCAAATCGGCGTCGCTCGAAAGACCCAGCGCGCGAAGCTGCTTCTGGCGAGTCCACGCGGAAGTCTTGGCCTGTAGCTCCGCCTGTTTGTACTTCACGTTGTTTTCCGAAACACGCAAATCGTCGCGAGCCTTCACCAGCTCAAGTTGTGAACTGCGGTCGTCAAGCTGGCCGAGAATATCGCCCGTCCTGACTTCGCTTCCTTCATCCTTCGCGATCGAGACCACCACGCCATCCATCTGGGTCGAAATATCCACTTGGTGTTCGACGGAGAGGACGCTGAGAATCTCGTCCGGTGCAGTCCGGGCGGGTGTTAGGGAAGGCGCGAGAGGCTCAGGGGATGCCGCGATCGTGGCGCCTGGAGCAGGGGTTGGCGACGCGGCGTTGCTGGTCGCCACGGGAGAGCCGCCGCAGCCTGCAACGCAAAAAACGATGGTTATAATAATGATCCACCTCGCGCGATCAATCATGACGCCCCCTTGGTTCACGGCAGCCATCCCCAAACTTTTTGCCACGTGGATAGAAATGCAGAGCGCAGCAGCACATATCCGATCGGGTACCATCCGCTCTGAAACCATCCCCCGCTCGCGCGAATTCGCGCACGTCCGAGCATTCCGTCGCGAGCTCGGCCATCGATGTTTTGAAAAATTGCCCGCACCAGGAAATACTGATCGCCCGCCTCGGAACGCGTTTCCGCCCCAATGCGCTCGACGGTGCCGGCAAAGGTCGTGGTGGGAAATGCATTGAGTTTCAGGGCTACAGTTGTCCCCTGGCGAAGTAGCGCGAGATCCTTTTCCGGAACGCTCATTTCCGCGGCCATCTGCTCGTCATCCACGATTTCGCAGAAAGCATCGCCGGGGTGCAACATCGTTCCGGCTTTTTGCTCCACTTTAGGAGTCACCACCACGCCTGAAATCGGCGCGCGCAATTCCAGTAAATCGCCGCGACGCTGTTCGAACAAATATTCGGCAGCATGGAGGTCAGTCCGTATTTTGGCCTGGCCGGCCATCGCGGGATCGTTCCGAAATTCCGCCTCTGCCTGATCGCGGCGCGCTTGCGAAAGATCGGCCTGTGCTTGGGCAAGTCTGACGCGAGCCTCGCTGTCGTCGAGTTGGGCAAGCAGCTGGCCTTGCTGCACCACGTCGCCTTCGTGTATCGCTACACGATCGACCACAGCTCCGGTCATTGTGCTGACGATGCGCCGTTCGGCCGGCACGACCGTCGCATCTGTTCCCACGCGCATGGGCCACGGGACAAGCACCAGAAATGAAACGGCGAGTCCACCTTTTCGCGCGTATTCGAGCCAGCGACTTCCGGGAAGAGCTGAAAGCAGTTTCGCCCTGCGCGCCGCGAGCGGTTGCAGGAAATTTGCGAGCGGCACCTGTTGATAGAGCTGTGCGTTGCGAATCGCAACGGTTGTCTGACTTGCCAGAATGGCCAATGTTTCCTTATTGTTCGGCGTAAGAAAATCGGCATCGCGGCTCAGTAGGGCCATTACACCAAGCGTACCCTGGTCGTCGCGAAGCGCCATCGCGTAACAGCCGTTATAGCTGTTCGCTTCAAGGAAGGGGACCAAACGGGCACGGGCGTCATCGGGATCCAGGTGCCATCCATCTTCGTACAGATCCGCCGAGACCGGAGCCTGCTGCAGCGACACCCATTCCAGGCGTTGGCGCAACCCATCCATCTCCTGGGATTTGGGGACTTCGGATTCACCCGAAACCGCGCCGAGTGTGAAGCGGCCGCGATCAAAAAATCCAATTACGCAACGCTCGAAAGGAACCAGGGACGCGGACTGTTGGACAACCGTTGAAAGTACGTGGTCCAGATCAAGGGTGGAGGTGATCTCCTGGGAAATTTTCAGCAGCGCGTCCAGAACATCCACTTTGCGTTCGGCTTCCAGCAGATTCGCATTGTGAAGCGCGACAGCTGCCTGTTCGCTGACACTCGAAAGGAAAAACAGATCGTCCTCGTCAAAAGGAGCGCCGTCGGCGCGATTCACGATCTCGACAATTCCGAGAACTTCATCCTCTTTTCGCAGCGGCGCGCCCATCCACGATTGAATCTCGAGTTTGCCTGTCGCCAGTCGCTCCGCCAGCGCTGGCTCCGCCGCCGGGTTTTCAATCAGCCGAGGATTCACTTGTTGGGCGATATTGCCGAATAATCCTTCACTAAGAGACACGCGCTGATTTTCTTCAACGGTGGCGTCTTCGCCCGCCTGTCGCGCCAGGTACAACTCGTTCGAATCCGGATCGGCCAGCCAAAGATTGCACGCACCAGCTCCCAGCATGTCGCGAATTTTCCCGGCCACGATCGGCAGCAGCTCGCCAAGTTCCAGTGTTGACGTGAATGTGCGCCCCAGATCGTAGAGCGCAGTCAGACGCTCGAGAGTGCACAGCTGCGACTGGCGTTCTTCATCAACAGCACGAAGATTTGCCACCGCCTGCGCCGCTAGGCTGCTGGCTTCCTCCAGTAGAACCACATCCTGGGGCGTAAAATCGCCGGCGCGCTTATTGAGAACTTCGATTACGCCCACGGGGCCTTGGACGCCGGCAATGGGGACATAAAGGGCTGACCGTATCCGGGCGCGCACATTTTCGTCCAGGTGATCTAGCGGGGTGGATGAAATCTGCTTCGCGGTCAGGGTTCGACTCGTCGCTGATTCGAAAATCTCAGCAAGCAGGCCTTCGCTTACGCCTTCCCTCGATGCGGATAGGCGCTCGCCAGCCTCGGTCCAACGCGCTTGGGAAACCAGGAGTTCACTCGACGGGTCAAGGAGCCAGATTTGAACCGCGCGCGCCCCTATCGCGGCGCCCGCCCGGGCAGCGAACGTTTTCAGCAGGGTATCTGCATCCCGACAGGCGAGAAAAACACTCGTCAGCTCGTAGAGCGGCGAAGAGGATTCCATTGGCCTCGTCTGGGGTGAGGACACGTCAGCGAACGAAGCGTCCATGATTCCTCACCAAGCACTGAGGAAAAGTTCGATGCAGCGTAACAAAGCGGCGTACGGGCGTCAAGAAATGGGCCTAATAAGCGGGGCCAGACGCCGGCCCAGACAGCGAACCGCTTGATTGCCCGGAACAATTCGGTTAACTTGCTGTACCAAGCGAGGAATCTTGACAACTGACGTTCGCAAGGCCGGCCAAGCTACGATTTTGGATGTGAAGGGCCCTCTGAAGCTCGGACCGACCGAAGAAGCATTTCGGACTCAGGTCCAGCAGTTGATCGATTCCGGAACCACTCACCTGGCGATCAATCTGGCGGGTGTCACCGAACTCGATAGTTCCGGCATCGGATCTATGGTTCGTCTGTTCACTGCGCTTAAGCGCGCCGGCGGCAAGTGCGTTTTTTATGCGCCCACGAAGCAGGTGTCGATGTTATTGAAAATGGTTCGCCTGAATACGATTTTCGATATCGTGGAAGACGAAGCTACCGCGCTCTCCCGCGTTTAGACTTCAAGGCAGTCAGCACTTCCAGTGCATTCCGCATCCGGTAGTAGCCAGCAGATCGCGGCTCGCCTGACGCCCTTGAAAAGTGTTTCCGTCCTAGTCTCTCCGCCTTCCTCTAGAAGTTACACTTTCAACATGCGCCGCGGGGCTGCCTCGCGAGAGCCGTCCGCAATCGGGTTAGACTGCCGCTAGACGTGCTTTGCCCGGCGCGGCGTGCCTGAGTCCTAGGCAAGCCCACGATTGGGACATGCGAGGTATCCTGTTTGAGCAGTCAGGCTGAAACTTTCTCGGTTGCGCGTACGACTAGCCCGTGGATTTACCGTCCATGGCTCGATCTACTTGTGGGATGCGGTGCGTGGTCGGCGCCCCTCTTGATCATAGCCGCGTGGTTAACCTCTTCGCACACGCACGCTTGGGCCATAGGATTTTACCTGCTCGCCGTAATTTTCAACTAC
>PKUY01000416.1 GCA_003131705.1 Acidobacteriota bacterium | reverse complement strand
CGGCAAGGACAAATCCGGCAAGCCCGTATTCCTCCGCGAAATCTGGCCAAGCCCGCAGGAAGTTGAATCGACGGTTCGCAGCTCCGTGTCGCGAGAAATGTTTTCCAAGGAATATGCTGACGTTTTCGCCGGCGACGAGCACTGGCGCGCGCTTCCTGTTCCCGAAGGCGATCTCTACGCCTGGGACGCGAAATCCACCTATATCAAAAACCCTCCGTATTTCGAGGGCATGCAGGTGAAGCCGAGCACTATTCGGGATCTGCACGGCCTGCGCGCGCTTGCGGTGCTTGGCAACAGCATCACCACCGACCACATCTCTCNNACCACGAAGTCATGATGCGCGGAACGTTTGCGAACATTCGCCTGCGCAATCAACTCGCACCCGGCACCGAAGGCGGCTGGACCGTTCATCAGCCCGGCGACGAAAACATGTCGATCTACGACGCGGCGATGAAGTATCGCGACGAAGGCGTGCCGCTCGTCGTAATCGCCGGAAAAGAATACGGCTCCGGCTCGTCTCGCGACTGGGCCGCCAAAGGCACGATTCTGCTGGGCGTCCGCGCCGTGCTGGCCGAAAGCTTCGAACGCATCCACCGTAGCAATCTGGTTGGAATGGGAGTGCTGCCGCTCGAATTCACGCCGGGCGAAACCATGAAATCTCTCGGGCTCACTGGCCTCGAGATTTTTGACTTCGAAGGTCTGGCTCAAAAGTTCGAGCCGCGCAAAAAAATCAAAGTCCGCGCCCGCGACGCACACGGCAAAGAGAAACATTTCACCGCCATCGCCAGAGTTGACACGCCCTTCGAGGTCGCCTACTACCAGCACGGCGGCATCCTCCAGTACGTCCTCCGCCAGATGCTCTAAACAAAACTCTCCGGCAGTTCGGTGCCCGGCATACCTTGCCGGGCACCAGAATTTTTGACGACATTGTCCTTGACGGTGCTTGATCTATTTGGCAATATCTGCCGCTCGCTACTCGACAGAGCGTACACAGTTCGTTATAGGACCCCTGTTGGAGGAGAGCGTGAGAGTTCCTGGCCCGCGCGTTCGAGTTGACATTACTTGGGCTTGGTTTGCCACCCAGAGGCGCCATGCGATACAGGTTCACGTCCTGGCACGGATTCCTTTTGCGGCGGCGGTGGTAGTAAAGGTGGGGGCGGTGGTGGAGGAGTGAGCAATCCGGGAACGCCCACAGGTCAATACTCGATTGCCGTCACATTGACCATCAACGGCGTGACAGAAACGATGCCGAATTTAACGGTCAACATCCAGTAGCGGAAAATTAGGGGGCATCGTAATCTTGTTCTGTACGACGATGCTCTTTGGTTCGATCGTTCCGCCGATTCCGACTGGCGCCGAGTTGACGGCAATTCTGATTGTCGTGTGCTTTTCGGCGGGCCTCAATTTGTACGCCACGGTTGCGATGCTTGGCGCGCTGGCGCGCGCCCACTTGCTGACACTGCCTCCTTCGCTGCATCTGATCGAAAGCTGGTGGGTGTTCGCCGCCTGCGCTGCTCTGTTCCTGGTCGAATTCATTGGCGACAAAATTCCCATCTTCGATATCGTTTGGAACGCGCTGCACACGTTTGTGCGTATTCCTGCTGCGGCGCTTTTGACTTATGCGGCGACGGCGCAATTGCCCGCATGGGAGCGGATGCTGGCTACGCTGCTGGGAGGGTTTGTCGCTCTGGCGGCGCACGGCGGCAAAGTCGCAGCGCGGGCCGCGGTGACACCTTCGCCGGAGCCTCTCTCAAATATTGCGCTGAGCCTGAGCCAGGATGCTGCCGTAATTTTTCTCACGTGGTTTGCGACGCGGCATGCCTACGTTGCCGCTGGAATCGTGCTGGTGGCGATCGCGATCATCGTGATTATGATTCGCGCGGTTGTGGGCGCGATGCGCCGTTTGTTTAGCGGTGCGGAAGGCGCGCTCGCAGGTTAAGCGTCTCTTTCGATTCGGAACTATTGGTTCTTCTTCTTGCCGAAGAGCCCGCCAAGCGCCCCCGCAGCCGACTGAGCCGCGCTGCCGGACGTGCCGCCCATTCCCTTGACGAGATTGGCTGGATTCTGCGCGATGCCCTTCACCATGTNNCGGCGACGTCCGGAAGGAAGATAGGATTCGATGTCGTGCCGGTGACGGTGAACGGAATGCCGCCCCCGTTCGATTTCCCGCCGCCCCCGAAAGATGAGAGCGCCGAAGTTACCGTGCCGATGCCGCCCGCAAGTTTTGCGGACATCTTGCAATTGAGCTGATTGTTCGGACTGACGTTCGCGTTGCCAGTGACCGTTCCGATCGAGGGCGCAACAATATTCAAATTATTCGCATGGGTCCCTTCGGAATCCACGCGAAGGTCCGTGCTGAGCGACTGGATCTCCGTGTCCGAGCCGCCGCCTCCCCCGCCGAGCCCTGGGAATGAAGAAAGCGCTCCGAGTTTTGATTTCAAATTGAAACCGGCGAGCTTGGCGTTCGAAAGATTCACGGGTCCGCTTATTACCGGCTTATCGGCCGGCCCACTGATCGCGAGGCTCAAATTGAGAGCGCCGGCCTGAAGCGACGCGCCGGACGGAAGAAGGACTCCGGCAGCCGGCAATACGCCCTCAAGATCCGTCACGGGCATTCCCTGCCCGGTCATCTTCATTTGCACATTTGTGGTGGCGCCAGCGGTTTCATACACGCCTGTGAGATGAGCCAGTGCCTTGCCGATGTGGACGTCGCCCTGCTTCAGGTCACCCTTCTGGCTCTTCAAATCGTAGCTCGTGTCGTAATCGAGGTTAACAGGAACCTTGGAAGGCGCGCCCGCAGGGACAAGTTTAATCTTTTCGGCTTTGACCGTGCCCTTCGAAGTCATCTGATGGCCGTCGGACGTAAGATTGCCGTGAAAATCGACCACTCCGGCGATACCGGAAGACGAATCGACGAATCCGGTGGAAGCCAAATCCACATTCTCGGCGCCAATCGTGGCGTCAAGGGGCGTGAGCGAAGCGTCGGCGGAATCGATGGGGCCGGCCTTCCCTTGAATTTTTACATCGCCGCCACCCGGAGTTTTTGCAGAGAACTTGAAAGGAAACTGCGAGATATAGGAGAGGTCGGATGCCTCGAGGTTCACGCTCTGGTACGTTTGCGTCTTGCCGTGCGCGCCGGTCGTGCCGACGACAATCGTGCCATTGGAAAGCGTCAGTTTTTGCACGGAGAAATCCGTCGGCGAGGACGTATCCGTTTTCTTAGGTCCTGCAACGCCCAGGCTCGAGTAATTCCATTTTCCGCCAGCGGAGCGTAGGAGCGAAACCTGCGGTTCAGTTACGGTGAAAGAACTGACCTCGAGCTTCTTCGAAAAAATCAAGGGGAAGAGCGCCACGCCCGCGGTAAGTTGCTTCGCCTGCAGGAAAGGCGATGCGCTAAAAGCAGGATCGTCAGCGATCACCACGTTGTCTATCTTCACTCCACCAGAGAGTATCGAAAGCTCGATATTTCCGATTTCAACTTTGCGGTTAAGCGCGGTTGTAAGATCGGTTTCCAGAGTCGGCTTGAACCGGTTCACGTCAATGACAAACGGCAGCGCGATCACGATGACGAGCAACACGGCGACAACGATCCCGACGATGATGAGAATTTTCTTCATATCGAACCTCCAGGGAAGCTCTCTTCAAGCGGGGCGCGCGGCGACTCCATCCGGGGCGCTAGGCAGCCGTATCATACTACCGAGAATTACGAGAGGCGAGAAAGTTTCCGCGAAGAAGTTGGCTCGGAGGCATGGACTCGCCAGCAGCAAATTCAAGAAAGCAGCACAAGTGAGGAAATGCTTGCCTTTTCTTCACTTGACCGACGCGGACTTTAGTTTGTCAGTTGTGTAACGCGATGATGAGAATTCGGGAACATCAGAGCGCCATTTTTCTCCAATTCGAGTTTGTTTCCGACCAGCTTTCGTGTTATCAGTGGCGCACAAATCACCGAGGATGTTGACCGCAGTCTGAACATTTCTGGCATAGATCTCAAACATCAGGTGAGAGGAGACGTTTTCGTGGCGACACCGCAGACTGCTGGGCTTGCGCAGGCAGAAGCTGTACCGGCTTTCAATCGCTGGCTGATTCCGGTCGCGGCCGTAGCCGTTCACATTTGCATCGGCTCGGTGTACGCCTGGAGCACGTTCAATCGCCCGATCAAAGCGATCTTCCCCACTTCACCCTGGTGGTTCAGTCCTCCCTACACGACCTTCACGACGGCGCTTGTCCTGCTTGGGTTGAGCGCCGCGGTCGGCGGACCTTGGGTCGAGCGGCGCGGTCCGCGCGCGGCCGCGACCGCTGCGGCATTTTTCTTCGGCAGCGGACTCGTCATCGGAGGCCTCGGCTTGGCGATCCACCAATCGGTGCTGGTGTGGATCGGCATGGGGCTCATTGGGGGAATCGGCTGCGGGCTGGGCTACATTTCGCCGGTGAGCACGCTCGTAAAATGGTTTCCGGACCGGCGCGGGATGGCGACGGGAATGGCCATCATGGGCTTTGGCGGAGGAGCGTTTCTCGCGGGCTACTTGAATGTCTACTGTATGGGCCTTTTTGGCGTAGCGCGCACGATGATGGTTCTCGGCGTCACATATTTCATCATCATGATGATCGGCGCACGCATCATTCGCCGGCCACCGCCAAACTGGAAACCTGCCGGGTGGACTCCTTCCATGCGCACCAACAAGATGATCACCGCCCGTAGCGTGAGCCGCAACGACGCGCTGGGTACGGTGCAGTTCTATCTGCTGTGGGGCATCTTGTTTGTCAACGTCACGGCGGGAATCGGGATTCTCGCTCAGGCCTCGCCCATGATGCAGGACCTGTTCCGCAAGACGGCACTCGAAGCCGGAGCGATTGTCTCGATCATCAGTCTGTTTAACGCAGGGGGGCGCTTTTTCTGGGCTTCTCTATCGGACTATATTGGCCGTCGAAATACGTATCTCACGTTCTTCATTGTGCAGGTCGCGCTCTTCCTGCTAATCCCGACCTTCGCCGCGAACGGCTCGTGGGTGCCGTTCGAGATTGCGATCTTCACGGTGTTCACGATGTACGGCGGAGGTTTTGCAACCGTTCCCGCTTTCCTCGCGGATATCTTCGGCGAAGATAACGTGGGTGCGATTCACGGCGCGCTGCTGACGGCGTGGAGCGCTGCAGCCGTTGTGGGACCCGTGATCATCACGCAGCTCTCCGAGCGCGCCAAAGCTGCGCTCGCGCCCGGAGAAAGTCGAGTCCACATCTACGATCAGCCGCTGCGCGTGCTCGCATGCTTTCTCGTGGTAGGCTTCGCCCTCACGCTCCTCGTCCGGCCGCTGAAACAAGCGGATTTCAGCGGGAGCTGACGCGGGAACAGAACTCGCTTCCTTTATGGATTCCTCAGATTTCCAGGGAAATTTGCAGCTCTTCGAAGATTGGCTGGGAGGCCTGGACTCGAACCAGGATAATCAGATCCAGAATCTGATGTACTGCCAATTGTACGACCTCCCAGCCGAGGGGGAGACAACAAAAAAGGCCGCAAACGCGCGACCTGCTTCTACTTTACTGGCGGACAATCGTTTCGTCAACGGGGAGCACGCAATCGGATCTTATAAACTGCCGGCGACGGGCAGCTAAGACTGGCGCGGCGGCATCGGGATGAGGCGTTTTTCGCTGACGTAGAACTCGCGGTCGCGCCAGTGGATGCGCTGCGGGAAGAAGCTTGCGAGCCACACGACGAATGCGAAGGCGTCGCGCAGCGGCAGCATCTGCAGTTTCCGCCTCACGAGTTTGTCTTCCATCCCCCGCGCGCCGACGCTGAGCGCCACTTCGTAGCGCAACAAGGAATATCCCGCCGTGAACGCGAAAACCGCAGGCCAAGACCGTGCAAGAAACAGGCCCACCAAGGACCAAACGAGCCCCTGCGTGAAAATCAAGCCGAGATGGCCCCAGAAGCGCGAATAGCGAATGCTCAGATTCCAGCGAACCTGGTGGCGAAACGCGCTGCCAATCGTTTCTCGCGGGTAAACGATGTCCACGGGAAAGCAGCTGAGCTCGATGCGATAGCCGCGTGCTGCGATGCGGTTGCCGAGCTCGTAGTCGTCGCAAAAATAATCCACGAGCGATTCGAATCCGCCGATTTCGGCGAGATGTTTTTTGGTGGTTGCCATCACGGCGCCGAGCATGAAGTTCAAACTGCGCCCACCGAGGAGCCACGCGACCAGAACGCCCGGCGCAAAATCCGTGCTGTTGCCAATGGCTTCCAGATCGGCAGCGAAGGAGCCGTCGGTGAGGCCGCGATAAAGACAGGTGACGCCGCCGACTTTGGGATCGCGAAACGGCGCGGCCACGGCGCGCAAGAAACCCGGATCGACGCGCACGTCGCTGTCACTCACGATTACGATGTCGTGCTTTGCCTCGCGAACCATCCGGCAAAGTTTGTTGACCTTGTCGCTCGCGCCAAGGGGCTCCGAGCCAATCAACAGACGGATGCCGCGCTTCGGGAAATCGCGAATGAGTTTTTCAATGACCGGAATCGCAGGGTCGGAATCGTCCGACACGCAGAAAAGAATCTCGAACGCCGGATAATCTTGCAGGCAGAAACTTGCATAGTTTTCGCAGGTTTCGCGGTCGAGCCCGCGAATCGGTTTCAGAATGCTGACGGGTGGAGTGAACTCGGACGCAACATCGGAAGGGATGGAAACTCTTTTGCGGAAAAATCGCCCTGCCGCGAATATCGCGAGCAGATAGTAGGCGAACGGCGCGAGTGCCAGAAGGAGGAGCGCCTCGCGAACCGCCGTCCAGCCAGTCATTAGGGAATCCTTCGTACGCTAGCCCTTGCCGATCACGACCAGGGCCACACCCACGCAAACCAGCGCAACGCCGACCCAGCGTTGGGGAGTGACTCGCTCGCCGAGAAATAATTTGCCGCCGAGAGTGCCTACGGCGTAGCTGAGCGCGGTGGCGGGAAAGACGAAGCTCACGTTGGCGAGCGACAGCATTCCCAGCAGCGAAAAAAAGCCCGCCGTCATCATCGTCAGGCCGATCCAGAACCAGGGAACCTTCATGGCGCGACCGATCACGCTGGCTATCGCACGCGGACTGAAGTCCGTGACTTCGCCAACGGTCTTCATTGCGCGCGAAACGCACATTTCGCCGCACGTGCCGGGAAAAATAATCAGGAAGTAAAAAACGAATTTCGTGACCACCACTAAAGCTCCGTAGTCCGCGGCGATGTGTGGCCTACGGTAAATACGCCCAGGCAAATGATCGCCACGCCCGCCCAGCGAGTGGGTTTGACCACTTCGTGGAGCACGAAATAGCCAAGCAGCGCGACCACCAAAATAGAAATCGACGATGCGGGCAGGACGTAACTATAGTCAGCCCAGGAAAGAACAATCATGTACGCGATGAAGAAAGCTAGCAGCAGCCCGATGCCGAGCCATATCGTGGGAGACGTAAATGCCTGAAAGAAAAAACGGAAAATATCGCCCGGCGCCCAGCTCGCCATCGGGGATATGACCTTCATGCCCTTACCGAGGAACATATCGCCCAGCGGCGCGACCGAGACCATGATCACGATCAGGACGATGGTCTTGAGGTGCAGGCCTTCCTGCGACTTCATGCGCCTTGCGACTCACCAACTTCCGATTGCCCGTTCATTGACGGCACGGAAACGATGGCTTTCTTGTCGACGCCGCCACTCGCCTTCGCAACCTTCCGGCGATCCGCACGAAGTTTCAAGAAATCCACAGCTTCATGATAGAGACGCTTGCGTTCGTGTCCGTCCCACAGCGAGTCGCGAACGATGCGCCAGGCAACTTTCGGACGGAAGTAGTAACTGTCGTAAAAGCGGTTGACCGACTCGACCATGTATTCCTTAGAGAGGCCGGGGTATTCGAGGTGCGGAAGCTGGTGGCCGCCGTCGTCGGTGATCGCTTCGCCTGCGAGGAAACCTTCGCGCGTGCCCTGATCGTACAGCTCGGTGCCGGGATACGCGTGGGCCATCGAAACCTGGATAGTTTCGCAATCGAGGTCCTTCGCAAAATTAATGGTCCTCTCGATGGTTTCTTTCGTCTCGCCCGGAAGACCGATGATGAAGTCGCCGTGGACGTGGATGCCGACCTTCTTGCAGTTCTTGACGAAGTTGCGGCCCATTTCGAGCGTCTGGCCCTTCTTGATGTTCTTAAGAATCTGGGCGTCGCCGGATTCAAAGCCGACAATCAGCAAGCGGCAGCCTGCATCAGCCATGGCTTTGAGCGTTTCGTAGTCTCCGTGCACGCGGGCCGTACACGACCACTGAAAACCCACGGGCTTGAATTCCTTGCAGAGCGCGACGACGCGATCCTTGCGGATGTTAAACGTGTCGTCGTCGAAGAAAAATTCCTTGGCCTGCGGAAACATCTTGTGCGCCTGCTTGAATTCGCGCGCGACGCTTTCGACCGAACGCGTGCGCCAGGCGTGGCCGGACAGCGTCTGGGGCCACAGGCAGAACGTGCAAAGCGCCGGACAACCTCGCGCGGTGTAGAAAGAAATGAACGGATGAAGGAGGAATGGCACGTTGTATTTTTCGATCTGGATGTTCTTCTGATATACCTCGGTCGCAAATGGAAGCGCGTCAAGTTCTTCGGTCTGCATCAGCGGACGCGACGGATTGTGGACGATTTTTCCGTCCTTCACGTAACTCGCATTCGCGATTTCCGAGAGAGGTTTTCCCTGCGCGTATTCCACGACGGCGTGGTCGAATTCCCCGCGCACGACGAAATCAAGATCGGAACTCGCCAGCAGGCTCTCCGCCGGCTTGATCTGCACATGCGGGCCCACGAAACAGATCTTAATATCGTGTTTCTTCTCCTTCATACCGCGAGCCATGCGCAGATCGGCGAGAAAACCCACCGTCGAGGTGAACAGCACGACAAATTCATAATCGTGCGAGATGCTGATGACTTCGGCCGGAGTGATATGGTGCGGAGGGCCGTCCAGCATCCGGCTGCCGGGCAACATGCCCGCGGGATACGCGAGCCAGACCGGGTACCAGTAGGACTCGATCTCACGGGTAGCGGGCCAGCGGGAGCCCGCACCGCCGTCAAATTTTTCGAAACTTGGCGGATTCACCAAAAGAGTCTTCATGACAGACGCCATGCGTTCACCACCCCTCAGAAATAAAAACTAAGATAGCTAACGGCATCAACTCGTTTATTCTACTCGATTTCGCACGTGCCCCCAAGATTTTCTGGTAGTGTTTCCCCTATCTAGCTCAGTGGAAGACCTTTGCCAGTTGTCCGGTGGCCTGCAAGAGAGTGAGCTGGGCGTGCTGGCGGGCGAAATCGGCATCCAGAAAGGCCATCCATTTGTCGTTCTCGTCCACATGCGCCTGCTCGATTTCCTGCAGGGTCACACGCCCCTGGTCGAACCTGGCCTGTGCGAGTTGAAGGGTTTCCTGCGCGAGTTGGAGATCAAGGCGCGCGACCTCAAGGCTGGCATCCACCTCGCGCACACTGCGGGCCTTCAGCAGCACATCGAGACGCACTTCCTGCCGCTTGTTGCCGAGCGTTAGCTCGGCAGCGGTCAGTTGGCTCTTGGCCAAGGCTACGTTTGCGGAGGTTTTCGCGGCAAACAGAGGAATGGTCACCTGCACGCCGATGTTGACGTTGTTGCGTTCGAACTTCTTGTAAAACTCGCCGTAGTTATTGAACTTGCTCAAGATGCTGTACTCACCGACGAGGTCGACGGTGGGCCAGTAACTCAATTTCGCGCCTCGCAAAAGCTGCTCGCGCGCCATGCGCTCGTTATCGGCTTCCTCAATGCTGCGGTCGTTCTTCATCGCGAGATCCACCATCTCGCTTTCAGCCCGGACGGCGGCAACGTCGGCGGCAAGCTCAGCAGAAAAGGCGGGCTCGTCCGTTTCCACCCGGATCGACTGGCTGTCTGGAATGCCCGCCAGATCGCGAAGCTGCGCGTCGAGTTCGCCTTCACGGTTCTCCAGCTTCACCACGCGTTCCTGCACGCGCGCCAGCGCTAGTTGGCTTCGCGTGACCTCGATGGGAAGCTCCTGATCCGCCGCAAGCCGTTCGCGGATCGCTTCGAGGATCTTCGCTCCGCTGGCCTGCTCGCTGCGCATCAAATCGAGCGAGTGCCGGACCTTCGCCAGATCGAGATAGGCTGTGGCCGCGCGGACAATGACGTCGTCGCGCGTCCGATCGAGCTGGAGTCTTTGATTCTTCGCACGATCCTCGGCCGCATGCTGCTCGCCCTTGAGCAATGGATTGAACAGCGTCTGGGTGTAGTCCATCTGGAAGACGGCCGGGGCGTTACCACCGGGTAGCGACGGGAAACCGTGGGTGTAGGCTGCTCCCGACCCTGTGTACAGATTGGGCCGGAACGCTGCGCGGTCCACGCCGACTTCGCCGAGCGCGACGTTGTATTGCACTTGGGCGAGTTTGACGTCGCGGCTGTTCTGCAAAGCGAGAGTCACCGCTTGCTGCAGCGTCAATGTTTCGGAGCTCGCTGCGGCGCTCTGGCAGCGAGCAGGGCCGGCCGCGAGAAGTGCCAGGAGCACTCCAGCGAAAATCAGGATGGTCGGTCTAAATTGAGTCATTGGCTCTTGTCTCGCGGGTTGCTCGCGGGACGGTTCACAACGCGACTCACGCCGCTATTCATGGTGAAGCGCTTCCGTTGGTTGCATCCTTGCCGCGCGATTGGCGGGAAGATAACCAAACACAAGGCCCGTGGAGCAGGATACTACGAACGCTAGCACGACTGAGATCCATGACACCGGAACGTGAATGTCGCCCGCCTCCGGAAAAAACCCGAGCGAAAAATTGAGCAGGGCTGGAATGGCGACGGCAATGCCGATCCCGGCAAGCGCGCCTGTTCCGCTGATGGCTGTCGCCTCCATGAGGAACTGGTAGCGTATAGCGTCTCCCGACGCGCCAATCGCCTTGCGAATTCCGATCTCGCGCGTTCGCTCGGTAACGGTCACGAGCATGATGTTCATGATGCCGATGCCGCCGATGACGAGCGCAATCAGCGCGATCAGAATCAGCACAACCGTGAGCGCCAGCGCAATATTCCGCGCCGTCTCCAAAATGCCGGTCAGATTCTGCACGCGGTACTGGGCGCCTGGTCGATGGAGGCCGTGAAGAATCTCCGCGACCTGCCGCGTGACGATAGGGACGTCTTCCGGCCGGTCCGCTTGCGCGTAGAGCGTCTTAAAGTGATCCGTGCCCGTGTAGTATTGCAGCAGTGAGAATGGAATAATCGCGGACTGGTGCGTAATCTCCGTCTGACCGAGGCCGGCGACACGTTCTTTGAAGACGCCGATCACCGTGAAGTGAAGCTCGCCGATACGAATATCCTTGTTGTCCGGATTCTCGGAAGGAAATACGCGCCGCGCGAGATCTTGGGTAAGCAGACACACCTTGCCCCGCGAGGCGTGATCGTCTTCGTCGAAATAGCGCCCGTGAAGGATTTCGAGGTTGCGAATACCGTCGAAGCCTTCGGTAACGCCAACCAGATTGATGAGATGTTCCTCGCCGTTGACGGTTATATTCATCGGCAAAGTGTTGGTCCCCGCCGCGCGGACGATCAATCGCGGAAGATCGGCCTTCACGGCCGCCAGATCTGCAGGCGTAATCTGGTCCGCGAGGTTTAGAGACTCGGAGTCAGTCGAATTAACAACCGTGGCATAGACCAGGTTTGCTCCGACGCTTTCAATCTGCGAGAGAATGTAACGCTTCCCCGCCAGAGCGACGGTGACCACCAGAACGATAGAACCGCTGCCGATGATGACGCCGAGCATTGTCAGCATCGCGCGCATCTTGTTGGCGCGCAACGCTTGCATGGCGAGTTGCCACGTCTCGCCCCAGAATGCCGATGTATTGCGCGTGATTGACATGCAGGTGACGCCTTAACCAGAAATTCAGCGTTTCAGGACCACACCATCGGATACCGCCATTGCAATAAAATAAAGTCCAGAGGGACCGCGATGCTTCCCTACTGCGAGCTCTTTTCGAGTTTCTGTAACCGCGCGCGCGCTTCCTTGCGCTTAGGTTCCAGTTGCAGCGCGGCGCGATATTGCTCCGCTGCCTCCGTGCGATTCCCCTGCAGTTCATAGAGCCTGCCTAGCCACTCGCGCGCGGCAGCGTGCGGGGGCCAGTCGCTGAGGTCCGGCGCGCTGGCCAGATACGACTTAAAATCTTGCTCGGCGCGGGGCAGGTTCGTGTTCGAAAGCACCGCAGCAATGCCGCGATAATATGTCAGCCGCGAATCGTTCGGGCTCACCTGCGCTGCGGCGTCGATGGCCGCCATCAGGTCAGATGGTTTGTTCTGGGTCTGATAAAATTCCGCGATCTCGAAATACGGATCCGCTGTTTTCGGCTTCGCGCTCAGCACCTGTCGAAGTTCAGTTTCGGCTTCGTCGAGTTTCTTCATGCCTTCGCGATCGTAGAGCGCGCGTGCTAGATGGCCCTGGATGGGGTCGAGCGCGGCGATAGCATTCACCTGCTCCAACGCGTCATCCTTACTGCCACCCGCGATCCACGGCGCATCGATCAAATATTCTTCCAGGTCGCGGCGCGCAGCAACATTCGACGGATTCAGGTTGACGGCGGTTTGAAACTCCTTCTTCACCTTTTTCGCCATGGAGAAGCTTCTGTCGCGGTCCGCCTTGCCTCCATAGGCGCGGCCGAGCCACTGGTGATACACGGAATTCCTGGGATCGAGCGAGACAGCTTTTTCCAGCTGATCGGCCGAATTGTCGTAATCGAGGGTTTCGTAGTAGCACCGCCCTAGCCAGTAATACGCTTCGGCGCTCGAAGAATTTTGCGCCACGGCGGATCGCAGCGTCAAAATTGCGGCGGCGTACTTCCCCAAATTGAACTGACGCTGGGCTGCCTGGATCGCACCCGACGCGTCCGGCAGGGCTGCTGCGGCAAGAGCCGGCTGTGGCGCAGACTTCGCGAAAATTATAGCTGCGAAGAGAACAGCGAAGATTACGTTCCCAATCCTTCCGGCTAATTCGCGCAATGGTTCGGTCAATTTACCTCCCCGGGGCGAACTTCCATACCGTCCATCAGCTCGAGGTCGGCCGGCTCCGCGATTCGGTCGGCCGTAGTCAAACCGGACAGGACTTCGTACTTCGATGCGCTAGCAACTCCTACCGAGATGTCCCGACGGCGAACCGTGTTGCCCTGAAACACGAACACATAGCGCTGACCATTATCTTCGCGCACTGCGGCACGGGGGATGACCAGGGCTCCGTGCAGCTCGCGAACCATGATCCGAACCTGCACGTTTATATTCGGCAACAACTCCAGACGGCCGTTGTCGACCGAGCAAAGAACTTCACCCACGCTGCGCATCCCGCGCGCGACTACTTGTTTCGGCACCTGCTCGGTGCGGCCCTTCCAGGTAATCCCCGGCTTTGCGTCCCACGTCACTTCGATGTTCTGGTTCGGCTCGAGCAAACCAAGATCGGGCTCGTCAACAAAAGCGCGAACACGCACATGGCGCAGATCTGCCATCTCGGCGAGCGTGTCACCTACCTTCACGTAGTCGCCACGATGTACCGGGAGCGAATATAACGTGCCATCAGTAGGAGCCGTAACGGTTGCGGACAGCAACTTTTCTTCGAGCGATTGGACCTGCTCCTTCGTCTGGCTGACGCGAAGGTTCGCTGCTTCGACATTCACAGACGAGCGCTGCGTCAAATCCTGTTTGCGTGCTTCCAGCGCCTGAAGATTTCCGCGCGCTTTTGCGAGGCTCGCCTGGTTCTGCGCAAGTTCATCCTGTGTCGCTGCGTGTTTGGCGACGAGAACTTCGAGTGAGTTCTCTGTGCGTTCGAGATTGGCAACCTGCAACTGCGCGGCCTGCAAATCGCCCTGAAGCTGAGCCACCTGGTCCGGCGGACCTCCCGCGCGCGCATTTCGCAAATCGTTCTGCGCGGCAAGCAGATCGGCGCGCCCCTGCGCGAGCTGCGAGCGAATTTCGGCCGCATCGAGCGTCAGGATCACTTGGCCACCATGGACCGTCTGGCCCTCGGTCGCCACCACTTTCTCAACGAATGTCGGGAATTCTGCGTGGGCAACTGCCGGGGAAAGCGGTTCGACCTTGCCGTTACTGGCGATGGTCACGTTCAGATCCTCGCGCGTAACGCTCAGAACCGGCACCACCGGTGGCTGCCGGCGCAAGGCGAATACCGTGATGACGAGCACCACGAGCCCGGCGAGAAGAATTAGAATGACCGTATTGCGTTTTTTATTTTCCGCCATGATTGGCCGCGGCTCCGCGCGGCCTGCCGCGGAATTCACGAAATTGTAACAGACCGCTTCCGGGCTTGCCTATGCAAACACCGCGCGGTTGCGCGAAGGGCATACTGTGGACGATGCAATCCTGCGCGGTCTGGATGCCCGCCGCGTCCTCAACGAACGCAGCTAACATCGGCAGTCTGTCAGGCGCATGGCGGGGTTGCCTGCCAAAACTGCAATGCCCGGGGACCGATGTTAGAATTCCCTTGCTCACGACCGATATTCGGTGGGCACACGGCATTTACGCTGCGGCTGGTTCATAGCTGCCGGGTTTAACGCCGAAAATCGGAGGCGCGCATGAAAGTGAATAATCACGATCGAGTGAGTTGCCCATGCAAGGTCGCTGAGCTTCTCCTCGGCGTCTCGCTCACTCTTGCGTGCCTTTATTTCGGCGCGAGCGCGCCGATTGTTTCCGCCGGCCAGAACGATGCTCAGGCAAAAGAAAATTCACCCGATCTTANNCTTAAGTCGTTCGTCGGAACCTGGAAAGCAAGCTTCAAGGGCGAGGTGTTCGCGATTTTAATTTTGAAGGAACATGACGGCGCGCTGAGCGGCACGCTGAATAATTTCGATCTCAGCGTGGACAAGGAAGGAAATCTCCTGGACGGCACGCATAAAGATCAGGGTGAAGCCGCGCTGTTGAACGCGCATTTCAAGTCAGGAGCGCTCGTTTTCGTGGTGATGCAAAAAGACCAGTATTACCCTTCGACGGAATGGAAGTTTGTCCCGACGAGCTCGCAAGATGGAGAACTGACGCCGTCGGCGAATAACCCTCCGTACGCGAACAGTGGTTCGAGCGTGAAGCCAATCCCCATGGTCCGCGAGCGCTCGAAACCTTAGACTCGAAGCCGATTAGCAAGTGTGCGCGTGTCCAATTTCGTTAGCGAGCAAAATGGCTTCCGCGATTTCCTTCATGGATTTGCGACGCTGGCGGCTTTCCCTCTGCAGCACTAAATACGCGTCTTCGTCGGGGATGCGAAGGTTTCGACCAAGCACTTTTTGCGCCGATTCCACTAACTGCCGCGCCTCCGACAGCTCCGCAGATTTCGCATTCTCGGTTTCGAAGCGCACCAGCTCAATTTCGGGTCCCACGAGAAAACCTATGGTCGAGACCAAGCGGATTTCGCGCTGGGTATAGTCATGGGGTTCGCGATGCTGCAAATTGATGACGCCGACGAGCTTGTCCCGGCACAGGATAGGCACGGACAAAAACGCCTGGAACCGGTCTTCCGGCAATTCGTGAAACAACTGAAAGCGGGGATCGAGCAGAGCGTCTTTCGCAATGGCTACCGGCTTCTTGTGCTCGGCGACCCAACCGGTGATTCCCTCACCCATGCGCAGTTTCAGGCGATCCACGATATCTGCGTGGGGATTCTGAGAGGCGCGAAGAATGATCTCGCTTCCTTCTCGAACGTAGATAAAACAGGAATCGGATTTCACGACCGTGGAGACGAATTCCACCACGAGCTTTAGAACCGTGTAGAGGGGATCGGCAGCCGCGATGCGCTCGCCAATCTCGTGCAGAACATCGATGTCTCGCTTTTCGTCAGACGCGAAGGACAGGTTCATACTCCACTTTAGGAAAGGCGTGGCGGAACATACAAATTCAAATTCGGAGTGGGTGCCATCAGCATTTGAGATGACGGAGGATTTTGAATAGATCCGCAAGTGCCCCGGAACGGGACACTAAACTCGCTTGCTTACGTTGTTTGCTGCGCCGGGGCAATTTTGGCGCGCGCGGAGCGCTTGACAGGAGGGGCTGCCAGCAGATAAAGGATGGCGCTCAGGAAGCACAATCCGGCGACAATCTCGAATGCCTGCGAATACGTGCCGTACTTATCGTACAAATATCCGGCTGTCACAGGGCCTGCAGCACCGAGAATCGTTCCCATCGGCGTTGTAACTCCGAGCAGCGCGGGATAGACCTTCGTTCCGTAGTAGTTGCTCAGTATCGTTGCGAAGCAAGTGAAGGCGGCTCCGAAGCCGCTGCCCATCAGAATCGCGTAGATGTATACGGAGACCGGATCCACGGCGTGGATCGCCAGAAGCGTTCCCATCCCATAGAGGGACACCGCAACTGCCGACAAATAGCGAGGCTCGACTTTGTCACCGAGCGCCGCCACCGCAAACTGACCGATCAACGAAGAAAGCAAGACCACCGAAATCGACTTGGCTGCTTCTCCAGGAGAATGCCCCAAACCTTCGAGGTGTGAAATTCCGTGCGCGATGTAGATGAAGAAGCCCATGAAAAACCCGAGGTAGGTGGGTACCAACAGCCAGAGCGTCGGCGAACGGAGCGCTTCGTTCAAAGTCCAGTTTTCGGTGGTCTTAAAAACGCCGAGCGAACGATTAGGTGCAGCCTTGGTCAATGAAGCGGATAAATCTGGTGCGGATGAGCCATCCGGAAACTGACCCATTTCCGCCGGGCTTTCCTTCACGAACAATGCAGCCACCAATGCGGCGAACAAAGACATCACCGCCATGCACCACCACGCCGCTCTCCAATTTCCGTAGGCGGCGATCACATGGTTTAGAAGCGGAACGGACACGAAGCCGCCGAAAGCGGAGGCCGTCAGGAGAAGAGAAATCGCGCGAGCGCGCTTTTGGTGGAACCAGCGCGCCATCCCAACTTGGGGAGCCATTGTGCCCGCCATCGCTACGCCCGTGCCTACGACGATTCCGAAGATCAGAATCGCCTGAAAAGTTGTTCGCACGTACATCGCCATTAGCAGCGAACCGACGGTAGACAGCAGCGCACCTGCGACCAAAGTAAAACGAATGCCCAACTTGTTGATGGACATCGCCACGAGCGGACCGGGCAACCCAGCCATCAAACTGAACACGGAGAAAGCCAAGCCGAGTTCCTTGCGATTCAGGTGCATGGCCTTCGCCATGTAGGTGTTGACGACGCTCGTGCCGAACGTGGGGAAAGTGAAATTCAGGAAAATAATCAACCAGAAAACGATCAAGAGCTTCCAGCCGTAGAAAGATTTCTGTTCCATGGTGTGATCGGTTCGCTCTTGCACGAAAGCGCACGCATAGTCCTCCCATCGCCAGGCGTGTGTCAACCAGATACATCGGTGGGCGACAGCGCCAACGCGCAGGGCGGCGTCGCGTGGCTGCGCGAGCAGGGACGCGACATCCTCGATCTGGCCTCGCCGGAGTGCATTGAGATGCTGGGCAATTTTCAGCGGACGAATCCGCAACTCTGGAACGAGTGCGTCGGCGACGGTTAGAAGAGCAGAATCGCTTCCGAGTTCAGCTCCTGCATCGATTGTTCTATACCGCTACGACAATTTTGCCAATCTGCTCGTTTGACTCCATATAGCGATGCGCTTCCACGATCTCCGCAAATGGAAAGACACGGTCTATACGCGGCTTGAAGTCGCCCGCCTTCACTTGATCGAAAACATACTGCTCGGCCTTTGCCCTCAGCTTCGGAACAGAAAGTACTTCACGGAGCGTGTATCCACGAAAGGAAAGTCCTTTGCCCAGTGCGGTAAACAGAGGAAACGGTGTTGGCCCGGACGCGAGTGCTCCATATTCGAAGATTGTTCCACCAAGAGCCGCAGCCTGAGCGAGCAACTCGATTCCTTTGCCCGCAATGGGGTCGAAAATCACGCGCGCCCCCTTGCCGCCAGTAATTTCGTTTACCCGTTTGATGAAGTCTTCTTCCTCGGTTGCAATCACGTGCGTCGCTCCAACCTCGACCAACGTGGCTTTTTTCTTGGACGTTCGCGTGGTTGCAATGCTGATCGCGCCTTCCGCCTTCGCCATTTCGATGGCGGCGATTCCCACACTGCTGCTGGCTGCCGTGATGATTACGAAGTCACCTTTTGTAATCTGAGCATGTGCAATCAGCGCTCCATAGGCCGTCAGGTATTGCATCCAGATGGACGTGCCCTCTTCCGGCGTCAGCTTCTCTGGATAAATCGCCAGCGCACTGGCCGGAACGATCGCCACTTCTCCATATACGCCGTACTCCGTCATGAGGAACGCCGGAACAGTACTGGCTTTCTTGCCAAGCCAGCTCTTGTCCACGTCCGGGCCAACGGCTTCCACCACACCGGCCGCCTCATAGCCGAGCTTCGATGGTAGAACGGGGGCCTCCAGGTACTGGCCCTGGCGGAACATCACCTCTGCCCGGTTCAGCCCAATTGCCTTCACTCTCAGGCGAACTTCGCCTTTCCCCGGTTCCTGGATTGATTCTTCCTGAATCTTCAATACTTCCGGCCCGCCCACGCTATGAAAACGGACGATCCTTGCGGTTTGATTGGCCATGCAAGCCTCCTTGGCTGGGTTTGATCCCTTGGGAAGGGGCGAGGATTCAATATATTCCATACGTATCCGTCCTTCCCTTTGCCTGACGGTGGCTTATCGCCAAATCATCCAGCCTACATCTCAGCTGTGAACATGGGAGGGGCTACTGCCGGTGGGCGATCAGGAGGAGCAAGGCGAAGACAGCGATCGGAATCAAAGCCAGCGCCACGTAATGCCAGGTGAGCTTTCCCTGCGGAGTGCGCAGATGCTTCGCATTGCGTCGCTCTGTACGGTCCGTAACTCCGACTTGGTCGAGATGCTCGAGGTCGTAGGCGAACTCGCGCACAGTTGGGTAGCGGTGTTCGGGTTCGCGTTCGAGGGCGCGAAAGATAACTTCCTGCGTCTGAGGCGAAATGGTGGAGTCGATTTCACGCGCTGGCGCCGGGTCGGTGAGCAGCCGTTGGTTCATGGCCACGAATGGATTGGAGGCGCGAAACGGCACCACTCCGGTGAGCATTTCGTACACAATCACGCCCAAAGCGTATATGTCGGTGCGCGCGTCGCCGCGCTTCCCTTTGACTTGCTCGGGAGAAACGTAATCGGGCGTCCCCATGGCCTTGGTAAACTTGCCGAACGTCAGCCGCCGCGCTCCGGTGTCTCCGGCAATGCCGAAATCGATGAGTTTGATGCGATTGTGGGCGTCGACCATAATGTTGTCCGGCTTGAGGTCGCGGTGGACGACTCCGTGGCCGTGAATGTAGCTGAGCGCGTCGCAGATGCGAAGCGCAATGCACACGGCGCGCTCGGGGGAGAGTTTCTTTTGCTCGTCGAGGATTTCTCGTAGCGGCCGCCCCTCCACCCACTCCATAACCATGTAGACGCGGCTGCGATCGTCGCTCGCCATAATCCTCACGACGCTCGGATGATCCAGTTTGCTGCCGATCTCGGCCTCGCGATGAAAACGATCGAAGAAGAGGACGTCGCATTCCATCTCGGGTTTCGGAATCTTGATGGCAACCGAGTGACCGGTGCGTATATCGGTGCTTCGAAAGACCGAAGCCATGCCGCCCTGCGCAACGAGGCTGTCGATGCGGTAATGGTCGAGGCGGTCGCCTGGCCGGAGGGGGCTCATTGACGAACGATCGGTCCAACGATCTGCGGCATGGCGACGTAGGAATCGTGACGGGCCATAGCGACCTCCACTCGAAAAGATGATTGCGACGACGACCACGGTAGCGGTCAAGCGCTAAACGAGGTGTAAGCAATTCATAAGAACTTAATAAACGGCGGAAAGTCAGAACGCGCCCCTCGGCCGAGCGCAGGGTAAAGGGAGCCGAAGGAAGCCCATCCGATGTGGATTATTTGAGAATCTCAGGCTAAAATCAGGTTCGTCCCGAAGCAATTCACGACGAGGGCCGAAGTGTTTCGCGGCCCACCTATTGTCAGCAAAAGTCGAGCAAAGGCAGACGCTACTCTTCCCATGGGTAAGAACAACAAGGCAAGAAATAGAGGCGAAATGAAACCGGCGTATCCGTTTACGTCGCTGCCAAAAGCACAGGGGCTGTACAGCCCGCGGCACGAGCATGATGCGTGCGGCGTCGGCTTCGTTGCGAATATCGAAGGCCACAAGTCACACGACATTGTGATGAAGGGCATTCAGATCCTCGTCAATCTGGCGCATCGGGGCGCGTGCGGATGCGATCCGGAAACAGGCGACGGTGCGGGCATTCTGATCCAGATTCCCCACACGTTTTTCGAGCGCGAATGCGCGCGGCTCGGTTTTACTTTGCCGGCGCCGGGCGAGTATGGGGTTGGAATGGTATTTCTTCCGGTGGACCCTACAGAGAAACTTCTCTGCAAGGGCATCGTGGAGAAATGCGCGCGCGAGCAGAAGCTGACCGTGCTCGGCTGGCGCGACACTCCCATCAACGGAGACATGATCGGCCGCGTGGCGCGGAACAGCCAGCCTTACATCGAACAGATCTTTATCCGGCGCGGGCGAGGCATGGATCAGGATTCGCTGGAGCGCAAACTTTACGTAGTGCGCAAGCAGGCGGAAGCCTTCCTGGCCGACTCCGAGCTGAAGGAAAAAGACTTCTTTTACATCCCGTCGCTTTCCTCGCGCACCATTGTGTACAAGGGACTGTTGCTGGCTGCGCAGATCACGCACTTTTACAAGGAACTGTCGGATGCTGAGGTGACCAGCGCTCTGTGCCTGGTGCACCAGCGTTTTTCCACGAATACATTCCCGAGCTGGCAACTGGCTCATCCCTACCGCTACATTTGCCACAACGGCGAAATCAATACGCTGCGCGGGAACGTGAATTGGATGTACGCGCGGCAGTCGGTGCTGGCTTCCCCGCTCTTCGGGAAAGATTTTGAAAAATTGCTGCCGATCATCACTCCGGGCGGAAGCGATTCCGCCATGCTGGACAATGCAGTCGAGTTGCTGACGCTGAGCGGCCGCAGCTTGCCGCACGTGATGTCCATGCTGATCCCCGAGGCTTGGGACAACGATACCGCGATGCCCGAGGATGTGAAGGCATTTTATGAATATCACGCTTCGCTGATGGAACCGTGGGACGGTCCGGCCGCCGTGGCATTCACGGATGGACGCGTGATCGGCGCGAAGCTCGATCGCAATGGCTTGCGTCCGGGCCGGTACGTTGTTACCTCCGACGGTCTGGTGATCATGGCATCGGAAGCGGGCGTGCTTCCGATCAAGCCGGAAGACATTCGCATGAAGGGCCGGCTCGCTCCCGGGCGCATGCTGCTGGTGGACACGGAACAAAAGCGGCTGATCTCGGACGAAGAAGTGAAAAAGCAGCTCGCGGCGCGGCGGCCCTACGCGCAATGGGTGAAAGAGAATCAGATCACTCTGGATCATCTTCCGAGCCCCACAAACGTCCAGCCAACAGATCACGACACCATTTTGATGCGGCAGCGCGCCTTCGGTTATACCGACGAAGACCTGAAGACGATTTTGTATCCGGCAGCGATAAAGGGCGAAGAGCCGGTCGGTTCAATGGGCATCGATACGCCGCTCGCTTGCCTGTCCGATAAGCCGCAACTGCTATTTAGCTACTTCAAGCAGACGTTTGCGCAGGTGACGAACCCGGCGATCGATCCGATCCGCGAAGATCTGGTGATGTCGCTCAACACGTATATCGGGTGCGAGGGAAACATCCTCGATGAGACGCCCAAGAACACGCACACACTGAAACTTCGACATCCGATTATCTCCAATTGGAGACTCGAAAAGCTGCGCGACGTGAAATGGGGCGATTTCCTGACGACGACTTTGTCTGCTCTATTTCCTGTGGATGGTGGCGAACACGAGCTGGAAAATGCCGTCGAAGAACTCTGCCAACGCGCTTCGCTGGCGATTAAATCCGGCTATACGTTGCTGATTCTTTCCGATCGCGGAGTCGATCGCAGTTACGCGCCGATCCCAAGCCTGTTGGCGCTCTCGGCCGTTCACAATCATCTGATCCGCGAGAAGACGCGCAATCAGGTTGCGCTCATTGTGGAGTCGGGCGAACCGCGCGAGGTGATGCACTTTGCGCTGCTGCTGGGGTACGGCGCGAGCGCGGTCAATCCATACCTTGCCATCGAGACACTCGAGGATCTGCACAAGAACGGCCACTTCCCTGCCGAAAGCACGTGGGACAAAGTTTTCAAGAGCTACATGAAGGCCGTGGACAAGGGGCTGCTGAAAACATTCTCGAAGATGGGAATTTCCACACTGCAAAGCTATCAGGGCGCGCAAATTTTCGAGGCCATCGGCCTGAGCCAGTCGCTGGTCGAGCGGTATTTCACGGGCACGTCTTCGCGCATCGAAGGCGTCAACATGGCGGTGCTGGCGACGGAAGCCTTGATGAAGCACGAATTCGCGATGCAGCCGCTCAGCGAATCCGAGACTGAGCTGCGTGTTGGCGGCGAGTATCAGTATCGAGTGAAAGGCGAGCGGCACCTTCTAAATCCGGTCACGGTAAGCAAGCTGCAGCACGCTGTGCGCGAGTCGAAGATGGAGACGTTCGAGGAATTCGCGAAAATCGTGGATCAACAGAATCGCGAACTCCTTATGTTGCGGGGAATGTTCGATTTCAAACCAACCGAATCGCCGATACCGCTTGAGGATGTGGAGCCCGCGTCTGAAATCGTGAAGCGCTTTGCTACCGGCGCCATGTCTTTCGGATCGATCAGCAAGGAAGCGCACGAGACGCTGGCGATCGCGATGAACCGCATCGGCGNNGCGCCATCAAGCAGGTGGCGTCAGCGCGTTTCGGAGTCACCACAAACTATCTGGTGAATGCGGACGACCTGCAGATCAAGATTTCGCAGGGCGCGAAACCCGGTGAAGGCGGCCAGCTGCCCGGACACAAAGTGGACGCGATAATTGCGCGCGTACGGCACTCAATTCCCGGCGTGGGATTGGTGTCGCCACCTCCGCACCACGATATTTATTCCATTGAGGATCTCGCGCAGCTGATTCACGACCTCAAAAACGCCAATCCTCGGGCGCGCATATCGGTGAAGCTTGTCGCCGAAACGGGCGTGGGAACGGTCGCGGCGGGCGTGGCCAANNCCCATCAGCTCGATTCGCCACGCGGGCGTTCCCTGGGAGCTTGGGCTCTCGGAAACGCAGCAGGTGCTGGTGCTCAACGACCTGCGGAGTCGCGTGCGGCTGCAAGTTGACGGCAAGCTGCAGACCGGCAGGGACGTCGCGGTTGCGGCGCTGCTCGGCGCAGAGGAATTTGGATTTTCGACCGCTCCGCTGATTTCGATGGGCTGCATCATGATGCG
>PKUY01000439.1 GCA_003131705.1 Acidobacteriota bacterium | reverse complement strand
TCGCTCGGTGCGCTGTTTCAACGTCGAGGACGCCGCAAGCCTGCACTCGACACTCGATAAAATCGCCCAGGCGCGCGCGGAAGCGCCGGAAAGCTAGATCGATGTTCTCGCTCAAGGATAAAGTCGCTCTTGTCACGGGCGCGTCGCAAGGCATTGGCCGCGCCACGTCGCTGGCGCTGGCCGAGGCAGGCGCCAAAGTTGCGGTCGCGGCGCGCAGTACCGATAAGCTCGCATCGCTTGTCACCGAGATCGAAGCGGCCGGCGGCGAGGCGATTGCGGTGCCGATGGATGTTGCAGACGCTGGGCAGGTGAAGGCCGGTTTTCAGCAAGTGCTTGCGAAATTTGGCAAGCTCGACATTGTCGTGAACAACGCAGCGATCACCCGCGACACGCTGGCATTGCGAATGAAACTGGAAGATTGGGACGCCGTGTTGCGGACGAATCTCACGGGCGCGCACCTCGCAATTCAGCAAGCGCTTGGCGCGATGCTGAAGCAGCGCTCCGGCCGCATCATCAACCTCGCGTCCGTGGTTGCCGAGACGGGAAACGCCGGGCAAGCGAACTACGTGGCATCGAAGGCGGGCCTGATTGGCCTCACGCGCGCGATTGCGGTGGAAGTATCCTCGCGAAATATTACCGTGAACGCGGTGGCGCCTGGTTTCATTGAAACTCCGATGACAGATCCGCTGCCGCAGGAACTGAAAGACAAGATGAAATCGATGATTCCCCTGGGGCGATTCGGAAAAGATCGCGAAATCGCTGCCGCCATCGTTTTCCTGGCGAGCGACGAAGCCGGCTACATCACCGGACAGGTGCTCGGCGTGAATGGCGGGCTACACATGGGATAGCTTTTCAACCGCGCCTTTTCTTGCTGTTGCATCGAGCGAAAAGCGCGCGTAAGGTTGACCGGGCGATAAGCCCCGCATAGAATGGGCATGTCAAACACGGGCGCAACTTTCCTGGCGTGCAGCCCAGATCAAAGATCGCAGATAGTGGAGGAACAATCAGAATGGCCAGCGTCGAAGAACGCGTGAAGCAGATTATTGTGGAGCAGCTCGGTGTGGATGAAGGCGAAGTCACTGCCAGCGCTTCATTTGTGGACGACCTCGGCGCGGACTCGCTCGACACGGTCGAGCTGGTGATGGCTTTCGAGGAAGCATTCGGTATTGAAATTCCGGATGAGGATGCCGAAAAGATTGCCACGGTGAAGGACGCCGTCGAATATATCGATAAGCACTCCAAGGGGAAGTAGGCGGTCCCACCGGTCGTACCAGCCTGAACAGGAGAAGTTCCCTTTGAACCGCCGAGTTGTTGTGACGGGCGTTGGGCTCATCTGCGGTTGCGGTATCGGAACCGAGGAGTCCTGGCGCAATCTGCTTGCCGGAAAGAGCGGCATAGGTCCGGTCACGCATTTTGACGCGACGGGGTTCGACTGCCGCATCGCAGGCGAAGTGAAGGGTTTCGATCCGCTGAACTGGGTCGAAAAAAAAGAGCTGAAGAAGATGGGCCGTTTTATTCAGCTCGCCATGGCGGCGTCCGATTTCGCCATGCGCATGGCCGGTCTTGAAATTACGCCGGAGATCGCGGACAGCACCGGCGTTTATATCGGATCGGGCATCGGCGGATTCGACGTAATCGAGCGCGAACACTCCAAGTATCTCCAGGGCGGTCCCGGAAGAATTTCTCCGTTTTTTATTCCCTCGGCAATCGTGAATCTTGCATCGGGCAACGTGTCGATCCGCTACGGCGCCAAAGGTCCCAATTCGGCGACGGCGACGGCTTGCTCGGCGTCGGCGCACGCTCTGGGCGATGCGTTCAAGATCATCCAACGGTCGGCCGCGGATATAATGATTGCAGGCGGTTCGGAAGCGGCCATTACGCCGATGGGTATTGGCGGATTCGCCGCGATGCGCGCTCTTTCGACACGCAACGATGAACCGGAGCGCGCCAGCCGCCCGTTTGACGCGCAGCGTGAAGGATTTGTGGTCGGCGAGGGCTCGGGCATGTTGATTCTCGAATCGCTCGAACTTGCCGAGCGCCGCGGCGCGAATATTCTCGCTGAAATCGTCGGTTACGGAATGTCGGGCGACGCGTACCACATCACGCAGCCGGCCGAAGGCGGCGATGGCGGATATCGCGTGGCGCTCGCGGCGATAAAGGATGCGAAGATTTCTCCGGATGACGTCGATTACGTCAACGCGCACGGCACTTCGACTCCGATCGGAGACGCGATCGAAACCGTGGCTTTGAAGCGCGTCTTCGGCGACCGCGCGAAAAAAGTTCCTATCAGCTCGACTAAATCGATGACGGGGCATCTTCTCGGCGGAGCGGGCGGCTTGGAAGCGGGCATTAGCGTACTTGCGCTCCGCGATCAAATCCTTCCACCGACGATCAATTACGAACACCCCGATCCTGCTTGCGACCTCGATTACATCCCGAACCATGCGCGAAAAGCGGAAGTGACTTACGCGCTCTCGAATTCTTTCGGCTTTGGCGGGACGAATGGATCGCTGCTGTTCAAACGCTGGATGGGAAAGTGACGAACCGAAGAGGGGCGTCATCCCGAGGGAGCATCGCGACCGAGGGGTCTCTCTGGCGGCAATATAGCCGGGTTCTCATTGCTCCACCGCGATTAGCACGGAGGTCATGTTGAAGATCGGTGTCTTCGTAAAACAAGTTCCCGCGAAAGACGCGCCGCTGGCGATTGCCGAGGTCGGCGGATGGATTCGCGAAGCAGACATTGGGTTCGAGACGAACGAGCCGGATGGATTCGCTCTCGAAGAGGCGCTACGCCTCAAAGAAAAGCACGGCGGCGAAGTTATCGCGGTTTCGATGGGTCCGGAGCGCGTGAAACAAACGATTAAGGAAGCTCTGGCGAAGGGCGCAGACCGCGGAATTCACATTTCTGACAACGAGTTTTTCAAGCTGGATCCTCTCGGCTCCGCGCGTTCTTTGGCCGCTGCAATTCAGGGCGAAAACTTCGATCTGATCCTTACCGGACTTCAAAGCGACGACCAGGGTTTCGGCCAGACAGGCGTGCTGCTCGCTGAATTGCTCGGACGGCCGCATGCGACGATCATCATGCAGATTGAAGTCAACGATGGTCGGATGAAACTGAAACGCGAGCTCGAGGCCGGCTGGTTCCAGTGGGTCGAGCTTCCGCTCCCGGCAGTCATCACGATTCAGTCAGGCATCAACAAACCGCGCTATGCCACGCTCAAAGGCATTATGGCGGCCAAGAAGAAAGAAATATTGACCGTCGAGCGCGCGTCGCTGGGTATTGCGGATTCGCGCACGCAGCAAGTCGAGCGAATCTACGTGCCGCAGAAGACGAAGCAGACCGAATTCATCACCGGTTCGCCGAAAGAGATCGCGGCGAAGCTTCTCGAAAAGCTGCGGCACGAGGCGCGCGTACTGTAAAGATTTCGCGCTTTTTTCGGAATGACGAATTCCTTGGATTAACTAGCGGAAGGCAAACCTAATCGATAATGAAAATACTACTGATCACCGAGCAGCGCGACGGCAAATGGAACAAAGTCAGCCTCGAGACTTTGGCTGCTGCTCAACGGATCGCGCAGCAATCGAAAGGGACGCTTTCCGGAGTTGTTGTCGGTTCCGGCGTTGGCGCAGTCGCCGACGAGCTTGCCGGTTACCAACTCGACGAAGTTCTGCTCGTCGAGCACGATCTCCTCACAGAATACACGCCCGACGGTTTTTCGCTCGTGTTGCGCCAAGTAATCGAAAGCCAGAAGCCTGACCTAGTTGTGCTGCCGCACACTTACCAAGTGCGCGACTTCGCGCCGAAACTCGCAGCATCGCTCGGCAAGGGAATGATTGGCGACTGCATCGGATATCGCCAGGAAAACGGGAAGCTGATCTTCGTCCGCCAAATGTTTCAGGGACGCACGTCCGCCGACGTCGTTTTCACGGGAGAGCCTCCGTGGACGGCATCTTTTCAGGCCGGCGCATTTCGCGCGGACCTCGCCGCAAAGCACGCCAGCGGCAAAGCGCCCGTCAAGCCTGTGAGCACCGATTTAAAGCCCGAGCAGATTCGGACCAAGCCGCTCGAGCTTTTCCGCGAAGCGAAGCAAGCCGTGGACCTCACGCAGGCTCCCATACTGGTTTCGGTTGGGCGCGGCATCAAAGCGTCCGAAAATATTCCGATGGCCGAAAAACTGGCGAAGCTTTTGGGTGGGGAAATATCCGCGTCGCGACCGATCTGCGACGAAGGCTGGCTGCCGATGGACCGGCAAATCGGCAGTTCGGGCCAAACCGTGGTACCGAAACTCTATCTGGCACTTGGCATTAGCGGAGCCATACAGCATGTCGTCGGCATGAAGGGCTCGCGAACCATCGTGGCAATCAATAAGGATCAGAACGCTCCGATTTTCGAAATCGCGGATTATGGTGTTGCAGGCGATCTGTTCGAAATCGTTCCCGCATTAATCGAAGAACTCGAGAAAACCCCGAGCAGTTAAACGTAAGCGGCAGCGGAGCCTTACGGTTTCAACTTCAGCCTGCTCTTGTTTTCTTCGAGGAATGCGCGAATATCGGCAGCTGCGTCCAGCAAGCGCGTCCACTGTTCGTAATAGAGCGTCACCGGAAATCGTCCCAGTCCGTAAACGCTTACCCCACCTTTCTCGCCGACGCGGAATTCGAGGCTGCCTTTTGGCCGTGCGCCTGTCTGCTTTTCGAGTTCCGCGATACGAGCGAGCAGCTCTTCTTTGCTCGGTTCAGACATGTTGTAACTCCTTGTGATATTTGTGATGGCGGAATCATACCAGTTCAATGGACGCGCGGCGATGAGCCGAAGCTTCGTGAGAGCGAAACCCACGCCATGGGCTGTTGCGTCTAGTCGCGGTAAACGAACTCCATGCGGATGCCCGCCACCTCAATCGTGTCGCCCGAGGAAAGCAGAGTCGGTTGAGTGATGGGCCGGCCGTTGACGCTTGGCACCTTGTCGGCCGCGCCGATGTAGTACGAGTTATTCTCGCGTCGATTGATCTGCGCCGCAACTTTCGGCGCGAACCAGCCTTTGAGACGGACTGTGGCCATCGCCGATTTTCCGACGACTGTAAGCTTGTCGTTGAGCGTGTATTCCGCCCGATTGGTTTTGCCGCTTCGCACCACGAGTGTCGGCACCTTCAATCGTCGCGGAGCTACCTGCGAGCTTTCGCCCACGGCCGCGACTTTCTGCAAGAATTCGCGCCGCTCCTTGGTGTCCAGCATGACGGTCTCGTTAATTTTCGGCGCGGCGGGCTTCGCATGTCCGTTTCCGGAGGGAAGTCCTTCGGCCTCGCGCGATTCCGAGATCATGATCGTATGTTTGCCGATCGCGACGGAGTCTCCCGGTTTCAGGGTGACCATCTTCACTCGCTGTCCGTTTACGAAAGTCCCATTCATGCTGCCGAAATCCTCGAGCATCAAGCGGTCTTCCTCGTGGAAAACGCGGGCGTGGTAGTGCGAGACTGCTGGGTTGTCGATGACCATGGCGTTCTCCGGCGAACGCCCGATGCTCACCTCTTTTGATCCCACCGGGATCTCCTTCAGCACGGAGTTTTCGAATTTCAGCACCAGCTTTGGTATTTCAATCCTCCCAAGAAAAAATGTGACTCGAATCTGCCCCTTAGTTGCTACGCGAATCCTTGAACCATTTGCCTATGCGGCTGATCCGCGCGAACTCCCCCCCGGCCGTTGGAGCGCGGCGGATAACGATGGCCGTAACATTGTCTCCACCCCCGGCGAGTTTCGCGAGCTCGATGAGTCGAGATGCGGCCTTCTGCGCGTTGTTGCGCTCTCCCAGCACGGCGGCAATTTGCGGATCCGAGAGCTCGCGCGTGAGTCCGTCAGAGCAGAGAAGCACCGTATCGCCATCCTGCACGAGCTCTTCGGTGACATCGACTTCGACCTCGGGTTCGATGCCGAGAGCGCGAACGAGCACATTCTGCAAATTGCTGCCGCTGGCTTCTTCCGCGGTCATTCTTCCCCGGCGAATCTCCTCGGCGACAAACGAATGGTCTTGAGTGAGCTGTTCGATAGCATCGCCCCGCAGCCGGTAGACTCGGCTGTCACCAACGTGCGCGACGCTCATGCACTCATCGGTAAAGCGCACTGCTACCACGGTCGCACCCATCGACTGCCCGGCCGGATTTTGTTCGGCGGCTTCGTGCACAATTTGATTGGCCAATCTTACGGCGCTGGCGAGGCGATTCGAGATTTCAGAAACTCCGTCGATACGCTCGCCGGCTGCAGGCTGCGACGGGTTTGCATCCGCTTCGCGGCAGTACTCGATGATCGTCTCGACCGCCAGACGGCTGGCCACTTCTCCCGACGCCAGCCCGCCCATGCCGTCTGAGAGGACGAAGAGATTCATTTCCGGCGCTAAGCCGAAGCTGTCTTCGTTATTTTCGCGGACATAGCCTACGTCGCTCTGCGCTCCGATTTCCATGTTCATAGCCATAGTTGTCGCCGGTTCGCTGGCCCGCAGACCGCACATCATCAGGGATTCGGGTTTTGATTTTGATTCCGAGTGGCCGTCTGACCGCCGACAGGACGCGCGTTCGGAAAGCCCTGCGTCTGGAGCCACTGCAAAACGCTTGGCATTCGTTTTGCCCCAAACGGTCCGGTCAAGACCACAAAAAACGATCCCTTCTCGGTGTGTCTTGGTATCACGACTGTCGGGAGCCCGAGATCCTCGATCTTCTTTGCCGTCTCTTGCGCGCGATCCTTGACCTCGTATCGCGCCACCCAGACGTAACTGGCGTTTCCATTTGCAGAAGTGGGAGCCGCCGGTTGGCCCTCGCCAAACGCTCTGGCGAATCGCTGGCGAGGGTCTGGAGCTGCGAAGCCGAGGGCTGCGCGTTCGGGCCGTGTCTTCGCAGGCGCCGATTCGCCGGCCGATTCACCGGGGGCGGCAACATCTTCCGGCGAATGTTCGTTTGCAGTCCGCGCCGACGATTTTGGTTTGGCTGCGGGTTTCGGCTCAGCAGGTTTTTCGTCAGGCCGAGTCGCCGCCTCCGGATTGGTTGCCAAGAGTTGTGCGGCAGAAGTTTCGGCTGAAGGAATTTCGAGCGCGAAGTCCGGCGGCCCGGGCGCCGGAAACGAAGCCGGCGGAGGTAAAGTCACCGCAAATTTTTCGAGCTGTTCGGCACGCAATCCTCCCATCGCTGCGAGAACCAACCCCGCTCCCAGCAGCACCCAAATGATCGGCGATGTGCGCTTAGGCGCTGGAGCCGAAAGCCCACGCGGCGCTTGAGAAAACGTTGCAGCATGGCTTGAAGGATTAAACGTAATGTTCGCGAGATCTGACCCGAGCGACGGACCTCCTGGGGCGCGCAGGCCCTTTTCAACCTCCGCGATCGACTGAAAGCGTTTCGCCGGTTCCTTTTCCAGACATTTTAGAATTGCGCGTTCGGCGGCTACTGGCACGGTCGGATCAATTTCGTGCGGCGGCACGGGAGCTTCGTTCATCTGTTTCAAGGCGACAGCGACGGTGTTCTCAGCTTGGAACGCCGGCGTCCCCGTGAAAACTTCGTACATGATCAGCCCAAGCGCGTAGATGTCGGTTCGGTAGTCCACTGGGTTGCCGCTTACCTGTTCGGGAGCCATGTAGGCTGGCGTACCGACCATGGAGCCCGTGAGGCGCGTCATCGTCTCCATCGAACGCGCGATTCCGAAATCCATGATCTTCACGTTGCCCTGAGCGTCGATCATCACGTTTTCGGGCTTCAGGTCGCGNNTGAACGATTCCCTGAGCGTGGGCTTCCGCCAATCCCGAGCAGATTTGCAACACCAGATCGAAGGCTTTGCGGGGCGGCAGGCCGCCGAATCGGTTCAGCACTGAACGCAAGCTCTCGCCTTCCACAAATTCCATTGAGGTGTATGCGATTCCGGCGATGCGGTTGAATTCATAGACGCGGCAAACGTTCTTATGCGTGATCTTGCGCGCAAACAGGAGTTCGTTCTTGAACCGCTCCATCATTACCTGGTCTGACGCGATCTCCGGCTTGAGGAGCTTAAGCGCGACGGTTTCGCCGGTCTCGTGGTCGCGCGCCTTGTAAACGTTGCCCATACTTCCGTGCCCGGCTTCGCCCAGGATGTTGTAGCGTTGCGACAGGGGGGCGAGGGCAAGCGAGTTCAGTTGAGCGACCGTGATGAGGGCAGGAGGCTGCACCGAAGCCTCCGGCATCAGGGAGGCAGCCTCCCGCACATCACTCAGCAGGACTGTATCCTGGTGCTCCGTAGGAGGCCGCGCGTTGGCTGCGGACGGAAATCCCTTATCGGAATTGGGAGGGTTGGCCATGGTTCAACCTCTTTAGAATAGGCGAGAACGGGTTGCTCGGAGGTCCGTGATAGGGGATGTGTTAAGTAAGAGTATCCAGTACTAAAGGCTGACGGCCCGTTTAAGGAATGCTTTCGTTGGTCCCTCGAGTAAAAGATAATTCGAGGATTCGCTGTGCTGGCCGCGCGGCCTATACGACAATAAATAGGGCGTTGTTTAGGTTCTAAGAATCCAGGTGATTTGGAGGATCCTTTGAAGATTTCGGTGATCGGCAGTGGCTATGTAGGTCTGGTAACGGGCGCTTGTCTGGCTGAAATCGGACATGAAGTCGTGTGCACGGACAACGACGCCGAGAAGATAAAGATTCTCGAAGCCGGCGGCATGCCCATCTATGAACCGGGGCTCGAAAAAGTGATTCCCAAAGTCCACAAGGAGGGCCGCCTCAGTTTTCGCTCGAATCCGGCGGACGCCGTGACTTTCGGCGAGGCGATTTTTATCTGTGTGGGCACGCCTCCGCTGCCCAATGGCGATGCGGACCTGAGCGCGATCGATCACGTTGCGCGCCTGATAGCCACCGAAGCTAGATCCCCCAAGCTGGTCGTCGAGAAGAGCACCGTACCTGCCCAAACAGGGCAGGAGCTCAAGCGCGCCCTGTCGGTTTACGGCCGCAAAACCGGTGTGACGTTTCGCGTGGCTTCGAATCCTGAGTTCCTGCGCGAGGGCACGGCGCTAGGGGATTTCCTGCATCCCGACCGGATTGTTGTTGGCGTCGAGGATGAAATCGCCGAGCAGCAACTCAAGGAGATTTACCGGCCCGTGCTGGAGAGAAAGTTTAAGTGTCCCGTCCACGCGTCCGGTTGCCTGGATGGTCCGGCTCCTGCGTGGGTCGTGACCACCATCAACAGCGCCGAACTGATCAAGCACGCGTCGAACTCCTTCCTGGCTTTGAAGATTTCCTACGCGAACATGGTGGCGGATCTGGCCGAGCGCCTCGGGGCAGATATTGGAGAAGTGACGCGCGCGATGGGACTGGATCCGAGAATCGGGCCCAGCTTCTTGTCCGCTGGGTTGGGTTTCGGCGGATTCTGCCTGCCAAAGGATTTGCAGGCATTCGTGCATTTGGCGGAACGCTCGGGTGTGGACTTCAGCCTGCTGCGGGAGGCGGAGAAGATCAACAAGAAGAGGATCGACCACTTTTTCGAGAAGATGCGCGGAGCGCTCTGGGTTGTGCGAGGCAAGCAGATCGGAGTGCTGGGCCTGGCCTTCAAACCGAACACCGACGACATTCGGTTTTCACCCGCGATTGAGCTGGTGAATCGTTTGATCTCGGAAGGAGCACGCGTGTGCGCGTTTGATCCGGAGGCCATGGACCGGGCGCGGGCCATACTGCCCGAGATCCAATATGCAAAAACGGCTTACGAAGCTGCACAGGATGCCGAAGCCCTGCTGATCGCCACGGAATGGCCTGAGTTCGGCAAACTTGATTGGGAGCGGATTCGTAACGCGATGGCACGGCCACTCATCCTCGACGGCCGTAATCTACTTTCAGCCAGTAAGATGAAAGCCGAAGGCTTTGAGTATCGCTCCTTCGGTCGCCAAGACTAATCTTTGCTTAGGCGCCGCCGCGGGGAAGACTTCAGGTTTTGCGGCCCGTCCCGGCAACCTGCCGCTTAAAAAAATCATAGGTAATCTGCAGGCCTTCCTCCAGATTTACTTTCGGCTCCCAATTTAGGATGCGCCGCGCTTTCGCAATGTCCGGGCAGCGCCGTTTGGGATCGTCCTGTGGCAAAGGGCGAAGCACGATGGGAGCTTTCGTGCCGACAAGTGAACGCACGCGCTCCGCAAACTCCAGAATGGTGAGTTCTCGTGGATTGCCGATGTTGACAGGCTCATGCTCGTTCGATTCGAGCAAGCGATAAATTCCTTCGATCAAATCCGAAACGTAACAAAAACTGCGGGTCTGTTTGCCATCGCCGTACACGGTGATAGGCTCGCCGACGAGCGCCTGGTACAAGAAATTCGGCAGCGCTCGCCCATCGTTCAGGCGCATGCGCGGGCCATATGTATTGAAAATTCGCACGATTCGGGTGTCAAGGCCGTGATAGCGGTGATAGGCCATCGTGAGCGCTTCCGCGAATCTCTTCGCCTCGTCATAGACTCCGCGCGGTCCAACGGGATTCACGTGTCCCCAGTACGTTTCCGGCTGCGGGCTGACTTCTGGGTCGCCGTAACACTCCGACGTGGAGGCGAGGAGAAACTTAGCTTTCTTTGCCATCGCCAGTCCCAGCGAGTTATGAGTTCCGAGAGCTCCTACCTTCATCGTTTGAATGGGGAGCTTCAGATAGTCGGGCGGACTCGCGGGCGATGCGAAATGGAGCACCGCATCCACCGGTCCCGGCACCTCGATATATTTTGAGACGTCCTGCTTTGTAAACTGAAACTGTGAATGCGAAAGCAAATGGGCAACATTGGATTCCGCCCCGGTGACGAGGTTGTCGACACAAAGAACGTCCCAGCCCTTTTCGATAAAGAAATCACAAAGATGAGATCCGAGGAATCCTGCTCCACCTGTGATGACGACACGCAAATTAGTGACCTCTCTCCGGAGAACTTAAAGTCGAAGCAGATCTCATTATCTACGAAAATACGCGCCGCAAGTAGGGATTCGGGAAAACTCAGGCTGAATGATGCTCAGAATCTTGGGCCATAAGCTCAACACGCCTTCCTTCGCGGAACCTCGGCTCAAAGCATCTGCCAGTTGACGATTCAGGTTTTTCGTTGCGCACTTGCTTTCCCTCGGTTGCTCGATACGCCATTACCTGCGGGCATTATTCTGATTACGTTCTCTGTTTTGTGGTCTAAATAACATGGACTATTTCATACCCGTATTAGGCACGTCCGTTAAGGAGTCGTCATGGCAAAGCGCGCCGCAGCCTTGCTCTTATTTTGCATGGTGATTCTCATTTGTTTAGGGAACGTCGGGTGTACCGGCACTCCGGCAAGATTCCACGCCGTTCTCCTGAACCCGGCGACGCCACAGATCGTGGGTTCCGGAACCGCGACCCCTATCTCCGCGACAGTACTCAACGACACGTCTGGCGCAGGCGTTACGTGGGCCCCTCCCGCGCACGGGTCGCTTACCGCAGTGACCACGGCATCGGTCGTCTACAACGCGCCTGTCGTGGCGCCCGGGGCTTCTGTTTCCGACGCGGTCAAGGCCACGTCAGTGACTTTTCCGAACCAGTTCGCGTCGCTCCCAATCACGGTTGAAGGAGCACCCATCATTACAACGGTGGCCCTTCCAGGTGGGAATTTCGGCAGTCCCTACACCGCCACGGTTACAGCAACCGGAGGCGTGGCTCCGTTTACTTGGTCGATTTCCGCCGGGTCGCTCACAACTGGATTATCACTGCAGCCCAGCGTGACGAACTCCGTCACAATTTCCGGGACGCCGACAGCCCAGGTGAATTCAAACTTCACAATCAATGTGACGGATTCAACGGGCGCTTTTTCGACGCGGCCTCTGACAATCGCGATTGGCGCGCCTCTGCCTCTGCAGGTGACAACGACTACTTTGCCGAACGGCGCGCTGAACGCTGTGTATCCGACTACCACGCTGCAAGCGGCTGGCGGCGTTCCTCCGTTCACATGGACGCTAACGTCGGCTCTGAATACTTTTCCACTCGGATTGTCGCTCGCTTCCGATGGAACGATTACCGGCACTCCCACCGCCACGGGAACTTTCAACTTCACTGTGCAGGTCGCGGACTCTGAAATGCCAGCGATGACTGCTCCCGGCAATTTGAGTATCACGGTCAACAACTTGGCTGCCCTGAATGGGAACTATGCATTTCAACTAAGCGGATTCAATGCGTCTGGCGCCGTGGTCCTCGCGGGCAGCTTTACCGCGGACGGCGCCGGCAACATTTCCAGTGGTGTGGAAGACTTCAACACGATGGCGGGACCTCCGAAAAACCAGACGTTCACCGGAACCTACACGCTGGGAAACGATAACCGCGGGCAATTGATTTTCAGCAGCTTGACGGGATCGCCCACGTACGACTTTGCAATTGATGCGGCTGGAGCACACGGTCGCTTGATCGAATTCGATTCGAGCGGAATTCGAGGATCGGGCCAGCTCGAGAAGCGCACCGTCAGCACGTGCGCCTTTAACACGATCAACGGAAACTATGCTTTCGGCATCAGCGGCCAGGAAACGGCCTTCGGAGGCAGCGCAGCGGGACCCGCAGTGATTGTCGGAAGCTTCCTCGCAGCACCTCCGCCAAACGCCGGAACCTCAGGCAGCATTTCATCTTCCGAGGACGATAGCAGCACGCCCGGCGGCATTGTTGCACAGAACCAGGGATGGGGAGGCACCTTCCAGACCACTTCGCAGAGCACCCGTTGCACCATGACGATTTCGCCGCGCGTCGCCGGCATTGGTCTGACTTTCAGCGTGTATCCAGTATCGGGCACGGAGTCCTTCCTGGTCGAAACCGACCAGGTAACATCGAATCCGGTGAATGCTGGCAGCGCTTCCTTCCTGACCAGCGGCAAAATGCTCACACAGTCTGCGAGCCTCGGAGGAGCAGCGGGCAGCACTTTCACCGCCAGCAGCGTCGCGGGCTTATCGGGACAGGTATTCTCCGGGGCTACGTACGAACCAGACCTGGCGCTTGTCTCGTTGACGGGAACAGGAGGCTCGAACTATGCGATTTCGATTCTTGAAAACCAAGCCGGAACTGTCGTTGCATTTGCTCCGGCGAACCCCAATTTTGCTAATGCCGACCAGTTTGGGCGAGTCGATTCGGGGATTTCTTCGCCGATCGCTCCAATCTTTTATATTGTCGGCCTGAACGAAGCCTTCTGCATCGGAGAGACGATCAGCAACAACGGCGTCCCGAATCCGTTCTTCGGATTGTTCGAGCCTCAATCCGGTGGTCCGTTTACCGGTTCGAAGATTAATGGCGCGTTCGTGCTGGGCACCTCTTCGCCCGCGACGTCTCCAGTCAGGGATCTTTCCGGCGCCATCGCTCTAGCCAACACGACCTTGACGAGTGGCACCGTCACCGGCACGCAGGACCAGAGCGCGTCGGGCGGCAACACGCCCGCTCAAGCGGTCACGGGCACGTACGCAGGCCTAAGCTCAACGGTCGGAAGCGGACTCCTGACGCTGACCGCTCCGACCGCTTTCACCGGAGATTTCCTCGTCGTATCGCCAGCCAAGATCATAACGATGTCGACCACGGCCGGCGACGTGAATCCAGTTCTGATTTTCCTGGGGAATTGCGAGAGCACCTGCGGAGAAGATTAAGCGGCGCGCCTTGGAGCCTGAAAGCTCCTAGAAGCTGTTGCACAACCCGATTTCGACCCTATAGAATCAATAACTTAGCTGGGTTGTGCAATACGTTCTAGTAAGCCCAGCGCATAAGAATGGCGCCGGACGTGTAGCCCGCGCCGACCGCAATCAGTAAAACGAGGTCGCCCTTCTGCAACCGCTTCTGCTCGAGCGCGTCCATCAGCCCTAGGGGGATTGTTGCCGCTGTCGTGTTCCCGTAGTGGTCGATATTCACCATCACCTTCGAATCATCCATTCCAAGCCTCTCCTGCATTGCTCGAATAATGCGCAGATTCGCCTGATGGGGTACCACGAGCGCGAGGTCCTTGCTGGATATGCGGTTGCGCTCAAGGAGCTGGCAGGCAAGCTCGCTGATCCGACGCACCGCGTACTTGAAGACTTGCTGGCCTTCCTGATGGACGTAGTGCATCCGCGCATCGATTGTCTCGTGCGAGGGTGGATGAAGGGAGCCGCCGCCGGGCATGTAAAGATTGCAGCCGCCCGATCCGTCAATGTCGTGCGCGAAATCGATGATCCCCTCAGTCTCAGATGTGGCAGGCTCAACAAGAACGGCACCTGCACCATCGCCGAACAGCACGCAGGTGGCCCGGTCCTTGAAATCAATGATGGACGTCATCACATCGCTGCCGATAACGAGGACTTTCTTGTGCGAGCCTGCGCCCACAAACTGCGCGCCGACCGTCAGCGCATACAAAAAGCCCGAACAGGCGGCGGAGAGATCGAACCCCCAGGCCTTCGTTGCTCCCAGGCGGTCTTGAATCAGGCACGCCGTGGCGGGAAAAAGCATGTCCGGCGTGACGGTGGCGACCACGATCATGTCGATTTCTGCCGGTGAGATGCCTTTCATCGCCAGCAATTTCTTGGCGGCTTCGGTCCCCAGATGCGATGACGCGACTCCGGGTTCGGCATAGCGCCGCTCCCGTATGCCGGTGCGCGTGCGAATCCATTCGTCGGTCGTGTCCACCATCTTCTCAATGTCTGCGTTGGTGACGACGCGTGGTGGCAGGTACCCCGCTACTCCCGTAATTTTTGCAGCGATCCGATGGCTCATCGAACTCTCCGTTAGCGCAGTCCGCGATTGTATGCAATCCCGCGCAGTGGTTACAAGCAAAACACAAGTCTATTCGTTGCTTGCGTCTCAGATCCGATGGAACAAAAGAGTCGCTGCGAAGTTTTTTACCTGGCGCGCCCTCTGAGGCATGATGGGGTTATGACTCCGGCTGAGCGAACGCGGTGGATCGGCGAGAGAGCGCGCGCTGTCGGATTCGATCTCTGTGGCGTCGCACCCGTCAGCACAGAGGACGGTCAAGGATTCGAAGAGCTCGGACGCTTTTCCGAATGGCTCGCGCGAGGCTACGCGGGCGAAATGAAGTACCTTCACGATCCTCGCCGCTCCGATCCCCGGTTGGTTTTGGACGGCGCGGAAAGCCTGATCGTCGTCGGCCTCAATTACAATTCAGCGCCGCGTGCAAATGAACTTCCGGGCGCCGCAGACACGGAATCGCCGCGCGGATGGATTTCCCGCTACGCTTGGGGCGACGATTATCACGAAGTGCTCCAGGGAAAATTGAAGACGCTGATCGCCGAAATGCACGCGAGATTCCAGGAACCATTCGAGGCGCGCGCCTATACCGACACGGGTCCGATCATCGAGCGAGTCGCCGCAAAATATGCGGGTCTCGGCTGGCTCGCGAAAAATACGTGCCTGATCAATTCAAAGCTCGGCTCGTGGGTTTTCCTCGGCGTGGTCGTCACAACTCTCGCGCTGGAGCCGAGCCTTGCGGCGGGCTCGCCGCCTCCTGCTGACCTTTGCGGAAATTGCACGCGTTGCCTCGACGCGTGTCCCACGCAGGCGTTCCCAGAGCCGTATGTCCTGGACGCGCGCCGCTGCATCTCCTATCTCACGATTGAGCTGCGTGGAACGGTTCCAGAAGAGTTTCGCGGGCAGATGGGGTCCGCGGTGATCGGCTGCGACATCTGCCAGGATGTGTGCCCTTGGAATCGCAAAGCGCCCATAACAGCGCCTACCGCTTTTCAACCGAGGGAAGCGATTAGAATTCCCAAAGCCGAGATTCGAGTTTCGCTCCTCGCCCCGGAGCTGGAATGGCTGGCTTCACTCTCGCAGCAGGAATTCAGCGCCGTTTTCCGTGGCAGCGCAGTAAAACGCGCCAAGTGGCAAGGGTTGGTGCGAAACGCGTGCATAGCCTTGGGTAATTCAACTGTGAACCGGGATTCACCGGCCTTTTCGCGGGTGATTCGGCTGCTTGAGAGCCTGTCAAGCTTGGGCGATTTGATCATTTCCGATCACGCTCGCTGGGCGCTCGCCCGACTTTCAGGCTCCTCTCGTGCCGCGCCCGTCTCCACTTGAGGCGTGACGCGAGATTGAAAGGATGTCGCGAAGCTTTTCAGGTTTGCGACGCGCGGTCCCGCGATGAATCAGGATAAAAAACGCAATGGACATGCAAACGCAGCTTTTGCGATACTTTCACGTTCGAGCTGTTATCGATGTCCGAACGGTGTTCGATTTCCGAACGACGTTCGGTTGTTTTTGCAGGCGAGAGCCACATCCTATAAAACTCAGGACTAAAACCTTATGAAATCACGTTTCCGATTGATTTTTTTGCTGCTTTTTGTGCTCGCCATCGGCTTGGGAGCCTCACGTCTATTCTCGCGCGAGAGCTCGGCCCTAGCCGCGCAGAAGGTTCCGACCGCTCCCGCCCAGCAGAGCTCCGTCGATCGAGGCCGGTATTTGGTCGAGAACGTTGCCATGTGCGAAGAATGTCACACTCCCCGCGACGCAAGCGGAGCTTTGGACGAATCTCGGCGGCTCCAAGGAGCGCCGATTTGGATTGTGCCCGTTCGTCCGAATCCCAATTGGGCGATGAACGCCCCAGCCTTGGCCGGCTTCTCCGGATACACGGAAGAGCAAGGTGCGCAGATTCTGGAACAGGGAGTCGGACCGAACGGCCTCGCCATCCGCCAGCCGATGCACATTTATCACATGAACCACGCGGATGCGCTGGCGATCATGGCTTACCTCCGTTCTTTGCCGGGAACATACCCTCAGCAGTAACGCATTGCCCTCCGTATCCTGCTCCGCCGGATTCGAAGACGGGCTCGTGACATTGACTCGTAACATGGCATTAACACTCGCAAGTTACGCTTGCCTGGCTGAAGGCTGGTATGGCAAAAAGCAGCGTCTCTGACCCCTCATTATTCTTAAATCGACACTTCTCCTGGATGCAGTTCAATGAGCGTGTTCTGGAAGAAGCGCGCGACCAGAGCAACCCGCTTCTGGAACGGGTGAAATTTCTCGCCATCACCGTTAGTAATTTGGACGAGTTCGTCGAAGTGCGCCTGGCGGGTTTGATGCAACAAGCCGAGCATGGCAACCGCGAGCCGGGCCCGGACGGCCGCGCCCCCGACGCTGTTCTCGCCGAGCTGACCGCCCATATCCACAGCTTCGTGGACGAGCAGTACACATGCTGGCGCGACGAGCTCGTCCCGGCGCTTGAGGCCGAATCGATCCGCGTACTGGGTTTGCACGAGCTGAGCAGGGAAGCACGCGAGTACATTGAGAATTTCTACGCGAAGACCGTTGAGCCGTTGCTCACGCCCGTCACCGTGGATCCGGCCCACCCGTTTCCTCATGTCCTGAACAAAGCACTGTGCCTTGCCTTCTTGATAAGGAAAAAACGGCGCGTATTACAAACCTATCTTGGTGTGGTGACCGTACCTCGCGCCTTGCCGCGCCTTGTGCGTCTCCCGTCGGACGAAGGCAAGGTCGAATACATGTTCCTGCATGACATCGTCCATGCGTTCTCAACGCGCCTCTATCACGGATACGACATTCTTTCCGCCGCGGCCTTCCGTGTGACGCGCAACAGCAATCTCTATCTCGAAGAGGAGGAATCGCGCAGCATCCTGGAGTCGGTGGATGCGCAGATTCATCGCAGACGCAAGGGCGTGGCCGTGCGCTTGGAAATCGAGGCGGGCGCGAAGCCGGAAATCGTCGAACGGCTGCAGGCGAATTTTCGTCTCGCGCCCGAGCAGGTTTTTCGCATCAACGGCCCGATCAATCTCTCCCGGCTCTTCCACCTGTACGACCAGACTCCCCGGCCCGACCTGAAATATCGGCCCTTCGCTGCGCGCGAATTGGCTCTCAAACCCGGCGCGTCGGCGATCTTTGAACTGATCCGCAAACGCAGTCTGCTGCTGCACCATCCGTATGATTCCTACTCGGCCGTCGTGGGTTTTATTGAGAGCGCCGCGCATGATCCAGATGTGCTTTCGATCAAGCAGACTCTCTATCGCACGAGCGAAAACTCGCCCATCGTGCGCGCGCTGATCGAAGCGGCTGCGAAGAAGGAAGTTTCGGTGGTAGTCGAGCTGAAGGCGCGCTTTGACGAGGCTTCGAATATTCGCTGGGCGCGAAATTTGCAGGAAGCGGGCGTGCAAGTCTTTCACGGGCTTGTGGGCCTGAAAACGCACTGCAAGCTGGCTCTTGTCGCCCGGCGCGAATCCGACGGACAGATTCGAAGGTACGCCCACCTGGGAACGGGCAACTACAATCCTTCGACCGCGCGTTTTTACACCGATCTGAGCCTGCTCACCACCGACCCGCACATGACTTCGGCGGTCCACCACGTCTTCAACTATCTGACGGCATATTCCGAGCGCCAGCAGTACACGCCCCTTTTTGTGGCGCCCCTAAATCTCGGCAAGAACTTCTTGAGTCTCATCGATCGCGAAGCCGCTCACGCCTGCGCCGGTCGGCCATCATTCATCTTCGCAAAAATGAATTCGTTGCTCGACGAGAAAATTATCCAGGCGCTCTATCGGGCTTCCCAGGCCGGCGTGCGGATCGAACTGCTTGTGCGGGGTGCGTGTGCGTTGCGCCCGGGCGTTCGCGGGATCAGTAGCCGCATCCGTGTCCGCAGCATCATCGGAAGATTTCTGGAGCACAGCCGCATCTTTGTTTTTGGCAACGGTGGCAAGACGGAAATCTACCTTGGCAGCGCGGACTGGATGCAACGCAACATCTACGAGCGCGTCGAAGTGATCTTCCACCTGAAAGACCCCGCGTTGTGCAAACAGATTGCCACCGAAGTGATCGCGCCGTATCTGGCCGACACGCTGAAGACGCGGATTTTGTTGCCCACGGGCGAATATGCAAGGTTGCACGCTGCCCGCCAGCTCGCCCACATGCGAAATGGCCATAATTTCAACGTGCAGGAGTTTCTAATCGATTTAATCGAAGGCCGCCAGGCCAGCGACGACGTTCCGTCCCCGCCCGCTTTCCTGAGGTTTCACAATCCCGGACGCGCCGCCCAGCCGCAGGACTAAAAGGTCTGTGCGGCAACTCGAGAATCTTGGTGGCGCGTGGCCTTCTACAGACGGGAACGGTTTTGTAGAGGCCGGTCTAGCCTCACCTGACCGGGCAGCTTTCTGACTTTTCGTGGAGCGCCTCGCGTCGCCGTTTCAATTTGTGGGGAAATTCCCTTCCGCAAAAAGTCCACTGGGTTGCGTGCTTGCACTCCTGCCCCAGAGAAGTAAAATGGCGCCCGTGAATGAGCAAGCTACAGTTCGCGAATGGGAAGCAAGGCCCCGGTGCCAGATGGGCGGGGCCAGCGCGAGCCTCACGCCGCGATTTCTACTCGACAACCATTGCCGAGTAGGATTTGATCTATCTCATTAAAAACAAAGGACGGGCGTCGCGTCTACTCGACAATACAGTGAGGCATTTCATAAGCGAAAGGAGCGATCGGCAATCCTAAAAACTCTTCCTGCTCGGCTTCGTCGTTTACTTCGCGGGCAGACTTACGCCAAAGACGCGGGAGTGGAACTCGAGGGACGCGGGGATGTGCTGCGCGAAGTAGGCCTCATCGTGCCGCCCGGGATAGAGGTGAAATTCGTGCGGGATTTTTCGCGAGACCAGAAGATCGTGAAACGCCTGGGCGCCTTTATAAAAGCCGAAATCGTCCTCGGTGCCGCAATCGAAATAGATATACAGGCCCGTAGGACGCGGTCCGTTGCGCACAAGTGCGAACGGGCTTTCGCGGTCCCAGTAGGCGGGATCGAAGGACGAGCCGAACGCCGAGCCCATCGCGCGCGAAAGCATTCCGGTGTTCGAGCTATCGAACTCCGCGCGGGGCAGCTTGGCGATTAACGCGGGGCTATGCGCGCTGACCGCTCCGAATAATCTCGGAAAGCGAAGGGCCAGCCGCAGCGAGCCGTAGCCGCCCATGGAGACGCCCGTAATGCCGCGATGCGCGCGGTCGGCGCGAATCCGGTAGTGGCTCTCGATGAACGGGAAGAATTCCTGAACTAGAAAATCTTCGTAGCGAATCTTGCCGTCGCGCGAATTAATGTAAAAGGTCCTGTCCGCGGCGGGCGTGACGATCAGAAATTCGCCGATCTGCTTTTGGTCCCAAAGATCCTGAATCAAATTCCAGCCGCCGGAATTGAGCAGGGCTTGTTCGTTTTGGCCTAGACCGTGCAGGAAATAGAGCACGGGATAACGCGCGGTCTTATTGGCATCGTAGCTCGGAGCCAGAAGAATGCAGTAGGGAACGCTGCGAGAAAGTATTTTGCTTGGAACGGCACGGCATTCAGCGCGGCCAGCGGCGTGCGCAGACGAAGCGAGTAAGAAAAACAAGAGGAGTAGCGCGACCGTCGAAATGCCGTGCCAAAAATGCCGAACGTACCGATCTCGGCATATGAGACGACTGCTATTCATACCGCAGAGCCTCAACCGGGTCGAGTTTCGCGGCGCGAGAAGCGGGATAAATTCCCGCCGCGAGGCTGACGGCGACCGAAAACGCGATGGCCGACGCAACCATCCACCACGGGACTGCGACGATGCTGATCGAAGGCAACGCGCGGCGAGTCAAATAAGTATTTGTGCCGAAATCAATCGCGCGTCCAATCAGCCAGCCAAGAAGGACGCCAAAAATGCCGCCGAGCAGTCCCATGGCCCCGGCCTCGACAAAAAATAATCTGCGAATATCGCGATCGGCAGCGCCTAGCGCCTTGAGCACTCCGATTTCGCGCCGCCGCTCGAGGATCGCCATCACCAGGGTGTTGATAATTCCAAGCGAAGCCACCACGAGCGCCAGACTGCCGAAAATTCCAAGGAACAAGTCGAACACGGCAAATACGATGCTCAAATTGCGGCTAGCGTCGAGCAGGGAAAACGCCGTGAAATCCATTTTCTTGATGGCGTCCTCGACGTCCTTTACGTGGGATGTGCCGTTGACGCGAATGGTGAGGCTCTCGTAGCTGTGCTGCGAGGGCGTATCGCGGAGAAGGTCGCGGAGATCGTTCGTTTGAGCTGCGCGCAAAGTTTCCGCGACTTGCAGCGGAATTAGGAGACGCCCGCGGCCAAAGCCTCCAATGCCTGCTGCGGGTTCCGTTTCGACGATACCGACGATGCGGAGCTTCTCCTCACGAGGCACGATGGAATAGCCGTTCGGTGAGGAATTCTTGTCGCCCCGCTCTGGCGGAAGCGCTTGACGTTCCGCGTAACGCAGGACGATCTCTTTTCCAAGGAGCGAATCGGGCTGAGTGGAAAGTTGGCGCGCAAGATCGATCTGCAGAATCGCCTCATTCGCTGCCGGGCCTGAAAAGAACGACCCTTTCATGTCATCGAAGGCGCCGTCGGAGCGTGCAGAGGGCGACACACCCGCCACGACGGTCGCGTAAGGATTTCCGTCGTAATGAATTTCGGTGGGGAATCGGATTTCGGGATAAACCTCAGCGACGTTGGGCAAGGATGCCATTTTCTTCCGGGCATCTTCGTCAAGAGGTGCTGCTGGTCCTGTCGGAACAGGAGCCTGCCTGGCTGGGGCGTCGAAACCTGGAAAATTCGAGCGAGGGGTAACAAAGATAGCGTCGAAAAGTCCGCTGCGCGAGAGACGATCGGTCGCCAGATTTTGCAGACCGACTCCCAGAGAAAGCATGGCGACGAGCGATGCTACGCCGACGGCGATTCCAAGCGTGGTGAGAGAGTTCCGCAGGACGGCTTCGCGGAGGTTGCGGCCAGCCAGCTCCGCGAGGTCGCGAGTTTTCACGCAGGGCCTCCGTCGCTAATCATTTTTCCGTCGCTCATGGTGATGAGTCGATGCGCGAAGCGTTCCGCGCGAGGGCGTTCGTGCGTGACCATCACAATGGTCATTCCGAGAGTTTCGTTGATTTCGCTCAGCAGGAGCATGATTTGGTCGCCGGTAGCGCTATCGAGATTTCCGGTGGGCTCATCGGCGAGAAGAATCGTGGGCCGGTTCACCAAGGCGCGAGCGAGTGCGGCGCGTTGCTGCTCGCCGCCAGAAAGCTCCGTCGGGTGATGCGTGAGACGCGCGCCCAGATGGACGCGCTCGACCGCTTCGCGAACACGGGCGGTGCGCTCGTGGCGATCGACCTCCGCGAGACGCAGGGGAAGCTCGACATTTTCTTCGAGGGTCATGCGCGGAAGTAGGTTGAAGGCTTGAAAGACGATGCCGATCGTATGGCTGCGATGTTTGGCGAGATCCTCGGAGCTCATCTCGGCCAGATTGCGCTCGTGTGCGAAGATGGCTCCCGACGTGGGGCGGTCGAGGCCGGCCATCAGGTTGAGCAGCGTGGATTTTCCCGAGCCGGAGCTGCCGAGCAGCGCCACGAACGCTCCTGCGCGGATCGTGAGGGTCACCTCGTTCACGGCGCGCACCATCGTTTCGCCCATCTGATACTGACGGGCGACTCGGTCGGTGCGGATTGCAATTCCGGTCTTAGCTGGTTCGGCGCCCGGTGGCGTCATTGCATTGGCTCGCGTGATCGCTCTCTCCATGGCTCTGTCCATGGTACTACGCGCGCGCCTGATCGGATGTTGCTGTGAGATACCACACTGTGTTCATATCTGTCTCACCGAGTCGGTTTCGCATTCGGATATAATTTCGCGAGTCGTGAGAAGGATGTTGGCGGCCGGGCTATGAGGATTCGGGAGCTGCCGGGAAAGAGTGGAGAGAGATGCCAATTCTGGTGACGGGTGGTGCCGGATACATCGGAAGCGTGACGGCTGACCGATTGCGGGCAAAAGGCGAAGAGGTTGTAGTTCTCGATGATCTCGGGCGCGGCCACCGCGCCGCTGTGGACAAGGACGTGCCGTTTTATCACGGCCACGTCGGCGACCGTGCGCTCCTGGCGCGCATCGCGGCGGAACACAAGATCGAAGCGTGCGTGCATTTTGCGGCGCTCACCTACGTCGGTGAGTCGGTTTTAGAACCCGTGAGGTATTTCGAAAACAATGTCGGGCAGGGGACGGCGCTGATGAGGGCTTTGTTGGAGGCCGGCGTTCGGCGAGTGGTTTTCTCCTCAACTTGCGCAACTTATGGAGTGCCGGACCGAATTCCGATCTCAGAGAAGTGCCCGCAGTGGCCGCTAAATCCTTACGGATGGTCGAAGCTCGTCATGGAACGCGTGCTGGATTCCTGCGATCGCGCGTACGGGCTGAAGTTCGTCGCGCTGCGCTACTTCAACGCGGCCGGAGCGACGGACCGCCAAGGCGAGCACCATGAGCCAGAATCACATTTGGTTCCAAACGTACTCGCGGCGGCAATGGGTGAAAAGGCGGAACTCTCGGTTTTTGGAACGGATTATCCCACGCCGGATGGAACGGCTATCCGCGATTACGTACATGTGAGCGACCTGGCGGAAGCTCACATCCTGGCGCTGGATTATCTTCGGCTCGGCGGCGATTCCGATTTCATCAATCTCGGGACCGGGTACGGATATTCGGTTCTGGAAGTCATCGAGAATGCTCGCAAGGTTACAGGACATCCGATACCGACGCGGATTGAAGGACGGCGAGAGGGCGACCCGGCGGAATTGGTTGCGGATGCGACCAAGGCTCAGAAAGTGCTGGGTTGGAATCCCGAGATGTCCGACCTGCCCACGATTCTGCGCTCGCAGTGGGAGTGGCGTCAGAAGTATCCGCGCGGCTACGATTCCTAATCGCGGCGAATTGCTGCGCTGGCGAGCGCCTTTTTTTGCGAGTCTCGCTTCGACTGCAAAACGCTTCGCGAAAGGAGTCCTGAGATGACCAAAGAGGATTTCCACCGCTACATCGATCATTTCAACCACAAGCGTTACGAAAAAATGGTGCCGTTCTATGCCGATGACGTCGAAGTAGATTTGGCGGGTATCGCGCTGAAAGCTCCGCAGGAGATCGTTAGTTTTTACAGGGATTTCCATCAATACGTTCGCGAGTTTTTGGAAGTGAAGTACGCGGCGGTGGATGAGACGGGAGTCGCTGTCGAATTGTATTCGGAGTTCGACTGCTTTCGAGATTATCCGGACGCGAGGCTTTCATTTAAGCGAGGCGACGTTCGGCGATTGTTGAATTTCGTCCACTACGATTTGCACAACGGGCAATTCAAACGGATTCGAGTGGCTCGATACAAGCAGTATCCGTGATTCCAATATCGGCTCGCCTCTCGGTTTTAGAAAAGTCTCCCTTCGACTTAGCGATCCCAAAGGAGAAGCCCCGGCACGCCGGCCGGGGCTTCTATCTGCTCGCTGCAGGATAGTACGCTTACTTTCTTGTAGTGCGACCGTTGTGTTTGTCGCGATAGATTTGGCGCGACAGGTGGTTCTGCTGGCGGTTGAGCTTGGCGCGGTCGGCGGCGGTCAAATGACCGTCGTCTTCCGTGCGCATGGTGTGTTCTTCCTTATTGACGGCCGCTTCCTTGGTTTCAAGGTTCCTGGTTTCGCCGGCGGTTAGCTGGCCGCTGTCGATTCCATTGGCAATGCGGTCCTGCTGATTGTCCTTGCGCTGAGCGATCGAGGCCAGGGCCGTGGTGGTTGTGGCGGAGCTAGCCGACTGTGCAAATGCTGACGGCACAGATAGGGCAATCAGAGCCGCGGCACTCAAAATAAGTTCTTTGGTCTTCATGATTTTATTCCTCTCCGTAGATGATGCTCATTTTAAGTGTCAGCCCCTGAGTGCTCCTGGAGGCCGTACAGTCAGTTGAACACCCGCGGCGAGCTAAAGTTGCGTGCCTTGTTTGAAACCGCNNTCTTAACCCATTCAAATCCATGTGCTTAGAGGGCGTGCTCCCGCGGGCCACGCCGTCGAAATGTGTGTATAATGCGCGACGGCCCGGCCGAGCCGATAACAATTGCCAATGAAATTCATCTGATGTATGGATTAGAACGCTGCGTGGCAAGCAGTTACTGTTTCTGGTTGGTGATGCCGGAGAAGGGTGGTTCGGATATGATGACTTGCTGGACGATTCTGGTGTGCGCGGGGGCGGAAGCACTGTCAGAGAGTCGAGGCGAGCAGCCATGACAAAATTGGAAGCGGTGATCCAGACGTCGACNNGCACGAGATCGGTGTCGAGGGGATGACGGTGTTGGAGGCTCGCGGGCACGGCCGGCAGAAGGGGCACACGGAGTTTTATCGCGGGCGGGAATACACGGTGGACTTAATTCCCAAGATAAAGCTGGAAATGGTGCTTGCGGACGATATGGTCGAGAAAGCTGTCCAGACAATCATAACGGCTGCGCGCACAGGCAAAATAGGCGATGGCAAGATTTTCCTCACGAAGGTTGACGACGCAATACGTATTCGCAACGACGAGCGCGGCGACAGCGCTCTCTAGCAGGCGGTCTGTCGCGCGCAGTAAGAGTGTGCCGCGCGGACAGTCTCCCAAAGTCGCGAAAATTAAAACCAACGAGGGAGCCGGGGCGCAAGGATCAGAGTTCCGTCGCACTACATAAGAATGGCTACAAAACCCGCACCTGGCAGCGAGCTACGCGATCTGTATTCTGGAGAATCGGCTCGCCTACAGAAGAAATTCGCCGTCACAGGAGATGGCCGCGCAGCCATTAATGACCGCACCGCCCTCGTCGAGGCCATCTGCCTGCGCTTGTGGAAGGTCCTCATTTCGCCTCAAGTTGAAGAGCCGCGCAATTTTACGATGGTCGCGCTCGGAGGATTCGGACGGCGCACACTTTTCCCGCACTCGGATATCGACATATTGTTTCTGCATGCGGGGGGCGGGATCGAAGCCGGGCTGAAGGACGGCATCCGAAGTTTCTCGCAGGAGCTATGGGATCTCCGGATGAAATTGAGTCCTGCAACGCGCACGCTCGCCGAATGCGAAAAATTCGATGCGAACAACGTGGAATTTGCGATCTCGCTCCTCGATTGCCGCTATCTTGCCGGTGACCGCAGCCTCTTTGAGCGTCTGCACGAACAGGTAATTCCGAAACTCGTGGTTCGCGAGTCGCGGTCCATCGTACAGCGGCTGACGGATCTGACGCGCGAACGTTACAACAAGTACGGAAACACAGTTTTTCATCTCGAGCCGAATGTGAAGGACGGACCCGGCGGGCTGCGCGATCACAATCTCGCACATTGGCTTGCTCTCATCGCGGCGATGGAGGAAACCAGTGGCTGGCCGGATGAAAAGACAGTGCTTCCTCCGTGGTTACGCGCGAAATTCGACTCCGCTCTAGATTTTCTGATATCCGTTCGTTGCTTTCTCCACTTCCGGCAGGGACGCGACGACAACACGCTCGAGTGGGTTGCGCAGGACCAGGCGGCAGAACGCAAAATCGGGGCGCCCGATGCGGAACCGCTCACCGCTTCGGATTGGATGCGCATTTACTTCGGCCACGCACGGCTGATTCATCGCGTTGCGGCGCAGTTGATGGAGGAGTTTCCCGCCGCGCGTCCTTCGCTCTACCGTCAGTTTCAGAACCTGAGGTCGCGACTTTCCAACGCCGAGTTTTCGGTGGTGGACGGCCGGATTTTCCTGCAGCGGCAGGAGGCATTGAGCGATCCCGAACTGCCTCTGCGAATGTTTCGCTTCATGGCGCGTCACGGGCTAGGCCTCAGCTCGGCCACCGAACACCAGATCGAAGAGGTTTTGCCGGCTCTGGCAGCCGCGCCACCCAAAGGCGCCGAGCTATGGCACCATCTGCAGGAGATTTTGCTCGCGCCGCATGCGGCCGACGCGCTGCGCACAATGCACTCGCTGCGCCTGCTGACTCCGCTGTTGCCGGAATTTCAGGCAATCGATTCTCTGGTCATCCGCGATTACTCGCACCGATTCACGGTTGACGAACACACGTTCGTGGCCATTGAGAACCTGCACAACTTGCGGAAGTCCCAGTCCAAATGGGACCAGGGGTATGCAGAGCTTTTGGACGAACTCGAACAGCCCGATCTGCTTTACTTGGCGCTACTGCTTCACGATACCGGCAAAGGCACCAGACCGGACAACCACGTGGCCGGCAGCCTGGAGGTTGCGGAGGTTTGCCTGGCGCGGCTTGACCTGGACCCGCCCGACCGCGAAACGGTGCTGTTCCTCATCCGCCGCCATCTGGAAATCGGCGCGGCTTTGCGCCGGGATATTTTCGATCCGGAAATGATTCGACAACTCGCGGAAAAAATGGGAACGCCCGAGCGTCTGAAGATGCTCTGTCTGCACACGTATGCCGACATTAAGGCGGTGAATCCGGAAGCGCTCACGCCGTGGAAAGCGGAGAACATGTGGCAGCTGTACATCGCTACCGCGAATGTGTTGATGCGCAGCGTCGATGAGCGGGTTCACGGGGATGTTGATGACGAGGTGATGACCCATCTGCGCACGCTGACCCCGGCGGCCGGCAAAAAGCTCGAGACGTTTCTGGACGGTTTGCCGCGCCGCTATCTGCGCACGCAGACGGCAAGCGAAGTGATCCGTCAGATGGAAATGGCGAGCCTTCTCGACAGCGACCCAGTGCAACTCGAGTTGACGCGCGGTCGCCACTGGTACGAGCTGACACTCGTGACGCGCGACCGTCCCTTCCTGTTCGCCAGAATGTGCGGCGCGCTTGCTGCGTGGGGAATGAATATCGTGAAGGCGGCGGCGTTTTCAAACGAGGCCGGGATTGTGGTGGACACATTTTTTTTTACGGACCGGTTCCAGACTCTTGAATTGAACCTGCCGGAATGGGAACGGTTCAAGGCAAGCATTCACGATGTGCTGACCGAGAAGGCCGATCTCGACCGGATGCTGCGGGACCGCCTTCGATCGGAGAAAAACGTAGTGCCAAAGGTGAAGGTGGAGACGCGGGTGGAAATCGACGACGAGTGCTCCGCGCACAGCACTCTGGTCGAAGTGATCGCCCAGGACCAGCTCGGACTTCTGCATCGCATCAGCTCTCAGCTTTCCCGTGAGGACTGTAATATCGAGATCGCACTTATCGAAACCGAGGGGCAGACGGCGATCGACGTTTTCTATCTGACCTCCAGCAAGGCCAAACTCACTCTGGGGCATCAACAGCGCCTGCGCGCCACGCTACTTAACGAATTGGCGAAGAAGTGAGTAGGATCCTTTGACCACTTGAAGAAATTTCTTCCATCCGTATTCCGTCCGGGCGCGTATCATTAATTGAGGGTTGGGGCGGGAGGATTTTCATGCTCATCAAGCGGAAGACCGATCTAACGTACGCGGACGTTACTCCGAAAGAGCGTGCCATGGGCCGGCGGAATTTCCTGATGGGGCTGCTGGCAACGACGACCATCGTGGCGGGCTGGAAGAAGCTGCCGGGCCTGCTCGCGGGACCCGGCACGGGTTCGGTCCCGGGAAAGCTGAATGGAGTCGTCAAGAGTCCGTACACCACCAGCGGCGAAAAAATCACCCCGGAAACCGACGTCACGACCTACAACAACTACTACGAATTCGGCACCGACAAGGGCGATCCCTCGAAAAACGCCAAGAATTTTCAGACCTCGCCGTGGACTGTTTCCGTGGAGGGCGAGGTCACGAAGCCGCGCAAGTTCACGATGGACGAAATCCTGAAACTCGCGCCGCTCGAGGAGCGCATTTACAGGCATCGGTGCGTTGAAGCGTGGTCGATTGTGGTGCCCTGGATCGGCTACTCACTGAGCACGATACTCAATCAGGTTCAACCGACTCCGAAAGCTAAGTACGTGGCGTTTGAGAGCTACTACGAACCGAAGCAGATGCCGCTGGGAGGCGAGGCCGGAATAGCGCTGCCTTACCTGGAAGGCTTGCGGCTCGACGAAGCCATGAACCCGCTGGCGCTGCTTTGCGTAGGCATGTATGGCGAGACGCTGCCGAATCAGGACGGCGCTCCGGTGCGCATGGTGATTCCGTGGAAATACGGTTTCAAGAGCATCAAGTCGATCGTGAAGATCCGGTTGGTCAAGGATCAGCCGCAGACGACGTGGAATATGTACACGGGCTTTAACGGCCAGCCGGAATATGGCTTCTACGCCAATGTGAATCCCAAGGTCGATCATCCCCGCTGGAGCCAGGCGAAAGAACGGCGACTGGGCGAATTCCTGAAGCGGCCCACGCTGATGTTCAACGGGTACAGCGATCAGGTCGCCAGCCTCTATAGTGGTATGGACCTGCGCAAGAACTACTAAGGGCCGCTCCGTGAACAAGATTCTGACCAGCAAGTGGACGAAGGTCGCTGTATTCCTGCTGTGCCTGGTGCCGTTGGGGCTTCTCGTGCGGCGCGCGGTACAAGGCGAGCTCACCGCGAATCCCATCGAATTCATTACCCACCGGACGGGTGACTGGACACTGCGGTTTCTGGTCATCACGCTGGCGGTTACTCCGCTGCGTAAGATTCTGCACATGCCGCGGCTCATACGGTTCCGGCGGATGCTCGGGCTGTTCGCATTTTTTTACGGATTTCTGCACTTCAGCACATGGATCGGCCTCGACAAATTTTTTGCGTGGTCCGACATGTGGGCGGACGTCCTCAAACGGCCGTTCATTACCATCGGCTTTACAGGTTTCGTGCTGATGATTCCGCTGGCGATCACTTCCACGGCCGGTTGGATTCGGCGGCTCGGCGGCAAGCGCTNNTTCATTACTACTGGCTCGTGAAATCGAATGTTCGGAAACCGCTCTTTTACGCGTTCCTTGTGGCCATCTTGCTGGTGTGGAGGTTGGGCACATGGCTAATAGGCCGGCAGAGGAACTCGGTGTCCCGCCCCTGTGGTCCGCGCGAGGCCACGACCGCGGAATCCGCCTAGATCTGGACACGCTTATTTCCAATCCCGCGCGATTGGGTCGTGCGGTCCTGTTGCAGACGTCCGCAAACACGCAGCGCCCCCTGAAAGCGAAGGATTTAACAGGCTGGGACACATGACGGTCGATCAGGCAGCAGCTGTACCGACGGTCCTGCCCCTTTTCTGTCCCCAGCCGATAGCCCTCTTTGGGCAGCTGCGATGTACGATGTAGAATGTTAGTGGGATTTTCACTGGGCCCTGGAGGAATGCTTGAAACGAGTGTCGAGCGCAATGATTTACGTAGCAGCATTGGTGTTGCTGGTCGGATGCGCAGGGGGCTTCGGGTCTGGTGGTGGGGGCGGGACGCCGGCGGTCGCGCCCACGATAACTTCGAATCCATCCGGACAAACGGTTGCGCTTGGAACGACAGCGATGTTTACGGCTACGGCTGCGGGTACGGCGCCGCTCAGCTATCAGTNNAGCTATACAACGCCGGCTACGATACTGGCCGATAATGGTTCAACGTTCCGTGTGGTCGTCACGAATGCGGCTGGCAGCGTTCCGAGCAATTCGGCGACACTCACTGTGACGGCGCCCGTAGCTCCTACAATTACGAGCCAGCCAGCAAGCGTGATGGTGAACGTGGGACAGACAGCAACGTTCACGGTCGCGGCGACCGGCACGGCGCCGCTCAGCTATCAGTGGCAAAAGGGCACAACGAATATCGCGGGCGCTACTTCCGCTAGCTATACGACGCCAGCGACGGTGCAGGGCGATAATGGTTCAACGTTCCGCGTGATCGTCACAAATGCGGTTGGCAGCATTCCGAGCAATTCGGCGACGCTGACTATCACCGCACCGGTGGCGCCTACCATTACGAGCCAGCCGGCAAACCAGACAGTAACAGCGCCCGCCACGGCGATATTTACAGTGACCGCGACCGGGACGGCTCCGTTGACCTATCAGTGGCAGCACGCCGCCACTAGTACAAACATTGTCGGCGCCACGTCCGCCAGCTATACCACGCCCGCTACGACGATCGCCGACAGCGGCTCAACTTTTCGCGTTATCGTGAGCAACGGAGTCAATCCTCCGGCAACGAGCAACGCCGCGACGCTGACGGTTAATCCTGCGCCGCCGCCGAGCAATGTGAATGTTCTCACGTATCACAACGATGTCGCGCGCACGGGACAGAATCTAAGCGAAGCGATGTTGACAACCACCAACGTGAATTCGGGGCAGTTCGGACTCCTTGGAACCATTCCGGTAGATGGTCTTGTGGATGCGGAGCCTCTTTATGTTGGAGGCATGACAATCAGCGGTGGCACGCATAACGTTCTATTCGTCGCCACCGAAAACGACTCGGTGTATGCCTTCGACGCGGATACATTCGCACAGCTCTGGCACAAGGCGTTGCTGAGCGGCACCAATGAATCGCCTAGCGACGATCGCGGCTGCGGTCAAGTCGAGCCCATGATTGGGATCACGTCCACGCCAGTGATTGATCTCACGGCAGGGGCGCACGGCACGATTTTCGTGGTGGCCATGTCGAAAAACGGGGGCACGTATTTTCAGCGATTGCACGCGCTCGATCTCACGACTGGTAGCGATCTCATGACGGCGACAACGGTGACGGCCACAGCCCCGGGCACCGGCACCGGGAATTCGGGAGGGACGCAGACGTTCAATGCGGCTTCCTACGAAGAGCGCGCGGCACTACTGCTGCTGAACGGCGCAATTTACACGACCTGGACTTCGCATTGCGACGCCCCAAACTACACGAGCTGGGTAATCAGCTACAACGAGTCGAACCTGGCCCAGAAAAGCGTGCTCAACCTCACCGCCAACGGCGCGACGCAGGGCGGCAAGGAAGGCGGCATCTGGATGGCGGGTGCGGGTCCGGCCGCGGATTCCTCGGGGAACATCTATTTCCTCATCGGCAATGGGACCTTTGATACGACGCTCAGCAACGGATTCCCAAGTCATGGGGATTACGGCAACAGCTTCGTGAAACTGTCGGCATCCGGCAGCAGCCTGACTGTGCCGGACTATTTCACGATGCATAACGCTTGCTGCGCGTCGAGCTCGGAATCAAATCAGGACGTGGATCTAGGTTCGGGCGGCGCGATGGTTCTGCCGGATCTGAAGGACAGCGGAAACGTCACGCATCATCTGGCAGTGGGTGCTGGCAAGGACACGAACATGTATATCGTGGACCGGGACAATATGGGCCACTTCAACGCGAGCAACGACAATGCCATCTACCAGAAACTTTCCAACGCCTTGGGAGGGGGAGTTTGGTCGGCGCCGGCCTATTTTAACAATACCGTCTTTTGCGGTCCGGTGAGCAACAACCTGATGGCATTCCCGATTTCAAATGCCAAGCTCGCCACGTCTCCTTCTTCGTCAACCCCGCATTCGTTCGGCTACCCGGGAACGACGCCGAGCATCTCGGCCAATGGGACGACGAATGGAATCGTGTGGGCCATCCAGAATGGGAGCAGCACAGGCACGCTCTTCGCGTACAACGCTGCGGATCTTAGCCTCCTCTTCAGCGGGACGTTCACCACCNNCACAGTGACGACAAATTCGTGACGCCGATGATCGCGAACGGGAAAGTGTATGTCGGTACGCCCAACGCGGTGGTCGTTTTCGGCCTGCTTCCCTAAAGCGTAGCCCGAGAAACGGGTTCTACTTTTCTGGATACATGTCGAGGCGGCCGTTTTTCTCATCGGCTTCGAGCGCGCGAATGCAAAGCTCGGTGCCGTCCTCGCTGCACTGATAGACTTGATACGCAGGCAGATCCTCCCGCCGTACCGTGTAATCTCCTTTTTCCATGTCGATCGCGAGATCGTAGGTGGGCAAGACGTATGGATTGTCAGGTAATGCGCGAACGCGAAAATCCGCGGAGCCCGGCTCATAGTTGCCGTAGCTGAAGCAGCGGGCGATGCACGCGCGGTCGATGATGTGCTGCACCAATATGCGCGAGCCGCGGGGCGGCATGATTGTGGCCATCACGCGCTGGTTCGGCGGCAGGTTGCCAACGAGATTCACGATCTGCGCTTCCATTCTGTTCACGGTCCCTGTGTCCTGGTAGACAAAAGAGAAAAAAACGGCGGCGAGGGCTGCCCCGACGGCTAGGTGCCATTTGCTCGGTCGCATTGCGCCGAGGAGACAGCAACCAAGAACAGCGGAAACAGACGTGAGGCGCTCCGTCAGGAGGGCGATGGTCGCGGTAGGCGGCGGAAAATGAATGGCGTCCGGCAGCAGCCATACGGACAACTCCACCAAAATGTAAAGCTGCAAGGGAATGGCGTAGGAGGTCCAAAGTTTCGGATCGTGCCGTCGCCGGACGATATCGACCGCTAGCGAAATGAGTGCAAACACCAGCAGCGCCCGTGCCAGAATGCGATATCGCTCGCCGAAAAGGAATAATTGGTCCGCGCCGTTGAAGGCGTAAAAGGGTTTTGCTCCGGCGTCGGCGACGTAGTGGTGCCACAAATAAATATGCACGGCAAAAAGTGACGCGACCGCTCCTGCGAACAAAAGCCATTGATACCGACGACGCGGCGCCATCTCAACGATTCCGACGTACGCTGCTGCGGCCAACAGCCAGAGAAACCCCAACGGGTGCGCCACCAGTACGAGCGGCGCAATTGCGACAGCGATGAGCCGCTCCCAGCCCTTGCCTCGCCAAAAAATTGCCAAACTGAAAAAGGAGAGGCCGAGAGAAATGTAATAATTGAAGAAACCCATGTGGAACGTGTAGGCGTATGTGACCATGGCGATCACCGGCAAGAGAACCCAAGGCGCGCGGCGCGTGGCGGCGGAGATGAGCGCGAACATTCCCCAGAAAAAAATCAAAACGGCCAGGGCTACGGCGATTTTTTCGGCAACCCGCAATCCCAAGATCGAGCCAAGTCCGCTCAGAAGAAAGTCGAAGAGCACGTTGGTCCGTTGCGGAGCGATCCACAGACCGGGCGCTTGCCCGTGCCGGATCAGTTGGACGAGCCAAGCATTGTAGAGATGGCTTCCGAGATCGGACGCGACGATTTCCCAGTGCCAAAAACACGGCGCGAGGACGAAAACGGAAGTGCACAGAAATATTGCCCAGTGCTCGCGCACAAATCGCGCCGGCTCGGAGAGACCGGCGGCGCCTGACGCTGCGACAGAATCGCGCTGCATTCGTTCTGTCGTTGTTGGCAGAGCAGTCTGCGTCAATGAGGACTCCTCGAGAGGGTGCCTTCGGACCGCTTACTGCGAGCAAACATCTCAAAAGCTGAAACGCGAACGGCGTTCAACGAGTGAGGCGGAATCGTGTTCGATTATACGGGGAAATCGAGGATAGCGAAGCGTTGGCTATAGGCTCGGCAAACGGCGCTAGCGGCGGTTCGGCGTAACAGGCGGACGCGCGCCACCAGACCGCTTGCGCTCGGAGGGATCCCAGTCCTCCGGCGGGAAGGCGATGCGCCAGAAGAGCGGTGACACCTCGGCAAATTCAACACCCACTTCCGTCTTTCCGTTCTCTTTCTGCCCCATAAAGGTGACGGTGCAGGGCAGTTCCTCAGCCGTCTTCGTATTCACGATTGAAACTTCCTGCGATCGGGCAACCTGCGTAGCCACGCGCATCATGCAGCCATGCGCGTTCACCGAGATGGTGTGCACTTGTTCCTCAAAGGATTGCGTTCCGTTTTTGCCGCGAATGAGCAAGGGCATTGCGATATTGACGCGGTGCGAGCGGCGGCGATCTGTTGAACTTTCGGCGGGCGGCGGGACTTTCATGTCGGGCATCAAGCTCTCCCCTGGATTCGTATGATCGGATGCTTCATCGGCACGCTGTACACCGGGTTCTGCCAGACGACTTGCGTCCCACGATGCTGCGGATCAGCTGCCTCTCCGCACTAGAGCACGAGGTGCGCGATGTCCCCAAACAGCCTGATACAAATATTCTACACCACGTCCAGCAGGCCGCACTGCGAGTCGCTCGGGGGGAACACAATCGGTCAACACAATGGGATACCGAGTTTCAAGCACGGAGTTGCCGATTGCGGGTTACATTAGGGCGATTTAGGAATCTTGATCGGGCTTGGGAGCGTAGGGATACTTCAAAGGCTTGTGCGCGTGGGAAGTTCGATACTCCTCTAATTCTTCATCGCTGAGCAGAAAGTGATTTTTGGGCGGATGGTTTTCAGCTGCCGCGAGTTCGCGGTGCAGCTTGTGGGAGCAGATATCCGGAGCGTCCTGATAGCGCACTCGGCGCGAGTCAAACGCCTGGTTGTTAATGGTAATCACATACTCGCGAGGTTCGGTCTCACGCTCCCTGACTGTAAAGGTGTACTCGCGGACCTGGGGTTTCGCCTGGAAGCCTACGAATTGGACGATGATGTTGTCACTCACGGGATGCCTGAACAACTGACTTACCGAAAAACCAGATGTGCCGCTTCCTATTAACAAAAAGGGCGGATCGGCAATAGCCGAACCGCCCTTTTCCGACTAGAGGCTAGTGACGTTCGCAGCCTGCAGGCCCTTGGGGCCGCGGGTTACTTCGAATTCAACCGCCTGGCCTTCGTTCAGCGACTTGTACCCCTCCGCTTGAATCGCGGAGAAATGGACGAAAACATCCTCGCCGGACTGGCGCTGGATGAACCCAAATCCCTTGCTGGCATTGAACCACTTCACTGTTCCTTGTTCTCTCACTGATGTACTCACTTTGTTTTTAAGCTATTTGTGCTTCTCGACCGCCTCCAGCCGTAACGCAAAAGAGGCCGCAAGTTGGAACTTGCAGCCCCTTCAATCGAATCTAAAGGTGTTACAAGAGCAACAAACGCGACCCAAAGATAACATGCTTTGAGGGCAGGGGCTAGTGGAATCTGTTTTGACTGTC
>PKUY01000333.1 GCA_003131705.1 Acidobacteriota bacterium | reverse complement strand
CTTCGAGGCATTCGCGACGATCGCGATCCGGCACGGCTTCCCGCCCGACTTCCCGACCGTCGAGGCCGCCGCCGAGCCCATCCGCCACCTGATCAACCACCCCCAGGTGTATGGCGTCGTCGCCGAGGCCGATGGCCGCATCCTCGGCAGCAGCTTCCTCGACGAGCGATCCCTGATCTGCGCGATCGGGCCGGTCAGCGTCGATCCCACCGCCCAGAATGATGGCCTCGGTGGCGCCCTGATGGTCGCCCTGCTCGAGCGTGTCGCCGAGCGCCATTCCAGAGAAGGCAGCCGCGGCAATCATGGCCGCGAAAATGCCCGGCAGGAGATGCTTGTAAAATGAGACGCCAGCCCAGAACTTTGAGGGTGTTTTCACGGTTTCTCCCAATTCGTCGAATTGATTCGAGTCGAACATGAAGCTTCCCGCGCGGAGGCCGCGGCTGGGTGGGAGCTTTCCAGATCATAACACCGTAAACGCGGAAATTAGACAGCCGACTGCGAGGGCTGAGCCGGATTGTTGGGACTTTTTGAATCGTCTTCTGAGTTAGGAAAACTAAACGACAGATTGCGGGATGTGCTTTGATTGCGCCAGCGCATTCTGCTTGCCGGCGCGTTTGTTCGAGTAAAGAGCCTCGTCGGCGCGCTTCAGCAGTTCTTCAGGCGTTTCGCCCGGCTTGAAATCGGTCCATCCGCGCGAGAAGCGGCAGGGGATTACGGTGCCGTTGTAATCAACCTCAAGTCCTTCGACGCGGCCGATCACGTGCCCGACTTCCTCGGCGCGACACTCCGGCAGCAGCACCATGAACTCGTCGCCTCCAAGTCGCACGGCGAGATCGGAACCGCGAATGGCTTTCTGCAAACGCTCGGCAAAACCTTTCAGGACGAGGTCGCCCGCGGCGTGGCCCATCTTGTCGTTGATCAGCTTCAATCCGTCCAGGTCAATTAGCAGCAGGGTCAGCGGCCTCTGATGGCGCACGGCGCGGCTGATTTCTTCGGCCAGTCGATGTTCGCCCGAACGGCGATTGTAGAGCCCCGTTAGTTGGTCGAGCGCGGCGAGTTTGTAGACTTCGTCGGTGAGAGTCTGAACCTTCGCAATGGATTGGATTTGATCGGACAACTGATTCCGCATGCGCATAATCATCGATTGCTGATAGACAAGGTAGACGGCAAACAGGAGCACGATCCCGACCAGCGATCGAACGGCTTGGTTGAGATAGAAGGAGTAGGTTGTTTGCTCCCTGCTCAGCAGCGCGGGAAACGCGAACGATGCTACGGCGACCGTCAGCAGGATCAGCACGAGGACGGTCGACGACCAGAGCCACCACTGGTGCTGATCGAGCTTCCGCAAGTGATCGCGGAATGCCTCCGGATGGACCGATGCAGCGTCTTGAGAGGGAGTACGTTCAGCCATATTGTGTTTCGCCTGACTCTCTTTAGTATCGCGATTCGAAACGAATCTCTATAGGTATATTCCGCGAAGTTTCCATTTCGTTAGCTCCCGACGTATCTTGTTCAATTCAAAACGGCACATCTATTAACTACCTAGATAAGCTCGGCTTGCTTCGTCATCTAAGCGATCCGAGGTTGTTCGCTCGTACGCGCCCCCCAGCCGCTAATTTCGACTAGGCAGAGAGTCTTCCCATGCTCAGAGGAGAAAATTATGAAAACCATGAAGTTAGCTTGGGTATCACCCATTGCATTCGCAGTACTGGCCCTTTTGGCCTTGGACGGCCCGATGCGTCCACATGTGATGGCAACAGCGGCGCTTGATGGGCCGATGCGCCCCCACGTGGGGCTTATGGCTGCCTTGGACGGTCCAATGCGTCCTCACGTGGTCGTCGTATCGACGTTGGATGGGCCGATGCGCCCCCACGTGGTCTAGGGTAAGTACTAAACGCTTTAGTACACTCGTACTGAAGACTAGCACACGGTAACTGATTACGATGATTGCGGGGAGAAAGTCCAGCTTCTCCCTTCTATCTTTGTGCTAATATCCGGTTGCTATTCTCGAGGCGAGTACTCTCATGCTGTCTTGGACAATTTGGTCGGTAGGCATCCTCCTCGAGGCGCTCATTTTGTTCCGAGGTTTTCAAGGGAAGTTCGTCTCAAGGTATCCGTTTTTCTACGCTTACAGTGGCTGTGTCCTGTTCGTCTCCGTTCTCACCTATTTTGTCTACGCCCAGGATTCGACGTCATCTGGAATGTGGTATTGGGGCGCGCAGCTCGTAAGCCTTATTTCTGGGTATGGCATTCTTTTGGAGATTTTCAACCATGTTCTGTCTCCTTACCCGGGAGCCGAAAAGTTTGCTCGAGTCACCGGTTTCATCGTTTTCGGCGTAATCTTTTGCTTTGCGCTCGCTTACCCCCTGATGCGCTCACAATGGTCTCCGGCGGGGACGATGGTGGAACTTGAAAGAAACCTGCGAACAGTCCAGGCGATTTTCATTTGCGCTGTATCCTGCGTGATTTCTTACTACGGGATCGCCATTGGGAAAAACATGAAAGGAATGATTGCCGGCTACGGACTGTACGTCGCAACGAGTCTCGTGATTCTGGCGGTAAGATCCTACGCAGGTGTTCGCTTTGATGAAGTCTGGAAAGTGGTTCAACCGCTCTCTTATGATATCTCGCTGATCGTTTGGTCGGTGACTCTCTGGTCCTACCAGCCGAATCCTGTGGCCGAGCGAAGCATTCAGCTTGAAGCAGATTATGAAACTTGTGTGGCGAGAACCCGGAGCCTGATGGGCGGCATGCGCTCTTCCCTGGGAAAGGTGGCACGTCCGTGATTCAGCTAATTCTATTCTTGTTCGTTGGGGCGCTGCTGTTTTCGTCGATCTTTTTTCTTTCTCGACGGAACCCGCGGACGGAGGGCAGTTCGAAAGTTCTCGTGGAGGCCCGACAGGCGCTTAACTCGCTGCAATCTGGCCTGCTCCCTCCGGAGTTGGTAGGTCGGATCTTTGCGAGAGAGGATTTCGAATACGTGGCCAACCATACGCCCAAGCACGTCCAAGAGATGTTTCGCAAGGAACGGAAGAGGATTGCTCTGGCATGGGTGGACCAGGTTCGCAGCGAAGTTGTGAGCCTGAGGCGTTTCCATCTCGGTGCAGCGCGCTTTTATGCCAAACTGAAGTTCAAGACTGAAATGACGCTGGCCTTTGATTTTGCGGCTCTCCTGCTGACGTGCCGCGCGCTGCGGGCGTTCCTCTATATGCGAGGGCCTTACGCTGCGCCACGCATGGTACAAACCACTGCGGCGGCCGCGGCCAGGTTGTGCGACGTTTCAGAGAAGGCTCTCGCGTTCTTGACCCCGTCCCCACTAAGCACATTCGCGGATCGATCTGCTGGAACGGCGCAGTCATAGGGATACGACGGTGATTTCAGGCCCCAGACGATTGGATGTGCAACAGGCAGCCGACGATCTCCGCCACCGCACTCTTTCGGACATGCCGCGATCGCTCGACCGGCTGATCTATCTGGCATCCATGCGGGATTACAACACAGGCCTTTACTATCATGACGGCCTGGCTTCGCGCTTCAGCCAGGAAGTAGCGTGTGAAGCGCTTGCCGATTGTCATCGCGAGGCATTCCGGCACCTCGTGGGATGTTCCGTCGAGGATTTAGTCTGCCAGATGGAAGCGTATATGGATTCCACCCGCACCAGCCCCAGCGATTTTGTGACTGCGTGGAGGAAACTCGAACCCTATCGCGTGGCCGTCCCCGTCGAAAGCGATCCGCTTTCGGCGCAGTTTCTATTTTCCAGTTTCAAGATCGCCTTGGCAATCTTGGAGTCTCGTCTGGTCCTGCATCCGGCGGGATCAGCCGCATAGCCACGCCGGTTACCTGTCCTACGATTTCCGCCTCTGAGGGATAAGTGAATTGCCTGATCGTACAGCCTGACAACGGGTGTGGAATCAGCGTCAGCTGCGATCCCCGAATCTCACACCACGAGCACGCGTAGCCGTCCCTCAATTCAACGAAGTAAATCGGCCGGTCGAATTCCGTCCGCCAGGACGAAGCCTGCTGCATGCGGCTGGCGTGGCTGTCGATCTGCACGAAGGAGCCCGGTCGCAGCAGTGGATACATTGTGAAGTCCTCCATCCCGACGTATCCGTACTGGCAGTGGCGCACATCGAGCTTTTGAATCAATGCGATAGGGACTTCTCCCCAAACCTCGACCATCCGCGAAATCAAGCTCGTAGTCTCCAGGCTAAAGCTCTTGTCGAAACGCACCGGGAACGTAATTGGCTTTTCGGGGTCGGGTGGCTCAAACGAAGTCAGATGTGTGTTCTGCAGCGGCAGCGCGAGTTGGTAACGCGACGTGGCGCTCAAATCGATTCCGAAGACGGTGAGTAGGTCGTTGAACTTCGTACGGTAAATTACGCTGAGGCTGTAGAGCTTATAAATACTCGGGATAGAGTTTTTGTTCTCGAGTTGCGTCAGCCATGCATTCGAGATGTAGAACTCCTCATTGAGCCGATCTTCGGCAATCGTTCGGCTGAATTCCTCGACCTCGCGTGTTGTAACCCCCAAGCGATTACGAAGTTCCCTGAGCTGTTCCCCTGGACGCATAGATAGCCCCACTGGACTGTTTCAAGTTGGAACACGGTCGCCTAGTAGCCCGCAACTTAATGGACGATAAAGCTTTCGTCGTTCGGAATCAACCGATTTGAGGTACTTTGTTTCGCCAAAATAAGCGGGTACTGCGGCAAAATCCCTGCGTATCTTCCGCACGTATTCGCGGTGGAGGCACGCCCTCCAGAAGGGGGAACATTCCTGCCCTGCCTCCATCTAAGATGATGGCAATACCTCCCGGTTAGGGCGCAAGAGGCCGAGTATACGGATATTGCTGAGTTATGATTCCGGACAAGGGAGAAAGATCTAAGTTTCGCTATGCTCTAGTACCCCCTTGCTTATGATTAGAAGCAAATGGCATATCCCCAGTGCAACTTTGAGCACAGGAAGAAAATAAAGAGTTGGTCGGAAGCCCTCAAAATCTAGCTTCAGGCGGGCGAATTGCTAAGCCCAAGATCCTCCAATCTCGGTCGCGGGCTTGACTGGGCCGCACTGGGGTTTGTAAGGGGGGAACATACTGTTTTCCTTTTCGCATCACGCGGGCTCGCGGGACTAGTGCTGGATCGAATGTTATGCCACTCTGCTCCCAACAGCTAGAGGCTCACAACCATGGGCGAATCGGCAGGCACTCCAACGGCTTCTGGTACGTCAAGCCTCGGGTGGCGCGTAGTACCGCGCTACACGCTGATCGCTACCGCTGAAATCGTGGACGTGGCGAGCGACACGCGTATGTCCGGCCGCATCTCTGAAATCAGCCGCAAAGGCTGCTACGTGGATGTTCTGAATCCCCTTCCCGTCGAGTCACTGATCAATGTGTGCATCTCGCGTGATCAGGGCACATTTGTCTCGCCTGGGGAAATCATTTACGTTCAGGAGGGGATGGGGATGGGTGTTGCGTTCCGCGATCCGGCAGGCAATCAGTTGAAGATTCTCGATTCGTGGCTGGCAGAACTCACTTCTTGATACATTCACAAGAATCGCTCAAGAGACTTTCGGATTCTTACCTTTTGCCGTTCTCCACTCAAAACCCCGCAACTACCTAGCAGCCGAGGGCGCCCTTACCATGTCTTCCAGTTCGCGGGAGGAGAACTGATCGGCCAGAATTCGGGGGAAGGCCGAGCAAATTCGATGGCTACTTGCGCCAGGCCCGCGTGAACCTTTCCCATATACGCGACTCGGCCTTCGCGTTCGTCCCAGTTGCTGGGATTCATCAGGACTAATTTTTGTCCCAGATCCACTCTCTCCGCCAGCATCACGAGAGCGCCATGAGCGCTCACGGTGACGGTGAAAGTTTCTTCGCGAAAAGGCTTTTGGTCCGCGGATTTCCCGGAGATCATGAGTGGCACGTCTATCAGCACGCGTTCGCTTCGTCGTAAATCTTTCGCCACTGCAGCCCAGCCTTTCCAGGAAACAAGCTCCATTTCACTATCGCCTAACCTGATCTCCGCCGGTGTAAAAATGTGACGTGGGCAGCGCTAGAGTAAACGTCATATTTGGTGCTAAACTAAAAGCGTCACATCAGACGTGACACCAGACTAGATAGCTGACAAGACAGATACGGGATGAAATCTTCCACGCGATCAACGAAGAGAAAAAGGCGGTCAGACCAGCGGCTGGACTCCGCCAGCAACCGGCGCCGACGCAGGATCGTCCAGTGGATGCGGGCTCACGGCGCTCCGATCCGGGGCGAGGAGCTGGCAAAACATTTTCGAGTGAGCAGGCAATGCCTGGTGCAAGACGTCGCGATTCTACGGGCGAGCGGCGAGGAAATTCTCGCCACTCCGAGGGGCTACCGTTTGCCGAAGGGTCCCACCCGCCCGCATCGAGCCATTTTGGCGTCCCGCCATGAACCGGAGCGCACCGAGGAAGAGCTCCAAATCCTCGTTGATTACGGCGTCAAGGTGCTGGACGTAATCGTCGAGCACCCGGTATATGGCGAACTGAGCGGCTCTTTGATGATCGAATCGCGGGCGGACGTGCAGGATTTTCTGGCGCAGGTACGCACGTCGCGGGCGGCGCTGCTGTCCTCTCTGACAGGCGGAGTTCACCTGCACACGGTGGAGGCTTCGCGGCCCGAAATGATTTCGCAGGCGAAGACGCGGCTTCGCGCGCGGGGTTTCCTCTTAAAGTAGGCACAGGCGGCAGGGACTTGGGATGAACGCGACACGACAACAACGACTCGATCAAGCCTTTTGCCGGGGCACGAGCCTCACGCTTGAAAATCCCAGTTATCGGCATTCGGTTCGCACGTTCATGGACGAGCTCTTGCTGACCGATCTCGCTGGCGGGGATTTGACCGCGGAAGCCCTGGGAATGAAAAGCAGCCACGCACGCGCCGTCATTTTGGCGCGCGAGGGAGGAGTGGCCGCGGGCCTTGAGGAATTTGCCTTTATGGTGCAAGCGCATGGCGTCGGTGTGGCGTTCGAGAAGAAAGATGGCGACGCGATACGGCCGGGCGACATATTGCTGCGCACCGAAGGCGAGGAAGCGACGCTGCTTTCGCTCGAACGAGTCGGTCTGAATCTTCTGCAGAGACTGAGCGGAATTGCCACAGCTTCCCGCTGTCTCCAGCGGCGCCTCAGCGAGCGCTACCCAGGTACTCGTGTCGTTGGCACGCGAAAAACTCCGTGGGGTCTGCTCGATAAGCGCGCTCTGCATCTCGGGAGCGGCGGCACGCACCGGCTCGGCCTGGGCGACGCCATTCTGATTAAGAACAATCACCTCGCGTTGCTGGCCAGCCGCGAGGAAGAAGCGGCTCCGATGGCGATCGAGAGGGCCTGGAAGTTTCGCGGGGAATCAGCATTCATTGAAGTGGAGGTGAGCGGTGATAATGCGGCGCGCGCGTCAGCCCAAACTTTTCGCCGTCTGCAGGACGAAGCCTCGGAACTGTATCCCTGCCTCCTGTTGCTCGACAACATGACGCCCGATCAAACCGGCGCGATTGTCGATATGCTCCGACGAGAAAATTTGTGGGAGCACACTCTGATCGAAGCGAGTGGAGGAATTTCGGAATCGAACGTGGAGGCGTATGGGGCGCGCGGCGTGGATGCGATTTCGATCGGCGCTCTCACACATTCGGCTCGCGCGCTCGATCTTTGCCAGAGAATTTCATAACTTCATAGGGAGAAGAAAACCGCCATGGCCAGCACAGTTGTGGAACCAAGCTTCGAGAGCCGTTACACGCTTCCGATCGTTGAGAACGTGCCGGACACGCTCGAGGAAATTCACAGGAAGCAGAAACGGGTGCGCGCGCTTTGCGTCGAACGAAACGCAATTATTCTCGCTCACCACTATCAGCGTGCCGAAGTACAGGATGTGGCCGATGTGGTTGCCGATTCGCTGAAGCTCTCGCAAGCCGCGGCGAAGACCAACGCGGATGTGATTGTGTTCTGCGGCGTGCATTTCATGGCCGAATCGGCCGACANNGCCGAAACCGCTGCGGTCCTGCTGCCGGACAAAATCGTTCTGCTGCCCGATCTCCGCGCGGGTTGCTCGCTGGCCGCTTCGGTGACGCCGGAAGAGCTGCAGCAGTGGAAGGACAAGCTGCCCGACGCGGTCGTCGTTTCCTATATCAATACTTCGGCGGCTGTGAAAGCGATGAGCGATTACTGCTGCACTTCGGCGAATGCCGCAAAAGTGGTGAGCGCGATCCCTGCGGACCGGACGATTCTATTTCTCCCGGATAAATTTTTGGCGGAAGTCGTCGCGCGACAGACGGGGCGGAGCAACATCGTCGCCTATCCCGGTTACTGCCACGTTCACAAGACGATTCGGCCGGAGCAGGTTGTCGAAATGCTCCTCGAGCATCCGGACGTCGAGCTTCTTCTTCACCCCGAATGCGGATGCGTGAGTTCGTGCATGGCGAAGGCGATGGACGGCCCGCTGCCCCAAGACCGTACATTCTTTCTTTCGACGGAAGGAATGCTTCGCCACATCGGCGAGTCTTCAGCGACGGAATTCGCCGTGGGTACCGAGATGGGCATCATGCACCAGCTGCACCAAAAATTTCCGGATAAGACGTTTTACCCGGTGAACCCGAACGCCGTCTGTTCCTTCATGAAGACGATTACTCTCGACAAGGTCATCCAGTCGCTCGAGACGCTTACACCGCAGATCACCGTGCCCGAAGACATCGCGCGCGGCGCGAAGCGTGCGATTGATCGCATGCTCGAGCTGGCATAGGCGGCGCAGAATGCTGAAAATTGGAATTCTCGGTGTCGGAGCCATCGGCAGGACCATCGCTACAGCGCTCGATCAGAAGCAGGTGGATGCGGAATTGGTCGCGCTTTCCGACCAGAATCACGCGGCAGCCGAAAAGCTTTCGTCGGAGCTCGCCTGTCACCCGCGCGTAGTGTCGATCGACGAGATGATCGAATTCTCAGATCTCGCTGTGGAAGCCGCCAGCCAGGCAGCGCTTCCGGAGTTCGTTCCGAAAGCGATTGCGCGAGGGCGCGACATGATGATCATGAGCGTGGGCGGTTTGCTCGGCCATGAACATTGGTTTCGAGAGGCGCGCGAAAAAGGTTGCCGGATCTATATTCCTTCGGGAGCCATCGCGGGACTCGACGGAATCAAGTCCGGGTCGATTGGCCGTATTGAATCGGCAATGCTCACGAGCCGCAAGCCCNNAAGCCGGTCGCAGCTCTCCGGGGATCAAAATACGTTATCGATCGGGATTTGCAGCTGGACAGTTTCAAGGAAGACACGGTCATCTTCGAAGGTCTGGCGGAGGAAGCGGCTCACGCCTTTCCTGCGACATCCAACGTGGCAGCTGTTCTGCGCCTCGCCGTCGATCCGTCGGTGCCGGTTCGGGTGCGAATCGTTGCCGTGCCCGGAGGCAGCGAAAATGTGCACGAGATTCGCGTGCAGGGCGAATTCGGCAAGCTTACGGTGAAGGTAGAAAACATTCCCTCGAAATCCAATCCGCGCACTTCGCAACTCGCCGCGTTTTCGGCAATTGCGACCCTCAAAAATCTCACCCGCACGCTTTGCGTCGGAACCTAGCGCACTGGGCGCTGCCGCGAAGCGGTTCGCACGACAACATTCGGCAAGACAGCACGCGGCACGTGGGCTAGGATGGGCGTGCGCGCTTCGAAGAATCCGGTTGTCGAGGACTCGAATGACGCATGGAGCCGATCATGTGCCAAAGTGCGCTCGCAGGTATTGTGCTCGTCATGATTGCGATTGTTTCCACCTCAGCGCAGGATCAAAGCACGCTCGAACTGCGAACGCCCGAGCAGGTCGTCGCGCATCACTGGGCGGCGTTCAGCAATCGCGATGTGGAAGCGGTGCTCAGCGACTACGCCGATGACGCCATCTTTATCGCTCCGAAGCAGACGGTTCAAGGAAAAGAGGCGCTTCGCCGAATGTTCCAAAGTTTCCTTGCTGGCGGAAACGGCGCTGCCAATTCCAACGCGCCGACGGCGGTTTACGAAGTGAAGGTGACTGCAGATGGCGATGTGGGTTACGAGCATTGGGTGTCGAACCCAGGCAAGCCGGGCTCCATGGAGGGCACGGACGCGTTTGTGGTTCGGCACGGGAAGATACTGTTCCACACCGTAGTGTCGGTGCATTCCGCAGGCGCTCAACAGTAGCGATTTAGGTTTAACCAGGACAAAGGCGACCGCAAAAATGGGAGCGATCGATGAGAATATTGGTGCCGGAGGAGGGAGTCGAACCCACACGNNTCTGCCATTCCGCCACTCCGGCGTGCGAATATCTTAGGCCACCTTACGAATCGCGGCAACCTGCGTCTTGCGCTTCGCGGAAAATGGCCAACGCGGCGCCTTGAATCCAATGGGAGCTTGGGTTATCACCCGCCGCGATGACGGTCCGCCTACGCAGCCTTTTTCTTAGCCCCATATTTCTTGTCGGCCTCGCGGTATTTCTCACCGCTTTCCTCGTGCAGTCGGGTGAACTCGGCACCAGTGACACCACCCATCGTCTGCAGGCGACGCACTCTTTCTGGACGTCCGAGCCAGCCGTGAATCCTGAGGACTATCCCGATTTCGGAATTCATGGCCGGGGCGGCAAGCTATACGGCTGGTACGGCATCGGCCAATCGTTGCTCATGCTGCCTGCGGACCTGGTGGGCACGTGGATCGCACACTGGCACATTTNNCTATATCGAACGGCTACCCGCGTTGGGCGACTACGATGACGACCCAGCCGTCCGCAGTATTGTGGTCAGCTACACTACGAACATCCTCGTGTGCCTTCTGACCGCGCTGGTGTGTTTCCGTTTGTTGCGGCTTTTCGGCTTCACCACAAATCAGCAAATCGCGGGCGTATTCGCGCTGCTCTTCTGCACCACGTTTCTCCATTACACGCAGAACATGATGGAGAACAATTACATTTTGCTTCTCACGCTCACCGGCCTCAAATTTCAGTACGAATGGCTGCGCACCCGCAGTCGCCGCTCATTGCTGATCGGCTCTGCCGCGCTCGGCGCGAATCTGCTGACCCGAATAACGACAGGATTGGATCTGCTGGCGGTGATTTTTTTTCTTGTTTTGACGTTATGGTTCACCGGCATGCGTGGACAAGCGCTGCGCGCTCGCTGCGTCGAGTACATGAAAGTGGCGCTTCCCGTTCTTGCGATCTTTGGTTTGCTCGATCGCGTGTATCAGTATTATCGTTTCGGTTCATTTTCCAACACGTACATCCAGCTATTTGGCCGGGAACAGAAATTGCTGGACCCGGATTTGCCGGCGGCCTTCCCATTTGAAAGGCCCTTCCATGTCGGATTCCTCGGCGCGCTGATTACGCCGGAAAAATCGATCTTCCTGTTCGACCCGCTGCTGGTGCTCGCCGTGATTGTCAGCATATTGGCCTGGAAGCGATTTCGTCCCCAGATCAAGGCATACCTCATTACCTTTGTGGCATTACTGCTCGCTTATATTCTCTTTTATGCGACGTATACGGATTGGAGCGGCGATTTCGCGTGGGGTGACCGCTATGTGTCGACTGCAGCGCAGATCGTAGCGTTCATTTCCGTGCCTTTGTTGTTGCGTCATCGCGCGGATGTGGGCAAATTCGTCTGGCGATTAGGAATCGCGCTTGTCGCGATCAGCGTTGTGGTGCAATTGTCATCGGTGATGTTTTGGTGCCCGATCGAGATCTACCAAATGGAGACGTTCGGCCATCCGACTTTCGTCATCGCCCTCCGCCTCAAAAATATCCTGGCATTTAGCTTGGGCAAGATGAATCAGTGGGGCCTTGACACCGACGCAATGAAAGAAGACCCGTGGGATTACGCGCATATCACGACCTTTAACTTTCTGCCGTTCCTGCTGGCTAGAGTGGGCAAGGCCGCGGGCTGGGTGGTGCGTTCAGTTACGGCGATATGGTTTGCTGCTCTGGCCGCCGACATCGCTTTGCTGGCGTACATTCGCAAGCGAGCGGTGGGGGGAAAGTTCGATGCTGGAACCCCGAGCCTCGAGTGAGCACGGAAGGCGCGTATCGAATCGCTCTGCGGATGCGTCTAAACTGTACGAGTTCGGAATCTGAGGAGGGCACGTGAGGAAGAATTTTCTTGTAGGCTGTAGTCTCATTCTATTTGGCATCGGTGCGTTCGCGAGCGCTAGTTGTGGCCAGGGCGGAAATGGGCAAGTCGCCAGCCCGCCGGCGAAGGCCGAGTGCAAATTCCCGGACGGCAAAACCATTCACGTGGATTACTCGAGCCCGCGCATGAGAGGGCGGGTAGTGTACGGCAGCCTCGTGCCGTTTGGCGAACCGTGGCGGGCAGGCGCGAACGAGGCAACCACGTTCGTCACCGATGCGGTTCTCGTTGTTGGCGGCAAAGACGTGCCCGCGGGGAGCTACACGCTATTCACTGTGCCGAACAAAGACGCGTGGACGCTGATCGTCAGCAAACAAACGGGCGAGTGGGGAATTCCGTATCCGGGCGAGTCTTACGACTTCACGCGCTCGCTGATGAAGGTTTCGAAACTACCCGCGCCGCTGGAGAATTTCACAATTGTATTTGACGAGTCGGGTGGCGTGTGCACGATGCGTCTCGATTGGGAAACAACGCGCGCGTCGGTGCAGATCACAGAGAAAAAATAGCAGCGGGGCGGAGCTAGTTGCCCTCACGCGCGGGGAGTTCCTGAGTTATTTGTCCCTGTGTGCGGGCGCGAGCTTTGTCGCCGTGCTTTGCCGGGTGAACGATCGCGCGAAAAATGCGGCCGCGTCCGATCACGTGATCGCCCGAAGTCGCCTCTACATCGAACACCAGGAAGCGGCCCTGGTATTTCACGAGGCGAGCCCACGTCACAACCGTTGCTCCGGGAGCGACGGCTTTCAAGTGATCCACTTCGACCCTCGTTCCCACGAAGATTGCGCCGGCCGGCATCTCTGACTCGATGGCCAACACGGTGGCATGTTCCATCAATCCGATCATGGATGGCGTGGAAAACACCGCGGGAAGGCGCGGGTTGATCATCTGGATCGTCCATTCATGTTTTACAACGCGCCCGGTGGTCGCTTCGAGTCCGATCCGCGGGAGTTTTTTCTGGAGCGCGGTAGCTTTCTTAGAAGTCGCGCTTCGCGAGGATGCTTTTGACACACGTGCCACTGCACGTTTTGATGGGCGCTTCCCGTTCTGTTTTTTCATGACCGAATTTCCACGGCAATTGTTTTCACGGTTGGGGTTCGCGGGGCGCCGAACGAGTTGCGCGCGCGGTTGCGCTCGGGCTGAAGAAGCTTCGAGCGAATTCGAGGAACGTGATCCCGAACTGATCCCACAGACGGCTTTTTAAACTGCGATAATCCTGCGAGCCGCTGAAGACGTCGCGGACCAGATCGCGGAATGCCGGCGAGCAGTTCAGCAGTTGCACCATGCGCGTGGTGATCGCGCCGCCGAGAAAGTTTCCGCGGAAAAGTTTGCGCGCGAGATGTGACGCAAACTCCAGGTCCGCCGAAAAGGCCGCACGCAGGCGCTCGGGATAAGCTTGAGGCAGTCCTTCGATGAGAGCCTGCGCAAGTAGGTCGCCCGACCGCAGGGCGTAGTACAGCCCCTCGCCTGTGACCGGATCGACGCAAGCCGCCGCGTCACCCGCCATCGCCCAATTTTTCCCGACGATCCGGCGTCCTCGGATTGTTTGCGCCTCTGGCGACGGGAGCATGTGGCTGAAGAACCGCGCGCCGGCCATGGGTATTTTTTCTTCGCTGACAAATTCGTCGAGGTGGCGGCGGAGTTCGTGCGTCGGGCTTTGTCCCATCTTCGCGCAGATGCCCACCGAAAGATGATCGGAGCGCGGGAACGACCACAGGTAGCCCTCAAATTCCTTCAGGAATTTCACTTTCAGGATGTCTTCCTCAGTCGGGACGAAATAGCCGAGCGTTACTTCGAGATCTTTCGCTCCGAGAGCGACGGTTTCCGGCAGCAGTTGGTTGCGCGCGCCGGCCGCGAGAACCACGAAGTCCGACCTGCGCTCTTCGCCGCCGGCCATCAGACGCACTTGCGGCCCGTCAATGTTGACGCTCGTGACCCGCGAGCAAACAGTATGGCAGCCTGCCGCTTGCGCGCGGTCGAGCAGCAATCCGTTGAGCACTTTGCGCGCGTAGATGACGATCGGATGGCTCATCTCGAATCGCGCGCGGTGCCCACTGCCGGAAATCAGCTCCGCAATGCGGACAATTTTTTTCGGTTGGGATGAATCCAGTAGGAAAGGATACGCTTTGATGGCTTTGTGGGTTAGGCCGCCGCCGCATGGTTTTTCCCATGCGAGGCGTTCGTCGAAAATGGTGACCTGAAAACCGTGGCTGGCAAGACGCTCGCCGCAAAGCGCACCGGCGGGTCCTCCTCCGACTATTGCGATCTCTTTCATGGCCCTTTTGTCTGGCCCCGTTTTGATTTGGATCAGGCCGGCTGAAATAGAACTAGAATCGACCGGGCAGCGA
>PKUY01000047.1 GCA_003131705.1 Acidobacteriota bacterium | reverse complement strand
CTTCACGCAGAGAAGAATCACGTTGGCTTTCTTGACCGCCGCGCGATTGTCGCTGCTCAGCGCGACGTGCAGCTTCGACCTGTTCTTGCGATCCCGCCCCGCGTGCTGCACCGTCGCAAAAATATTTTTCGGCGACACCAGTCCCTGCTTCACGAATGCCTCAATCAATATGCCGCCCATTTTCCCCGCGCCGATCACGGCGAGGCGCATCTGGGTTCTAGAGTGTGCCATCTGACTTGTTCCCCTTTCGCGTTATCCCATCCGGCATATAATTGATCACGTGATTGGCCCTACAATTTGCAATCATTAGGAGGCACCGCGCAATTACAATTAAATGTTCCGCGCGGTTTCGGGCTAACGACTTCAGGCTAACGACGCGGTCGGTGCGCGCGTGCCGGGCACGGTCGCTGTGTCAACGGAAGCATGCTGCATGATACAGGACGCCGCCGCAACCTTAAAAGCGGTCCCTGAGGTTTTGGAACTCTCGCGTGCCCAGAAGGGAATCACCTGTGAGGATGCCGACGGAAAGGCAGCCATTCTTGTCCATTTTAGGCGTTAATTCGCGCCATAAGAGAGTCAAAAATGCTTCGATATCGAACGAATAAGACGACCTTTCTTCGCGCGGTTCTACCCATCTCCATTGCTTGTTTTTGCTTTTCATTCCTTCACTCGATCTCAGCGCAAACATCTCCTGCCGGCCCTCTCCGCCCCGCCCCTCCTTCGGACCAACCGACAGAGGCTGCGCCCGTCGCAAAGCCACGGAACGCTGCTCTGCTTGGCGGTAAACCGAATCTCTCCGGCACGTGGAATCTGAATAAAGATCAGAGCGACGATCCGCAACGGTTGATTGAGCAAGCTAGCAAATCCACCGGCGGTAGTAATGGCGGAAGAGTTCACGGAGGTTGGGGAGGTGGAGGAAGCTGGGGCGGTGTCGGAGGCAGCGGCGGCGCAGGGCCGCGCATCGGAACGGGGGGAAGCCAAGGTCAAGGGCAGAGTCAAGGGGGCGGTCAGGGTCGCGGCCAGCGCGAAATGACGGAGGACCTTTCGCAAATCACCGTCGAGCAAACTGCTACCAGCGCGAAAATTATTGGCCCGAACGGTGGCGTGCTGGGGCTGTATCCGGCGCCCGGTTCGAATAGCACAAATGCAGTAAATCCATCCTCTCCTAACACTGCAAGCAATGCGTCGAGCAGCTCATCGGCTAGCGGGTCGAGCAATGCGCCAAGCGATACATCGAGCACTGCATCGAGTGGCTCGCCTAGCGACAGCTCGACCGCGAGTAACTCGTCCAGCGGCTCGAACGGCGGCGATAGGACAGATTCGCATGGAATTCCTGTGGCGAAGTGGAAGGGCAATCAGTTGGTTGTGGTCACTTCGGGCGCGCACGGGGACACGATCACGCGCACGTACGAACTTTCAGCCGATAGCCAGCAACTCGACGTCACGACCACCATAGACACTTCGCGTTTGAAGCATCCGGTGACGATCAACTTCGTGTACGACCCCGCGCCATCGGGCGGGTAACGCGTTTTCGTGCGACACCGTCCAAGAGAGTATTGCGATAGCGTCATAGTTTCAGCTGCTGAGAGAACGGTGTTGCGCTACTCGACCTTTCCAAAGATCACTCGCGAAAAAGCCGCGCGGTTCGCTGCGTGGAGTTGCGTCGGGCTGCTCACCTTTTCCATTCCGACTTTCGCGCGACAGCCGCAAACTTCCGCGCAGCAACAAGCACAGGCGCAGCAGGCGAACGCTCAGACGCAAACTTCTCCAGGGGTTGCAAATTCTGGCGCGACTTTTGCCGCGAGCGGTTTCGTGCGCACCAGCGACGGGTCGCCAGTTCCGGGCGCGACGCTGCGTGTGACGAGCACCGACACGCAAAAAGTGTGGGTCAGCTGGACGGACGAATCGGGCGAGTTCGAATTTCCGGCGCTGCCACCGGGGCATTACGCGCTGGAAGCCACGCAGCTTGGATTCGCTGCTGCCTCACTTGCGCTGCAGCTTCCCGCCGCTTCGACACAACCGATTCAGCTTGTGCTCCGCGTGGCCACGCTCGCTGAGCTTGNNACCTGCCGGACAGTCTGCTCCGGCGAAACCCGGCGGCCAAAGACCGGGCGGGGCGCAGGGCCGCGGGCAAAGCTCGGCCCAAAATAATTCTCCCAATTCGGCAACTGGACCGGGAGCAAACGCTGGCGGCGCACGTGGTAGAAGCGGCCGGGGCCAACCGCTTCCTCCCGGCGTGCTAAATGCAATTCAACAAGGGATGGCCACGGGCGGCGGATTTCAGCAGACCGATGTGACCGGAGCAGCGGGTGCGAACGGACAAACCGACGACGCGTCCGTTCAACCAGGAGTCGGCGCGCAGTCGCCTGTGGCCTCGTCCGGCGCCGGGTCATCTTCGGATTCGTTCTTGCTACAGGGCACCGTCGGTCAGGGCTTGTCCTTTAATGCGGGCGGTGGACCAGGCGGCGGATTTGACCAGGGCGGACCAGGAGGTCCAGGCGCGCCCGGAGGTCCCGGAGGCGCGCAAGGGTTCGGCGGGGCGGGCGGAGGGCCGGGTGGTGGTCCGCCGGGAGGCCCCGGAGGCTTCGGCGGTGGAGGCGGGCCGGGCGGACTTGGCGGAGGCCGCGGCGGTCCAGGAAGCGCTGTTGGGGCGCGCCTATTTCGCCAGGTCGTGAATCGAGTGCGCTTTACTTTTTTCGATCGATACACGAATTCCGCATTTGACGCCAAACCGTTTTCGGTGACGGGCGCGCCGACGCCGCAGATCGGCAGCTACGACGAGCGCTTTGGCGGCAGCGCCGGAGGTCCCCTCAAGATTCCGCATATTTACAACGGTGCTGACCGCACCTACTTTTTCGTCAACTATCAGCATGACACCGCGAAGACTCCGGTAAATATCTTTTCAATCGTGCCGACAATGGACCAGCGCAACGGGCTTTTCTGCGGGACGCCCACCATTTTCGAGCCGTTTTCAATAACGCCGTATCCGACGAACTCGAGCGGTTGCCAGCAACTGCCCGTTTCCAGCGCAACACACGGGTTGCTCGCGTTCATTCCGACGCCGAATCTCCCCGCAACCAGCAGAGGGCAGAATTATCTTTTGCAAGCAACAACACCGCTCAATACCGATCTCTTGAATTTGCACGTGCTGCACACGATCAATTCGAAGTTCAACTTGAATGTAGGTTACAACTTCAATTCGCAGCGTTCGAACACGCTCAGCAACTTTCTCAACATCGGCGGACATCAGTCGGATCGCAGCCAGAGCGTTGACCTTGGCTTGACTCACAATTGGACTTCGCACTTGGTCGAGGACACTCATCTAAACTGGAGCCGCAGCCGCAGCAAGCTTCTGAGCGACAACTCCTTTGGACCAAATATCACTGAGGGCCTGGGAATCAGCGGCGCGTCCAGCGATCCCAGCGATTTTGGGATTCCGGAAATCAGTTTCACAAACTACTCGGGCTTGAATGATCCGATTCCATCGCTGGTGCGCAATCAGACGCTGCGTTTGTCCGATGGCGTTTCCTGGGTTCATGCAAAACACACGATTCGTTTTGGAGGAGAGATCCGGCGGATCCAGCTCAACACGGATTCGAATCCAATTCCTCGCGGCAATTTTATTTTTACCGGACTTGCCACGGGAAACGATCTGGCCGATTTCCTTCTGGGGCTGCCGCAAACGGCGAGCGTGCAATTCGGCGATCCCAATCTCTATCTTCGAAGCTGGGGATTTTCCGCTTACGCGCAGGATGACTTTCGCGTCAGCAAGACTTTCTCATTCCAATATGGGTTGCGCTACGATGCGGTCACTCCACCCGTCGAGCTTTTCAATAATCTAGTGAACCTTAATATCACCAACCTCGCTGATGTTGCGCCGATGGCGCACGGGCACACAGGACTTTCTGCCGATGGATTTCCGCGCGCGCTGGTTCATGGCAATTATGGGAATTTCGAGCCACGCGTTGGTATCGCCTGGCAGCCGAAGATCAAGCCAAAGACGGTCGTCCGCGCCGGCTATTCGATTTTCTACAATGAATCGATTTACAACACGCTCGCGAGGGAGCTTGCCTATCAGCCTCCCGTGGACGTAACGCAAACGGTGGTTTCAACATTGACGCAAACGCTCACGCTGACGACAGCATTGCTGCAACAGAACAGCGCGCTGAGGGTTTTGAACACCGCGTCCGTGGATCCCTCATACAAGAACGGGTACGCGCAGATATGGAACCTGGGAACCGAAACGTCTCTTTCGCCAAATTGGATGCTAGATCTGACGTACACAGGAACAAAGGGAACCCATCTCGATGTTTTGCGCGCACCGAACCGCGCGCCGCTGGGAACGCCCGTGGATGAGATCCAGCAAAATCGCATCGATCCGAACGCGACCGGTTTTACTTTCGATCAGTCGAGCGCCAATTCTATTTACAACGCGCTGCAAGTGCGGGTAGTTCATCGCTTCGCGCATGGATTTCTAATTCAGGGCATCTACACGTACGGGAAGTCGCTCGACGATGCGAGCTCGATCGGCGGCGGTTCAGCCACGGTCGAACAGCAGGACGGCAACCTGCACGCGGAGTACGGGCTATCCACTTTCGACGTCCGCCACCAGTTCCGCGCTGTCTCCATGTGGGAGTTGCCATTCGGTCAGAGGAGCCGCTGGGCGAACCATGGTTGGAAGGAGAAGGCGTTCGGAGACTGGAGACTGCAGAACATATTTGCCTGGCAGACTGGTACGCCCTATACGGTTTTGCTGGGGGGCGCGGCGTCCGACAACGGCACGGGCGCAAACTTTTCGTTGCGTCCGGATCTGAATGGCGATCCGAACGCAGGAATTTGTGGCGGCACGCGTACGGCATTTTTCAATACACAGGTTTTCAGCTTGCCGACGGATGCAAACGGAAATCTGGCGTATGGCAACGAGCCGCGCGGAGCAGTGGAAGGCCCGTGCCAGTTCAGTTGGAATGCCTCCATCGCCAAGTCTTTCCGCTTCGGGCCGGAAAAGCGCCATACCGCGAATGTGAGCTGGCAGGTGCAGAATCTGACGAATACCCCGAATTTTAATGGAATTGGAACCGTCCTTCCGTGCTTCGCGGCAAAGGGGACAGGGTCGGAGACGGGGAATGCGTCCGGAATTGTCTGCGGGAACGGGACGGGATCGTCGAGTTCGTTCTTTGGCCGCGTGACAAGCGCGGCGCAGATGCGGACGATGGCAGTGCAAGTTCGTTTTAACTTTTAGCGATCTAATTTTGACGATCTTGGGCATGAGGACGGCGATAGTGGAAGGCCGAAAGTTTTTCGCGCTGCTGCTGATAGCGGGACTGAGTCGCGCGCCGATTTCCGCGCCCGCACAGCAACAAGCTGCGCCCTCGGCTGTTCCGACCTCTGTGCCGGCGCCAGCGCCTCCTCAGCAATCGCAAGTCCCTCAGTCGAATCCGGCGGCGATACTCCGCGCACAGTCGGAGTTAGTGCGTATCGACGTGGAGGTGACAGACGGTTCAGGGAAACCGATCAAGGGATTGCGAGCCGATCAGTTCTCGATCACCGACGACGGCAAAGAGCAGAAGATCTCTGTATTTTCGTACTCGGATATCGAGAAAGTCGAAACAGCGGGCCCGGAAAACGCCCCGCCGGTGGTGGTGCCCGTGGACAGCGGAACCGCACGCGCCGCCGATAGCCTCTCGAATCAGGTGCGCGACCGCCGCATGATCGTGCTTTTCTTCGACATGACCTCGATGGAGACCGATGACATTATCCGCGCACACGACGCAGCCCAGAAGTTCTTGAAACAGCAGATGACCCCTGCCGACCTGGTAGCCGTGGTTATTTTCAGCGCGCGCCTTTCGGTGCTTGCGAACTTCACGAACGATCACGCGATTCTCGACAAAGCGATTGCGCAGCTGGTTCCCGGAGCGGCGTCCCAGATCGCGAATCCTCTTTATGCCGCGGCGCAAAACGGAGAATACGACGTCCAGCAAGAAACGGGAGCGGCCTACACGCCCGATGAGACCGAGTTCAACGTTTTTAATACCGATCAGAAGCTCGCGGCTGTCGAGGGTCTCGCGAACGTGCTGGCCGGAATTCCGGGCCGAAAAGCGCTCGTGGAATTCACCGGCGGCATCACCCAGACGGGGGAAGAAAACCGCGCTGAGCTGCGTTCCGCCACCGATGCGGCGAACCGCGCCGACGTCTCCATCTATTCCATCGACGCACGCGGCATGTTTGCGACTCCGCCGGGCGGCGATGCTACGACCGCCGCGGCCACGGGTACGTCCATGTTCAGCGGGGCGTCCGTCTATCACCAGACCGATCAGCGCGAGGATTCACGCGATGCGCTTGCAACGCTTTCGACCGACACTGGCGGGCGCGCATTTTTCGATCTCGGCGACCTGAGCGATGCGTTCCCGAAAATTCAGCAGGATAACGCCGGATATTATCTAGTGGGCTACACTCTGCCGGAGGGCGTAAAACGCGACGGGCGCTGGCGAGTCGTGCGCGTGAAAGTCAGCGCGCCGGGTGCGCACGTACGCTACCGCAATGGCTACTACGCGCCGCGAGATTTTCAGCATCTTGAAAAAGAGGATCGCGACCAACAGCTCGCGGACGCCATGCGTTCGGAGAATCCAGAATCCGATCTGCCGATCGCAGTCGAGACGGGTATGTTCCGCATGGGCGACCAGCAGGTGTACGTTCCCATTTCGGCGAAGCTCTCGTCGAGAGCGCTCGATTGGGCGCAGAAGCACAATCGCCACGAAGCGTCTTTTGATTTCGCAGCGGAGGTGCGCGCCGTGCCGTCGGGGCAATCGGTGGCCGCGCTGCGCGACACGATCACGGTTCATCTCGACGAGCAGCGTTTTCAGCAGGTGACCCGCAGCAACCTTGTATATCAAGGCGGCGTGCTGCTGGCGCCAGGGACATATCGGCTGAAATTCGTCGCGCGCGAAAACGAATCCGGGAAGATCGGCACCTTCGAGCAGCAGCTCGCGGTGCCGCCGCGTCCCGCCGCGCGGATGTCGCTTAGCTCGGTGCTATTGTCGAGCCAGCTTGTGCCCGTTGAAAAAACAGGGGAAGTCGAAACCAGGGGGGAGCGAATTCGCGCGAAGACTGCCGCTTCTCCGCTCGAGATGGACGGCGAAAAAATCGTGCCGAGCGTCACACGCTTTTTTACGCAGCAGCAAACTTTGTACATCTTCTTCCAGGCCTACTATCCGGAGAAGCCGGACAAGACCGATACGTTTGACGTGAACACGCTTCGCGCTGGGCTGGTATTTTTCCGCAGCGGAGTACAGGTGAACGCCACGCCGCTGCTCGCGCCCGCCGAGGTCGATCCGAAGACACGCACTGCGTCTTTCCGCATCAGCTTGCCCCTTGCGAAATTGCCCTCCGGGCGATACACGGTGCAAGCTGTCGCAATCGCCGCCGGGACGCAGCAATCAGCGTTTGGCCGTGCGTATCTCGCACTTNNCAACCGAATCCCGCCGCTGTGCCGGCCGCTACACCGCCCGCTACACCGCCCGCTACCACGCCCTGATTCAGCGCGTTTTCAGACTAAAAAACGAAAACGGCCCCAAGGATCGGGGCCGTCGTCGGGGAGATCCGCAGAAGGGGATCGGCTTATTGTTGGTGATCCTTTTGATCCTTCTCCTGCTGCTTACGTTTGTCCTGTTCCGCCTTAGACTCCTTGGGCGGATTCGGAGGTTTCGGCGGAGGTTGAATTTGCCTCCGGTCCTGGGGAGTCCGGTTCGGCTGGGCGTTGGAGTTGCCATTTTCGTTTGTGTTTGGGTTGTTATGTGAAGGCGGCTGGAAAGCCGGACGCCCCGAGTTATTTGGCTGAGCATTCGGGTTCACATTGCCAGGTGCATCCGGATTGTTTCCCGGGGGCCGTTGGAATCCGGGACGCACAGTGTTGCTGGGCTGCGCGTTCGAGTTTCCGCCACCAGTGGTGCTCGGGTTGTTGCCTGATGGGGGCTGAGTCGCCGGACGCCCCGAGTTATTC
>PKUY01000343.1 GCA_003131705.1 Acidobacteriota bacterium | reverse complement strand
GCCACAGACCGATGCTCTACCAGCTGAGCTACGCTCACCACACTACGATTGTAAATAGCTTAGCACAAATTTTCTAAGCCGCTCCTGTTTGCATGTTTGCAATCGTAGGCAACTTAGAGATTACATGCGCATGGAATTTCGGCCTGGCGTGAGTGCCGCGAGCCCCGCTCCGCAGAATCCACAGAATCGCTTCCAGCACGCGACGGTTCTGAATCCACGGACGGCCGCTCTTGCGTTGCTTGGGTGGCTTGGGGAGCAAGGGCGCAATCTTCTGCCACTGCGCTTCGGTCAGCAACGCACTCGATCGGGCCATTCGCCCTCCTTCGGCGCTGCTAACTCTGCTTATCTCTCATCTCAGAAAACTCCTGTACCTTCTTTTCAGGGCCCTGTACTACGTTATAGAACAGCTTCTACTACTTTTTTCTTCGGCAAGCTTCGGGGTGGAGAGGTAGAGTCTAACGTGAATTCTTTTCTATGGTCTCAATCGCTGAAAACTTCCGGTCTGGGTGTGGTTCAAAGCGCAGGCCACCTGAAGGCAGCACACAACGCCGCCCGGCAGCGACACCACACGTAGGGCAGGAGACGGAGGACAACTGTTTTGGAGTCAGGTCTTTCTTTTTCATTCGAAAATAGTGCGATAAACCCAGCCGTGAATCTGTTCGCTTCGGAACACTGGGAGAGATTAATTGCTGACGCACCAGCACATCAGGCGATGCTTAGTTCCGAGAGGGAATAAGTTGCCACTCATGGGATGAATACGATGCGCTGGTGAAGCAGTACATGGAGTAGATTGGGGAATAGGGTAGCCTGAGAAAGAACAATGAAAATACAACAGCAAATCGTCGTACTTGAGAAGAAGCTCGCACAAGCGAGGAAAAATTTGAAGCTTTTCAATAGTGGTGAGTCGAACACGCTGTCGAGAGCAACCCGGACACGTCCAGGGTTCTCCTGCATGATACTGGCGGTTCGGCATTTACGGCACCGCAAAATGGGCAAGTATACGTAGGTCGCCGCATCAGTGGGGAACACTTTCTCATTCGCCGTCGCAAATATCTAGAGCGCCCGGCTATGCCCGCTCAGTGTGCAAACTGTTTGCAATCGAAGGGTGTTTCTTGAACCTAAAATCGGTCTAAGCGCTGTGGACTGAATGGGATTGCTTGTAAGCCACAGACCGATGCTCTACCGGCTGAGCTACGCTCACCACCCGGGAAAATCATAGCACGGTGTTGCGCGTGGAGATAGATTGCAGTCGGGCGAGAACGACTACGCACGCGAGTTATGCTTGTGAGGGAAGGGAATTGGTGCCGAGATTTTGCGGTTCTCCGAACATTGCCTCAGGTGAGAGCGCGCTTCCTCGACCCATTGCCCGTTGGGAGCGTTCCGTAGATAGAGGAGCCACTGCTCGCGGGCCATGCTGCGTTTGCCGCGCTTCTCGTACGCGAGCGCCAAATTGAAATGGACATCCGCATGGGCGGGCATGGCGCGTGCCGCTCGCCGCAGATGATCGATGGCCTCGTCAAATTCTCCCTGCTCCTCCAACACGCAGCCCAGGTTATAGCGCGAAATTCCGTTGAGGGGATCGAGCTGCACGGCGGCGAAAAACTCCGCGCGCGCCTCTTCGGCGTTCCCCAACTGGTAGAGCGCCACGCCCAGATTAATGTGGGCATCGACCCAGTCGGGCGCGCGTTCGAGCACTTGCCGGTAATTCTCCACAGCCCGCGGGAGCGTCTCCGGCCGCGTCTCGCAATCGAGCGCGGTTTGAAACAGTTCCTCGGGCGTGGGTCCCGTCATCGAGTGCAACTTCGCAGGGAACGTGGCCGCATCGAACGGAAAAACCCACTGCTGCTTGAGGGGACTGAATGGCCGGGCGGCGCCAGGGGAAATCACCAGCAAGTCGCGGCCCTGTTCCACGAAGCGCAGTTCCTGCAGTAGCAAGGGCGACTCGCCGAACTGCTGCTCCATTAATGTGACGGCGCGCCGCACCCGCAGCGCCGGAACTCGCCGTTCCGTGAGACGTTGCAAAGTGCGCGAAGCAGCGAGATCGCCAAAACTGTAGAATCGCTCGCCCCAGCGCGATCGAGGACGGACCAGTCTCAGCCGTTCCCAATAACGCAGACGGCTCGGCTCTACTCCTAAGATGCGCCCTACTTCGCTTCGCGTATATCGCTGCGACAACCTGGTAGTCCCCCGAAAAACGAATTCTGCGAACGATTATGCACCTATTGTCAACTGCCCGGTGCAATAGCTTGGTGTAGAGATCCATTTCGGGCTTGTTGGGGAACTGGGCGATTACCAAAAGAAGACATCTGGCCGCGGGCCGATTGCGGGCCGACACGGGCTTGCTAGACTTAAAAAGGTAATCACCCGCCACATGCTCCTGGACAACACCGAACGTCTCTATCTTGAACGGCAAGTCACGCTGGCCCGCGCCGTGATCGCGGCGTTGTCTCTCGTGGCACTTCTCGAGACCTCTGGGAAGCCTGTGCGGCCGCTGGCCGCTTTCGTTCTGTCGGCATATTTGGTCCTGGCATTAAGCGCGGTGCTGGTCGACCGCCTGCTCGCCGAGGTGCGATTTCGAATTCCTCTGGCGGTGGATTTCGCGATGCTGGCTGTATTCCTCTACCTCACGCCTTCTGTTTCTGCATTTTGGTTCCTCTTTCTATTCGCAGTGTTCGCATTGGCGACGCGCGGAAATACTCCCGCGATGCTCGCGCTCGTCGCGGTGGCGACCATCGCAATCATTGTCCGCGTGGCTGTTGAGGAAGCGTTTCGGTGGGAAAGCATCTGGCACTGGATAGCAATTGGGCTGGGGACGCTCGTATCCGGTTTGGGCATGGGATTCCTGGGCGCACGCGAGTGGGAGCACCTCGAGCGCCGCCAATTCCTTCAGAAGATCACCGGGCTTCTGCAATTCGAACACGGATTAAATGAGTCGATTCGCCAGGCGCTCGGTGAATTGGCTCTCGCGTTCGATTCCGAACAAGCTTACCTCGCAATCCTTGACGACGAGCTCGAGAGGCTTTTCGTCTGGAAGGTTCGTCCGAGCGATCCTGAGCCGCGCGGCCCGGAAACGCTTTCGCCTGCGCACGCGGAGGCCTATCTATTCGATTCGCTGGAAATTTCAATGGGCTGGCACTATCAAAATGGGAGCGGCGAGGGCTTCGGCTGGGACCGCCGGACGGGTACGCGGGTGAGAAGGCTGCCCCCGCCGCCTGCATCCACCCGCGAAGAAATTGGGGCGCGGTCCTTCATGGCAGTGACGATTGAATCGGGCGGGAGGCCCATAGGGCGGGTCCTGCTGGTGAATTCATCTGCGCCGAGCGGAAAATTTTCCGACGGGGACTTGCGCTGGTTCGAGCAAATTGTCCGCCACATCGCGCCGCCGCTCCAGAACATATTCCTGTTGCGCAGTTTACGGGCGCGCACCATCGAATCGGAGCGCAGCCGCATTTCGCGGGATCTGCATGACGGAATTTTGCAGACGCTGCTCAGCCTCAAAATTCAGCTCGACGTCATGCGGCACAAACTTCCGCAAACACCCGAACAGGCGTGCGCCGAGCTGGCCGGCCTGCAGAAGACTGTCCAGCAGGAGAGTGAAGATCTGCGCCGGATGGTGACGGACATGCGCCCTCTGCGCGTCGAAAGCGCGGACATGCGGGAATTGATGCTGGGTTTCGCGGAGCGGTTCCGAAGCGAGTATGGGTTGGCGGTGGATTTGTTCATTGAAGATCGTGATTTGCATCTCCCGGACCGCATCTGCCGGGAGCTTTTCCAGATTTACCGTGAAGCACTTCACAACGTAAAAAAGCATGCGACTGCCAGCCACGTCGTGGTAAAACTAGAACAAGACGAGGCGAAAGTCGCTCTCGTCGTTGACGATAACGGTCAGGGATTCAGCTTTTCAGGGCGATACACGAGCGAAGAACTGGACCGGCTGCGTCTGGGCCCGATCTCGATCAAGGAACGGACAAGGGGTGTTGGTGGCACCCTGACGGTGGAGTCGAACCCAGGGCACGGGGCCCGTCTTACGGTTGAAATTCCATTGACTTAATTATGACGAAAGCAAAGCCAGCAATTCGAATACTGGTCGCGGACGACCACGCGATTTTCCGCGACGGTCTCCGCAAGCTGCTCGAAGTGGCGGACGACGTCCAGATCGTGGGCGAGGCCTCCAACGGCGTCGAGTGTACGAAGATGCTCGCCAAGTTGAAGCCTGACATTCTCTTGCTCGATCTACGCATGCCTGAGAAGGATGGTTTGGGCGTACTCGAAGAGGTGAATTTCGACACTCTTCCGACCCGCGTGATCGTCCTGACGGCGGCGGAAGACGACCGCGATGTGGTGCGCGCGATGCGTCTGGGAGCGCGCGGCGTGGTGCTGAAGCAATCCGCCAGCGATCTGCTTCTGAAGAGCATCCGCAAGGTCCATGACGGCGAAATCTGGCTCGATAATCGCATGACCGCCGAGGTAATCGACGCCTTCAAGAAATCGTCCGAATCGGGACAGCGGCGGGAAAAGCCGCTGCTCAGCGAGCGCGAGAAGGAAATTGTTCAGCTCGTGGCGCAGGGCTTCCGAAACCGCGAGATTGGCGAAAAGCTGTTCATCAGCGAACAGACGGTGAAGAACCACCTGCACAATATCTTCGATAAACTGGGAGTTTCCGACCGTCTCGAACTTGCCCTCTACGCCATACACCACCGCTTGATCGACCAGGCGTAATCGGCGAAGTAAACCAGTGTCGTCCCCGCCGAATCGTTTACCACCCAGCTGCTGACCCTGCATCTAAACAAGAGCTGATTAGGCACAGTACTTTTGTACCAGCCAGGCCACCCAGAATTGGCCCTCTTGCTCTATTGGTTTCAATGAGCCTTCCCCCTATCCTACTCGGGAACTTAGAAGGAGTTGCCCAGTGTCATTGAAAGAAAGACGTGTATCGCGGCGTTTCCTGATGCGTTTGCCGCTGACGGTCCGCTGGACGGACGAGAATGTTGTAGGTGAAGCGGACACCGAATCACGCGAAGTGAGTTCGCGCGGCCTGTATTTCCGGTTGCCCAAGGGCTTGAAGAGCGGGTCACCGGTCGAGATCGTAATGACCCTCCCCAATGAGCTAACACAGGCGGGACCGGTTCGCGTCCGCTGTTTGGGCCGCGTACTGCGCAGCAGCCCGGAACACTCAGGTGAGGTTGGAGTGGCTGCGGCTATCGAACGCTACGAATTCATGCGGAGCGCTGAAAACGCCGCATAACAGATTCTTACCCAGCCCCTGCGGAGATGGGTGAGAAGAGGCCGGGCGGCTTGGGTCCCTCAGCCTAGCCCCCGGCCGTTTTACTTTTGGTTTCTTTGGTGTGCCACTCGCGCGCCCCGCGACTCTCGCACAATTTCTCTCAGAGCATGATTACAGGCGGCCGTGAAAACCGGTCGCCGTTTTCACTTCAATCAAACTCCGTCTAGCGTTAGCCGATCTGCGGCGATTTGGGTCCATCGAGAGCCGGTCGCGGAGATGGAGGCAGAAAATCAGGGCATTTCTTGCGACGTGCCAATTCCTTCTAAAAGCGCGCTGCTGCTCGGAGATTAAAGCACACGAAGCCGAGTTTGCCATACACGGTCGCAACCACTGCCACGCCCAAGGGATTGTCCGTAGCAAAGTGAACCGCTTCGGTCAGGCGAGGTTATTGCTACCTGATAGGCAATGGCCTCGGTCATCTACGTGCACTGGAATCCTCACCCAGGCCGCATATCTGTCGTTTCCGCGATAAAATGTGAAAGTCCGTTCCTCGAAGGGGAAATAACATGACACTTAGAATAATGGGCGTTCTCTCTCTTTTTCTGCTTCTCATTCAGCCTGCGAAGGCCGACAGCACCGATGATTTCACGTTCGACACAGGGCTAGGGGAAGTATTCACATTCTCGCTGCCCTCGACGACGGCGGTTGGGGGGCCATGGGCCGTGTTTGAGCCCGACGTCAGTGTCCCGAACGTAGGTACAATTCCGTACACGGTGGAATTTGACCTAGTTCCTTTGATATCTACCGGAGTAACAACGTACGAGATGCTCATGTATTGCGACGTGTCGTTCCCGATTGATGGGCCGCACTTTGATTTCTGCGATCCCATCTGGGGTGCAGGATTCACCGCATCCCCATTCAGCATCCAGGATAACGAGTTGACTTTCATTCCCGGCGACTATCTATCCTTCAATGGGTACGGGGAACTCACGATTGTGGCGGACACGCCGGAACCCGCTGTACTGGGCTTGCTCGGCATAGGCTTCTTTAGTTTAGTGGCGTTCAAGCTCTTCGCGCGCCGGAGCGATCACCACAAAAACATGGGGGCCGCGGTGAGATCCATGCTGGCGGATTTCCGCGTGTGACAATCCGTTAGCGCAACGGCGTAACCCGCTACAGGGGAAAGGGATATTGGAGCCGAGGGCGAGAGTTGAACTCGCGACCTGCCGATTACGAATCGGCTGCTCTACCACTGAGCTACCTCGGCTTCGTGGGTTGTAGCGGACTTTGTAGGGCACCGCGATGTTTCTGTTGCTTCGATTGCACCCAAATCCGGTATTGCCACTTTAGCTTTCTGCGATTCTATCACGAGGTAATGCGTTTGCATTGTCGCCGTGATGCCCTGAGGTGTGTCCACACAAAAAGGGGTATGGTTCAAGTCAGCGCGTGGGGAAGCGCTTGTGGCAATGCCCATCCGCTGCAGAGGCAGAAGAGGGAGAAGCCTCAGTCTGCCGCGATGCTTGGAAAGTGAAGCTCGCCTCGCAGCAAGGCTGCAACGGCTGGCACCAAGTGTTCCGCGACGTGATGTTTGGGCAAAAATCCCCGTGCGCCACAGTCCTTCGCACCCTGTGCATAATGAGCCTCTTGGTGAATCGATAGGATTAGAATCAGCATGCGAGGCGACGCCATAAGAATTTGCTTGGCGGCGTCGAAACCGTTCATCACCGGCAGCTGAATATCAAGGAGGATCACTTGCGGCTTGAGAGTTTCAGCCTGCTCTACCGCCTGTTGTCCGTCCGCAGCCTCGCCGCAGACTTCCCAACCAGCCTCATTCTTCAGGAAGCCTCGAACCAACTTTCGAATGTGGGGTTGATCGTCAACTATAAGAATACGGGTCATGAAGGCCTCGCTCACAGGGAGCTGTGGCCTTCAATCTTCAAGGCTGATTCACACAGATCATTCGTAGTAGAGCAACGGATTTCGTCTTAAACAATACCCTGATCTGTGTAGAGATGCGCGTTTATCGAGCTTCGATCACTAGGGTGCCGAAATCTCCTGCACCGGCAAACTCACTCCAATTGTTGTGCCTGCGGGGCCGGACTTGATGTTGAATTTTCCGGCCATTGCCAAGACGCGTTCTCGCATGCCGGCAAGTCCCACACCGGGAAGGCGCGTGGCAGAGGCGAAACCCTTCAGAATCTCGGCTGGTATCCCGCGGCCGTGGTCACAAACTTCCATTTCGACTCGTTCTGCATCCAGGGCAATACGAATCTTGGCAATATGGCTGCCGGAATGGCGATGAATATTCGCCAGGCTTTGTTGCACGACTCGGAATAATGCGGTTTCAATCGCACCGGGCAAGCGGCCCAGATTCTTGGGGATGTCCAAATCCACATGTATTCCGCTGCGCTCCGCAAAACCCTCCGCGTACCAAGAAATTGCCGAGCTTAGTCCCATTTCGTCGAGAAGCGGAGGGTGCAGGAGGTAAGAGATTGTTCTGATCTCGGACGTGCAGCGCTCGACAATTTGCAGTGAATCGGAGATGCGAGACACCTGAGCGGGGGAGAGCGCCCGATCTTCGCGCAGCGTGGCAGAAAGGTTCATCTGAATGGCAGCTAAGTATTGACCCGCGCTATCATGCAGCTCGCGGGCAATGCGCCTGCGTTCGTCGTCTTGAAGCGTGATCAGCCTCGCGGACAATTGTTGCAGTTGCGATGTGCGAGCATCGATCACGAATTCCAGGCCGGATTGGGTTTCCCTGAGGTTTGCTTCCGTGGCCTTGTGCGCGGCGAGTTCGCCTTCACCTTCGTGCAGCGCCTTCTTTGCGGCTGCGGCGGATCGAGTCAAGCGGAGAGCGCAACTGGTAAACTCAGCCAGACCCGCCATGATGCGCACATCTTCGGCGTCGAAGTACGCCCCATCTTTGTGCGAGAGGATCCAAATCGTGGCCGGGATCTCGTTGCCCAAGCGAACGGGAATGACCAAACCTTCGACGATCGGGATGGAGGTGTTCTCCGACAGGTAAGTGAAATAGCTNNCCGTCACCCCGCAGGGACTAAAATTCCTTGGAGTCGTTTCTCCCACATGTCCGGCTAACCTTCCCGCCAGGTTCGTCCATCGAAACACTTCCTCATGAGTGGACGTTCTATCGAGAACGCTCAGCCCCGCGGTGCCCGCGTTGCAGAGCCGCAGGGCCGTCTGGAGTACAGTGTCCACCAACGCTTCCGGCGAGTTGGCCATCACCCAGGCAAGCGAACGGAGGCAGTCGCTCTCCTCTGCCAGATTCGCCCTCCTGTCGGGGCGCGCATGCAGCTCGTCGGTAATGAGGACGTCTTTTAGTTCGACGCGGTCGCCGTGCGAGGCCGATTTCGCGCGCAGGGTTCCATGGTCGGCGTGTTCCGACTGTGAAGGGTGATTTCCCTGGGGGCGTGCTTCATCGCTCATAATCCATCGCTCTTTCCAGCTAGACGTAGCAGGTTCTGCAAACGGTCATTTTCCAGCAGCGTTCATCTGACGAACCAACGAACCGAAACCCTGGGAGGCAGGGGGGAAATGGCTAGGTGAC
>PKUY01000135.1 GCA_003131705.1 Acidobacteriota bacterium | reverse complement strand
TGAAGCCGCGCAGCGGTGGGATGCCCTCAAAAGTCTGTGGGTGTTCGTCGAGGGGAGGCAGTCTAAGAAAGTTAATCGCCAGTAGATGTTGGTTCAGGTGCGGTGCCGCGGAGGTAGCGCCAGGGATTCACGGGCGTGTTGTAAATGCGTACTTCATAGTGGAGGTGTGGTCCGGTAGAGCGGCCGCTATCGCCTTCGTATCCGATTACGTCTCCACCTTTCACTCGCACGCCGCTCTGAATCTTGAAGCCGGAAAGATGGCCGTACCAGGTCGTAACGCCAAAGCCGTGGTCGATAATGATCAGGCGGCCGTAGCCAGCACGCAAGCCCGCCTCTTCGACGACTCCGTCGGCCGTCGCGCGGACATCGTCACCGTAACGTGAAGCTATATCCAAGCCCGCATGGAATGCGCCCTCACCACTGAACGGGTCGNNGTCGAGCCGTTCACCAAAATGCCCCGTAATCCGGCCCTCCACTGGCCAAAGCGAGGGAGCAATCCCGAGGCCGCTTAACTGGGTGGCCGGCAGGAGCCTCATGCCACCGCTAGACATCTCGACTGCGGTGGCGTTCTTTGCAAGGTAACTGAACTCGTCGACAGATTGCTGGTACTGCGCCTCCGGCTCGGTATCCGCGTCGGTTAGGCCGAAGGGTGTCTGGCGGAAGCGCGTGATGCCGTAGGCCATGGCGACTTCGCCAGCGAGCGATTGAAGGGAATTTAGCCGCTGATTGGTGTCTTTGACCTCGGTCTGCAGCTGGACATATTGTTGTTTCAGGTTGTCTTGCTCGCGGCGCAGGGAATTGTAATTCGTGGCTTTCCAGAGCATGCGTGAGTACGAACCCATGCCCGCGGCGACCGTGATTCCGCCGACAACTGCAAGAATTGCGACCACATGGAGCACGTAGAAAGGCACGCGCACACGTCTCATGCCGCCGGAGGCGCTTGAGCCAATAAAAAAGGTGTAAGAAGTACCCTTCATAGTTTTTAAATTTCGCCCGATTGATTGCTACTACGGCCGGCTTAAAACCGTACGCCCCATAACACGGTTAGCCGCTTAGTCAGAAAGACTTCAATCTAGAGTTTGAACCGAGAGCCCTGGTCCGAAACCCAACGAATTGTAACGACCGTAACTGCATGCGTCAACTCCCATCTTCCATTTTACATTGAACGGNNTCGCTTCTCCGTTCCAGGCAATCTATAATTTGGGAACCGCCTGGCAGAACTCTACCTTAAAAGCTAAATCTGCCGCAACTGGTCGAAAGTACAGGATGAGTGGTGAAGACCAACTGATCGACAGAATCGCGCGCGCGATCCCTTCCGGTCGGGGCGCGTCGGGTCGCGGCAACTTGTGCCTGGGTATTGGTGACGATGCGGCGGTTCTAGCGGCCGGTGCCGGCACCGAGTGGGCCCTAAGCTGTGACGCGTTTCTTGAGGGAGTGCATTTTCTAGCGGATGCGCATCCGGCGGACTCTGTCGGATTCAAGTCGCTGGCTCGCGCGACGAACGACCTCGCCGCCATGGGAGCTCAGCCGCGGTTTTTCCTCCNNGGGCCGCACGGCAGTTTGGAATGCGAATCGCCGGAGGAGACACGACGAAGGGCGCCAGCATCTCGATCAGCATTACAGTGCTGGGCGAGATTGCTCCGGGGCTGGCGGTGACGCGCTCGGGTGCCCGAGTGGGAGACATTATATATGTGAGCGGAAGGCTCGGACGGGCGCAATTAGGGCTTGAAATGGTCCGAAATGGCGGCTTAAAAGGGCTTGAAGGAGCCTCCGTCAGCCAATTTCGGGTGCTGCAGCCGCACCTATACCCGAAAATTCGGATTGAACTGGGGGCTTGGCTCGCGGAGCAGAAANNAAAAGTGGCGTCAGCGATGTTGGATATTTCGGACGGGCTTTCGACCGATCTGGGCCGTCTGTGCCGCGCGAGTCGGGCGGGCGCTCGGGTTTGGGCCGAGCGTATACCGTGCGCCCAGATTTCTGCCGGCGTGTCCGGGAAGATGCAGGCGAGACTTGCGAAATTGAAACTCGACCCCCTGCAAATGGCACTGCACGGCGGCGATGACTACGAGCTGCTTTTCACGGTGCCGCGCAGACACGTGAAACGTTTGCGAGGAGCGCCGGGATTCCGGGAGATAAAAGCGATCGGCGAGATTGAACGCGGAACGCAGCTCACCCTCGTGGACTGCGACGGGCGCACCAAGCGGCTCGCTTCTGGCGGCTGGGATCCCTTCACCGAGAAGTAAACGGCGAAACTTCCTAGTTCGATGGCCTTGGGGTTGAATTTCCGGCGGCCGGAGCGGTCGGCGGTTTTTGCGGCGGCTTGGATGGCGGAGGTTGAGGCGCGCTTGCTTGCGTCAGGCCTTGCTCCGCGGGGTCGGCGGTAGGGGCGGTGTCGGGCGTATCCACCTGAACCTGCTGCGTGGCGGCGAGTTTTTCGAGTGGCACCACGTTGGGAAAGTCCGCGACAGGCATCCCCGGCATGCCCTGCTGCATGAACTCCAACCAGATCGGAAGGGCGGCGCGTGCACCGGTTTCTTTTTTGCCGAGCGAGACGCGCCGGTCGTCGTTGCCAACCCACACGCCCGCAGTGATCTGCGGCGTGAAGCCGATGTACCACGCGTCGGTGAAATCGTTGGTCGTGCCGGTTTTGCCGCCGGTGGGGCGGCCAAGCTCTTTCGCACGAATGCCGGTGCCGAATTGAACCACGTCTTCGAGCATTGCGACCATGGTGCGCGCGACTTCGGGCGGGATCACGTCGGTCACATTCGGGCGCGACTCTTCGAGGACCGCTCCGTCGTAGGAAGTCACGCGCTTGATGTAGTGCGGCTCGATGTGGATGCCATCGTCGGGGAAAACGGTGAACGCGGACGTATGTTCGATGAGCGTCAGATCGGCGGCACCGAGTGCGAGGGGAAGATAGGGCGGCAGCGGACTTGCGATGCCGAACTTCCGGGCCAAATCCACCACGCTTTCAATTCCATCTTTGTCCAGCAGGCGCACAGCAGGGATGTTTCGCGAATCGGCGAGAGCGCGGCGCAGCGTGATGCGTCCCTCGAATTTCTCGTCGTAGTTGTGCGGCGAATATTCCTGTCCGCCGCTGTGAAACGTCACCGGTTCGTCCACAACCGTGTCAAAGGGCGACATTCCCTGCGCGAGCGCATCCGCGTAAACGTACACCTTGAACGAGCTGCCGGTTTGGCGCAGAGCCTGGGTCGCGCGGTCGAATTTCGATTGCTCGAAATCGTAACCGCCGACCATGGCTTTGATCTCGCCGGTGGCGTTGTCGATTGCAATCAGGGATGCCTGCGCCAAAGGAACCTGCTCAAGCTCGACTTGCACGGCTGTACCGTTCATTTCCTTGATCTGCACGACGGGGAGATCGCCTATCTTCAGTAGATCCGAAACTGATTTGTGCGCAGTCCAAGAAAAATCGGCCGGAGTGAGCAGGGCTCGATACCCGCCGATTTTGATCGACGCGAACGTCGGTTGGACGGACGTGACCAAGCCCGTGACGTAGTCGCCTTTTTGAATCGGTGCGTGCCAGTCGTCGTTTTGATATTTGTCGAGAGTGCCGAGATTGTCGCGAAGGATGTTCGGAAGATTGCCGCGCCAGCCGTGGCGTCGATCGTAGGCGTGGAGTCCGTCGCGAACGGCCTGGTCCGCCGCCTTCTGCATCGCGACGTTCAAAGTTGTGTAAACGCGCAAACCCTGTTCGTGGACAGCGGCCGTGCCGTAAGTCCGCTCGAGGTATTGGCGGATTTCCTCGACGAAATAGGGCGCCAGATCATTGCGCAGGGATTGAATGTGCAGGCCGAGCGGCAGTTTGCTCATGGTGTCCGCTTGCTCCTGCGTGATCTTGCCGTCGTGTGCCATGAGCGACAGGACGAGATTGCGCCGGGCCAGCGCGCGATCCGGGTGATTGGTGGGAGTGTAAATCGGTCCGCGGATGATGGCCGCAAGCGTGGCGGCTTCGGGGACCGTCAACTGGCCCACTGGTTTGCTGAAATAATATTCGGAGGCCGCCTCGAAGCCGTACGCTCCCGCGCCGAGATAAATCTGATTGCAGTACATCGTGAGAATCTGGTCTTTCGTGTAATGCCGCTCGATTTGCAGAGCGAGGATCGCTTCTTGGACTTTGCGGTGGAAGTGGCGGTCCGAGCNNGCATCGTCAGCGTGCTGGCGCCTTCGGCTTTTCTTCCGTGCAGAATATCGTGCCAAGCGGCGCCAAGGACGCGCGGAAAATCGACGCCCCAGTGTTCTTCGAAGTGCTGGTCTTCGGTCGTGAGGATTGCATCCTTAAGAATTTTCGGGACTTGGTTATAAGCAAGGAGAATTCGTCTCTGGAGCGAGAAGGTTCCGATGGGCTGGCCGTCGTCCGCGTACAGTTCTGTCACGATGACCGGGCGATAGTCCTCGAGCGCATGAATTTCCGGCAGATCGCTCGAGTAAACGAAAAGCAAACCGACGGCCGCTCCGAACGCGATGGAAAGGATGAGGAGAAACGCGAAGGCGAGGCGCCCGAGCAGCGTGCTGCCCCCGATCTTCATCGTCGCGCGATAAAATCTTTCCTTCATGGCGAGCGAACATTCTACTCCATCGCGTCGGTGACGCCGCGCCGAAGGAACGAGATTGCCGCCGAGCGTGGCCATGGGGCCATGGGCCTGAACCTGTTGAGCCTTTTTGATAGTG